>JAHDGV010000088.1:0-3783 GCA_020631655.1 Chloroflexota bacterium | reverse complement strand
GGCAGATGGTGATCCTCAAGCCGGCCGGTGAACGGTTCATGCACCGTCCCTGCAATCGAATAGTTTCGCCACGGAGCGATAAAGTAGAGCTTGCCATTATCTCCGAACAGACCGGCCGCACACTGATCTATGAACTGGCGCGTTACCACGTTCCACGCCACCGTCATCGGATAGCCGCTTGCGGGGGTGCTGCTGTTCTGGCGACCGGGAATCAACCCATCAATCCAAGCGCCGGTGGCGTTCACCACACAGTCTGCCTGTATGTGAAACCCATCGCCCGACTGTTGATCAACCACATCGGCCCCAACTGCTCGGCCGTTGCGCACAACAATTTCGCTGGCTTGCAGATAGTTGGCGGCGCTAGCTCCCAGCTCTACGGCCGATTGCAACACGCTGAGTAAAAAGCGTTCGGTGTTAAAAATTTGCGCATCGTACCATAGGGCTCCGCCGGTAATCTCGGCCGGATTAAGACCGGGCAACATCTCTAGGCAGTCCTGTTTTGACAAGATACGGCTAGCCGGTAGCTCACGCCCTTTCACTTGGCCGGAATTTCGCTTCCGTCCCATCGCATCATTTAAAGTAAGTGCCACACGCATTGCGGCCAAACTGCGCATCAGCTTGGGTAAAGTTGGCACCAAAAACGGCAGTGGGTGAACCAAATGCGGTGCAAGTGAAAGATAAGTCTTGCGTTCAAAAATCATCCGTTGCACAAGACCAATATCCAAGTCTTGTAGATACCGTAACCCGCCATGAACGGTTTTCAAACTATTCGATGATGTGGCCCCGCCAAAATCATCCCGCTCGATCAAAGCGACACTTAATCCACGTTGCGAAGCGTCCAATGCAACAAAGGCTCCATGAATCCCTCCCCCCAATACTAGTAGATCAAATTTTGTGTTCTGTAGATGTTCTAAATCTCGTTTCATCAAAAATCTATTTTCAAAACCCCAATTGCCTTGTTTACCTCATCCACTCGAGAATTTAGGCATGCTCGGTTCTGCAGGCTTTCTATTTTTGTATGTCGTTTTAGGCAAAAAGAACGTTTGGTAAGTGGGGTATTTTAAGCTTTTAATTATAAACAAAAAGATGCTCTCTTCGTTTGATATTCAAAACCGCTTATGTTTGAAAACTGCATGGGGGTCAAACTTATTGTAATCTTCAATAAAAAGGAAGAAATAGGAGTTTCGTTCATCATAATCTACAATAATCATATCGCTTTACGAAAAAACCAACGGAATTTTACTTGGTTTCAAGAAAAACTTAAGATCGTAAGAAACAACATAAGAATAGACCCATATTGTGTACCTTAGGTAGGTCACACATTTCCACCTTGATGAGCATTTTGTCTCGAGTCTTTTAAAAAGATTTCTGACAAAATCATTAACCGGTCGTCGTCATCCTTGACGTATAAAAAGGTATAGCTATTCTCACATCATTGCTCAAAATCAAATAACTACATGCTTATTGATCCTGAGCTATGATTTCCATGTTAGTAACAAAGCAGTAATCTACACATCATAATACTCTCTCATGACAATTAATCTTAATAAAAACTCGAAAAAGCCTGTTTGGGCAACCCTTATTACCTTATCTATTGTTGGCCTTCTCTTCGCATTTACCACTTCATTTGTTAGTGCCGATGACCATATTCTTTATGTAGACGCAGATGCAACGGCCGGATCCAATACGGGTGACAGCTGGGCAAATGCCTTTACGGATCTGCAATCTGCGCTTGCTGTAGCCGAAGCAGGGGATGAGATTTGGGTAGCAGATGGGGTTTACAAACCGTCTGTTGGTGCCGACCCGGGTGACCCAAGAACAGTAACATTTGAATTGATCGAAGGGGTCAAAATTTATGGGGGGTTTGCAGGTAGTGAAGTCAGCATTGATGATCGGGACTGGGAAGCTAATCTAACTATTCTGTCTGGAGACATCGATAACAACGACCTAAATGTTGCAACCAACAACGGAATTACTCAAAAATCTGAATATGTAGATGGTGCAAACGCATACACAGTTGTCACCGGAAATGAGGCAATAACCTACACCAACGCCACAGTTCTAGACGGCTTTACCGTCACAGGTGGCCAAACATTCGGATCAGCGTCAGGCGGAAACGAAGGAAACGCCAAAGCTGATGGCGCAGGTATCCGCTTTGTCGACTACGCCAGCCCGATCTTGCGCAACCTACACGTCATCGGCCACAAAAGCACAGATGATGGTGGTGGGATTTTCTTCCGTCACTTCAATGATCCCGTTTTTGACAATGTTACGGTTGAAAACTCCTTCGCAACAGACTTTGGAGCTGGGATCTTCATGTTCGATGACAATAATCCAACTTTTAAAAACGTATCGATCATAAATACCTATGGCCAATATGCGGGCGGGGTTTATATTCATGACCGCAACACAATTAACATCGTCAACTTTTATGCTTGCGGCAACTTCAATGAATTTAAAGATCCTAACGGCTTTGGAAACTCAGGGACCACTTTGTCTATTGGATCAAATAATGACGTTGAAATTACAAACGCTGCATTTGCGGCCAACTATGCAACCGAAAATGGTTCAGCCATTCGCATGACCGGTAGCAATGTTGTAGACATCACAAATACCACCATTGCTGGGAATCAGTCATCTGCAACAGATATTAGTGTGCCTAACCCGGGTGGTGCGATTTTTGCCCGTGAGCCAGGGAACACCCTGAACATTGCCAACAGTATTATCTGGGGTAACAGCACAACCTACGGCTGGGGTGAAGGCGGTCAACCAACCGTTAATGCGACCTATTCGATCATCGGCAACGGTGCGGCTCCTGAAGGGGTTGGCAATATTGCGGCTCCAAGCAGCCCATTCTCGACCGATCCAACCAGTGGTGCTGACGCAACATGGGGAACGGATGATGACACCTGTGGTAACTTGTTGCCTCAAATCACCTCAGTTGCGGTCAATGCTGGTTCAACCGCAGCAGTCCCGGCCGACACCCTTGACCTAGACAACGATGCGGACACCACCGAAGCGGTTCCATTTGACCTAATCCAAATGAATCGGGTATCTGGTAGCGATGTAGACATGGGTGCATATGAAGTATTTATTCCGCCTCTAAGCCAAACGATCTCGTTCACTTCTCCAGACAACAATTCTGAAGTGCCTTTGGGTGGTACGATCGATCTAGTTGCAACAGCCTCTTCTGGCTTAGCTGTGACATTCGATAGCCTGACACCTGAAGTGTGTACAGTTTCTGGCACAGAGCTAACCATCATCGACTTCGGCAGTTGTTCTGTGCAGGCAAATCAAGCTGGCAACAGCCAATATGCCCCTGCTGAAGGTGTGACTCACACGCTGACAGTCAGTAAACGTGAGCAAACAATCACCTTCCCGGCCCCAGATGGTCTGGCAGACGCAGAAGCGGGCGACACCTTTACGCTCATGGCAACGGCCGACTCTGGGCTGGCGGTAACGTACACCAGCAACAGCCCATCAGTTTGTACCGTTAGTGGAAACACCCTCGAGATCATCGAACAAGGTATTTGCCGGATTCAGGCAGATCAAGCCGGTAACGATGAATGGGCCGAGGCACCTAGCAAAGTCTTAACGATCTTTGTTGGGCAACCAACCCTACGCACATTCCTTCCGGTGGTTACAAAGTAAGTTTAAGACTTAAATTTAAACCACATCGGCGTGCTTAAACACCGCGCCACAGTTTTTCAACTCAAACGGTGTCATCTTTTTAAGGTGGCACCGTTTTTTATTTTTGGAGCACTCGAGAGGGTCCCTAAATTA
>JAHDGV010000594.1 GCA_020631655.1 Chloroflexota bacterium | reverse complement strand
GGCTAAGAGAATTACAATGCGGCAGGCGTTATCAGACGCACTGCGTGAAGAAATGATCCGTGATGAGAACGTTTTCATCATGGGTGAAGAGATTGGCGTTTGGGGTGGTACCTATGCGGTAACCCGTGGCTTCTACGACGAGTTCGGCGAGAAACGGGTGCGCGACACCCCGATTTCGGAAATGGCAATTGGTGGTGCGGCTACCGGCGCGGCCATGAACGGGCTACGGCCGGTGGCAGAGTTTATGACCATCAACTTCGCTTTTGTGGCGTTTGATGCGATCATCAACCATGCAGCTAAAGTGCACTACATGTTTAATGGCAACATTAAATGTCCGGTGGTCTTCCGGGCTCCTGGTGGTGGCGGCCGTCAGTTGGGTGCAACCCACAGCCACACTCCTGATGTGATTTTTGCTCACTTCCCCGGCTTGCGCGTGGTTTCACCCGCAACCCCGTATGATGCCAAAGGGATGCTCAAATCAGCCATCCGGTCTGATGATCCGGTGATGTTTATCGAGCATGCCACCCTGTATCAAGAACGTGGCGAAGTACCGGAAGAAGAGTATTTGGTGCCGCTTGATAAAAGCGACAAAAAACGAGATGGCTCTGACGTAACGATCGTGACCTACGCTCAAGGGCTACCGATTTCGATGGAAGCGGCCGAACGCCTTTCAAAAGAAGGGATCGAAGTTGAAATTATCGACTTGCGTTCGCTACAGCCTCTAGATCTGTCTTTGGCCATCGAAAGCTTCAAGAAAACGAACAAAGCGGTTGTGGTTGAAGAAGGTCACGGCACCTACGGAATCGGCGCGGAGATTGTGTCTCAAATCCAAGAAAAAGCGTTTGATTATTTAGATGCCCCGATCAAACGGGTGGCTCAAAAGCAGGCTCCGTTGCCATACGCACGTGAATTAGAGCAATCGGCTCTAATCAATCCAGACCGAGTCATTGCGGCCGTTAAGGAGGTCTTGTAATGGCTGAGTATATTGTAATGCCCAAGTTGGGCTTTGATATGCGCGAAGGCGAGCTGAACCAGTGGCTATACGAGATCGGACAACAGGTCAACAAAGGTGACATTGTTGCTGAGATCGAGTCAGACAAAGCGACACTTGAACTTGAATCGCAAGTAACCGGTGTGCTATTGGCCACCCTCGCCAGCCCAGGCGACTTGGTTGCTGTGGGTGAAAATGTGGCGATTGTGGGTGAAGAGGGTGAAGATATTTCCGGCTTGACCGGAGGTGACAGCGCCCCGGCCGAAGCTGAAGCGGCTCCCGTCGAATCTGCACCTGCGGCTGAAGCAGCTCCCGCTCCAGTGGCCGCACCTAGTGGTGATGCGGCCGGAAAAGCCGACACCGAATTCCCGGCCGGTGTGAAAGCAACACCTGTGGCACGTCGTATTGCAACTGACAACAACGTTGATCTGCTCCAAGTTCCTTTTGAAGGAGAACGGATTCGCAAAGCGGACGTTGAAGCGTTTATTGCGGCCGGCGGAGCAAGTGCAACACCTGCGGCTACTGCAGCTCCTGCAGCGGCTCCGGTTGCTATGGCAGAAGCACAAATTGCTACGGCCGGTGCCAACGACACGGCGGTTCCAGCCTCACGCTTACGTCAGGCAATTGCCCGTCGCATGACCGAGAGCAAACAAACGGTCCCACACTTCCAAGTGACGATGGATATCGACATGGCTCCGGCGATGGCGTTGCGCAAGCAGGTCAACGGCATGTTGGAAGCGGAAGGGATCAAGGTCAGCGTCAACGACATCATCGTGAAAGCGGCCGGTGTGGCGCTTAAAGATTACCCGAACTTGAACGCAAGTTTTGGCGGTGATCACATCATTCAACACAACGACATTAACGTTGGCTCGGCTGTAGCAACCGAAAACGGCTTGCTCGTTGTGGTCCAGAAAAACACCGACAAATCTCCGTTGAGCGTGATTGCGCAAGACAACAAAGAGATGATCGGCCGGGCGCGTGAGGGCAAGGTCCATCCAGATGACGTATCTGGCGGTACCTTCTCAGTCTCGAACTTAGGCATCTACGGCATCGACCAGTTCACAGCGATCATCAATCCACCTGAAGCGGCGATCTTAGCGATTGGCGGCATCCATCAGGTACCGGTTGTGGTTGATGGTGAACTCACCATTGGCACACGGATGAAAGCAACCATTTCAGTAGACCATCGCGTTTCTGACGGCGCTGAAGGAGCGGAATATATGGTCCGCTTCAAGCAAGTGCTCGAAAACCCGATGCGCTTACTCGTTTAATTCAGTGGCCGATGGCGAGGGATAAAACCCTCGTCATCGGCCGATTTAGAAGGAGTACCTGCACCTCCATTCAGAGCCTACCCATCCATTTTTCATATTACGAAATATTAGCCAAAACAAGCCTCCCAAAAGCCTATAGAAACCATCTTTTCATCATTTGAAAATTTTCTGTTGCGTGTACCTGCCTGCAAGAAATAATCGCCTAAGTCCGTTTTTTCAACGTTCCTTGTGGTTAAAAAACATATGCATCCAACAGTAGGTATTATCGCAAATCCGTCATCCGGCAAAGATATTCGCCGTCTGGTTGCGCATGCCACTGTGTTTAACAACAACGAGAAAATCAACATCATCAAGCGGGTTTTGCTGGGGCTGGATGCATTGGGCATCAAGACCGTTTTGGCGATGCCAGATTCGTTCGGCCTCGTTGTAACTGCATCCAAAACAACGAACCTATCGCTGACGGTTGAACTGCTTGACATGCAGATCAAAAACACGGCCGATGATTCAAGCAACGCGGCAAAACTCATGGCAGATGCCGGTGTGGGATGCATCGTAACGCTGGGGGGAGACGGCAC
>JAHDGV010000087.1:15316-17816 GCA_020631655.1 Chloroflexota bacterium | reverse complement strand
GTTGGCACATGATCACCCTGCAACAACGGTTCGCGATCTTGGGCGATGATGTCTTGCACACGGCCGAAGCTGACCACGGCCGTTGACATCTGCGTCACCAAGCGGCCGATGTTCCGAATGGGCCAGATAATCAACAGGATCATTTGAGCAAATGCCAAATAGGTACCAACGCTGATGTCCCCATCAATCGCCATACGAGCGCCCAGAAAAAAGCCAAAGATCATTTGGGCACCGCAGATGATGTCGGTTACCGGCCAAAAGGTTCCGTGCAACATACCAAACTTGATACCCACATTGAACTTTTCAGTATTCTCTTTCTCAAAACGTTCAGTCTCGTAATCTTGACGAGCAAACGCTTTAACTACCCGAACACCAGCCACATGTTCCTGAAAGCGGTTTGAAAGACGAGATTCTTGTTCTTGAAAAATCTCGAACGCTTTCCCGACTTCTCTGAAAAAGAAGATCGACATCACGATGATGACGGGAACCACGATGGTTGACATGACTGCCAGATACGGGCTGAGCAAAAAGATACCGACAAAGTTGATCACGAACAGGAACAAAATCCGGCCGATACCGATCGCTTGCTCGGCGTAAAACAGCCGAATCGAATCAACGTCTGAAGTGACTCGCGAGATCAATTCACCCGTTTGGGTTTGATCGTGGTAGGTAAATGAAAGCCTCTGAAGGTGGTCGTATAAATAATCGCGAACTTTGCGAGCCAGTGTCTCAGCCGTCCATGATGCCCAACGGCCGCTTAGGTAGGTAAAAACACCTTGAACAACAGCAAAAACAACAAACAGTGACGCTAACCAAGGCAGAATGTCCAAGATATCCGTCTCTGCTACGATGCCGTTTATGCGCTCGGCCGGGAGCAGGGTCCCCTCACGCAGGGGTTGTTGCTCGAGTACGTTGTCAACGAAAAATGCCAACAAAAAATAAATGCCAGTGCGAGCAAATGTTGCAATCGCAATTGCAATCACGGCTCCGAAGTAAATGCGTTTGTAACCTGACATTAATTGCCAAACTCCGCTCAGTTTGGATGATCGGGCAATTTTCTTTAAATCAAAATCTCTATCTTGCAAGATTGCACCTCGAGAAAATTGGTAGTTATCAGTTGTCAGCCATCAACACGACAAAAAACCCTCAGCAACATGCTGGGATTTTTGTAGACGGATGTTTGAAACTGTTAACTAAAAACTAGGAACTGGAACAAAAAAGCCACGAGGTCTGTTTAACCCGCGTGGCTTGTGGCTCTTCGATGGAAAGGAAAAAAAAAGACCACGGGGCTAGTTGCGCCGTGGTCTTTGGAAAAGCGTTTTAGTTTGAATGCTAGGCTAGCTTGTCCTCAAAAATAAGACCACGGAGACGCAAAGGAAGTGGGATAAACCCAAGAGTTGCTTTTGCACGTGCTTTATGTGTAGAAGTTGTCATCTTGATTTGTGTCTCCTGTAAGATTTCGGCCAAAATTTTTGGTTTCTTAACGGCCGATGAGCTGAGTCTATCAGGCTTTGTTTTTGGAGTCAACCCCGAGTTTGTATTAGGGGAAAGACAATATTCTGGGAAAAATTTAGCCGTTTGATACCATCTAAAAATGATTAAAAAGACTCTATTTTCTCTGGTAATTTTGTTGACCGGACTGCTCGTAATCGGTTGTTCACAACCGGCATCACCCGCAGTGGGTGACGATGACTCGCCTGTCATTTTGGGCGAATCATCAGATGCAAATACCGGCCTTGAAGGTATTTCAGAATTCCAGATTGTGATTCCGGCCAACGACCTAGGCAAAGGAACTCCGCGGATACCGTTCATCATCATGGATGGCGGCCGAATGGTGAGCGAAGAGGTCGATGCCGTCTTCATCACCGTGTTCGATTTATCAGGTTCAGAGCCAACCCCGATCTGGGAAGGACCTGCCACCAATTACTCAGACTACACTGTCCCCTATTGGGTCTTCTACCCTACGATTGAAACGGTTGGGAACTTTGGTATGCGGGCTGACCTGCTCACGGCCGATGGAGATTCAACTCAGGCTCAATTTGCGGTTGCAATTCAAGAAGATGCGGTTGCACCCAATGTAGGTGATGCTGCCGTTCCTAGTCAAAGCCCTGTTGGCTCTGGTGATGAGCTAGCGGCCATCTCATCTGACCAAAACCCTGATGAAGATTTGTATCAAATCTCTCTGGAAGATGCGTTTAGCAGTGGATTGCCAACTATTATTTCTTTCAGCACCCCGGCTTATTGCCAAACGGCCATTTGCGCCCCGGTGCTTGAATCAATCAAACAGTTTAAAGACGAAAACGAGGACAATGCGAACTTTGTGCATGTCGAAATCTTTGGTGATTTTGAGACGTTTGAAACGGCCGCAACCATTAAGGAATGGCAACTACAGAGCGAGCCGTGGACTTATCTTGTTGACAAAAACGGGATGATTTCGGCTCGGTTTGCAGGCCCAGTTTCACCACGAGAATTACAGTCTGAACTATCAAAATTAGAGTAG
>JAHDGV010000087.1:8389-15216 GCA_020631655.1 Chloroflexota bacterium | reverse complement strand
TGCAGGCCCAGTTTCACCACGAGAATTACAGTCTGAACTATCAAAATTAGAGTAGCTGTTTTAAGAGCTGATCAAACTGTGACCTGTATTCGGGATGGGTAATCCACTTGATGTCTTGCCCATCCCCGGCCGCCCGTGGGACCACATGAAAGTGCAGATGAAACACATCTTGCTGAGCCGCACTGCCTGAACTGCAAACAATTTGAATATCGGTTAGCCCCAGCTTGTCATGATACAGGTTAGCCACCTGCTTAACGAGTGCCATAACATCCTTGAGCACAGGCTCTGGGCAATCAAAAATATCTGGATAATGTGTTTTTGGAATCACAAGCGTGTGATATAGGCTCGCCGGATTAATATCGAAAAAAGCTAGAGCAGACTCTGTTTCTAGCACTTTCCAAGCTTGCAGTTCACCTCTTGCAATACGGCAGAATGGGCAGTTTTCCATCGATCACATTAATCGGCCGGGACCGGAGCTTTACTGACCCAATATGTGTTATACACCCACTTTAAGCCAACCAAGCCTACACCCAAGATAATCAAAAAAGCCCCAAGCCATTGCATCGGCAATAACCATTCTTGCAAAAACAGAATAGACCAAGTGATCGCCAATAGCGTCTCGATCGGGGTTAGCAATGCGATCTCGCCTGACCCCAAAATAGCGACTGCCCGGTACGAGAAAAAGCGGCCGATCCAGCTCGAGAAAAAGGCGAGCATAATCACAGCAACCCAGCTCCAGAAGCTAGGAATGGCAAAACTCACACCCCCATTGCCTGCACCAGAAATTAACCAAACGGCTGTCAGAAGCGTTGCAGTCGAACAAACCACAATCGTGGCAACGGCCCAAGTATTGTATTCGGCCAAATACCACTGCAGGGAAATCATGTGTAGCGCAAACAGTAAAGCCCCGGTCACCACATAGAGCACACCAATCGATGCCAACTCGCCAGACGGACCTACCAATAGCCAGATACCTGTGATACCCAAGAATAAACGAATACCTTGGATCAGCGTAAATTTCTCGCCGAAAATCGTCAGCAACGCAATCACCATCACAATATAACAACCAATTCCCAAAACTGAGACAAACGAAGCGGGCATAAGGTCGAGGCTATTAAAGTAAAAATAGATGGCGGAGCCATTGATCAAACCAGAAACGATGCTAATCAAAACCCCTCGCTGATCCATCGGCCGTTCACCATCTTTAGCTTTAGCCAAATTTGTGATCCCAATCGTAATCAAGAACAAAATTGCACCAAGGGTAAAACGATACGCCAACAGCGTGTTTGGCTCCATGCCGTCTAGGAACGCCCGACGTGCAATAGGGGAGTTCACTGAGAACATGAGGTAACTTAAAAAGGCGAATGAAAAGCCGTGTTTTCTGGTCATGGGCGAAGCGTAGCAGAGATATAGTGTAGATGAAAAAAGTCTGCTGAGTTCTTATGCAACAACAAGTTTGCGGTATAATCTGTCGCCCCAAAAGAGGAAAAATGTGGCAGGACTAAAAGCACGGAACAGAAGTTTAAACCGAATAGGCGGGCCGATAATCGCTCTGTTTGTGCTGGGATTGGCCGCAGTCCGGCCGCTGTTCGCCAGAGGGAATCAATTAGCCTGCAGTGACGACATCACCTTTCACATTTTACGCCTAGCACAGTATGATCACCTGTTTCGGCAGGGGGTGTTTTTTACCCGCTGGGCGCCTGACATGGCGTTTGGCTATGGGTTTCCGCTGTTTAACTTTTATGCTCCGCTATCCTATTATTTTGCTGAATTCTTTAGCTTGATCGTTGCTGGAGACCTGAATCTGGGCATACGCTTAACCTTTGCATTCGGCATTATTGCCAGCGGGGTCACCATCTACTTTCTGGCAAAAGAATTTTTCAGCCAACCGGCCGCCTTTGTAGCCGCTGTCGCCTACATGTATGCCCCTTATCAGGGATACGATGTCTACTTTCGAGGTAACTTGGCTGAGTCGTTTGCATGGTGGCTCATGCCGCTCAGCCTGCTTTTTATGGCAAGATTGGTCCGCTCAAACGATTGGCGCTGGGCCGCCCCAACCATCATCTCATTTGCGGCCGTTATTCTCTCGCACAACGCCTTTGCATTGCTATTCAGCCCCCTTTTGACCCTTTTTGCCGTGTGGCTCATTGTGGCAAAGCAGACTGCAAGCGAAGCCCAATGGCGCTTGGCTGAATGGAGCAAGGTAGTGATCGTTCTAGTCTTTGGCTTAGCTTTAACCACCTTTTTCTGGCTACCCGCCCTCATCGAGCGAGAATTTGTCCACACCGATCGGCTGTTGGTTCCACCAACCTTTGTCTATTGGGGAAACTTTGTCACGCTTCGCGAGCTTTTGGCTCTTCCCCGCACGGTGCATCCCGACCTGATTAATCCATCTATCCCAAGAGCCTTGGGAATACCACAAACCGTTTTAGCATTACTTTCGCTTCTTGTTTTTATAAAATCTGCTTCACACAGAATCCAAAAATGGTTGGTCACTTTTTTTGCGGCCGCAACCGTTGTAACCGGGTTCTTGATGCTTCCAGCATCTGAACCGGTTTGGGACGTTGTGCCTCTGCTTGAGTTTGTCCAGTTCCCGTGGCGGTTTTTGGGGATTACGGCGCTCACGCTGGCATTTTTATCTGCGGCCGGAATCGATGCAATTTTGCCAAGCAAAGTAATTATTGAGCAGTTCGCAAATCGACCCTCCCCTAACCCCTCCCGGGGGGAGGGGAACGGCCCAACTTCGTTGGGCTTAATGTCAACCATGTTGACACTTCCTCACCGATGGGGGAGGCTAGGTGGGGGCATCGGTTCGACTGCTGAACAAATACTTGGCACAAACCAACCTGCGGCCGATACACACCAGAAGAATTACGGCTGGATCGCATGGCTAATCATCCCCATCATTGTTGTTTCAGCCCTTTACTGGTTCGACCCGCGCTATTGCAAAGGGAACGAAGCCCCCACTGTTGCAGACATCATCGAGCTGGAAAGTTGGTCGAACACAATTGGAACTACGGCCAAAGGTGAATACCTACCCAAAACGGCCGACCGACTCCCACCAGAACCCTACTCAACACCGTTTTCGGTGGCAGATGGGATTATGCTAACTGAAGTTTCGCGTGAGCCTCTGAGTTTTAAAGCGCAATCAAACGGAGCGGAGCCTTTTGAACTAACCGTCAATGTGTTTGACTACCCCGGCTGGACGGCAACGCTTAATGGAGAGCCAACCCCTACCACCCCATCAGACGAATTTGGGCTGATTACGCTCAACGTTCCGGCCGGTGAGCAAACCATCGATGTGACTTTTCGAGAGACACCGTTCAGAAGGCGGGCAAACTGGGTTTCAGCCTTCGCGCTTTTAGGCTTAGTTGGTCTTTTTTGGTTGCCTAATCGGCCGCAAAATCTCCAATCTGTTCCTGATAACAAGTCTGGTCAAGTGCACGTTGCCGCACCTGTTTTTGTAGGCTTGGCTCTGTTTATTTTGCTAGGATGGGCAGTCCCGCGAACAGAATCTTTTGTGATCCGGCCGCGCTTGAGTGAGCTGGAAGGAACGCCACCGCTTGCTCAATTTAATGGGGGCATTCACCTAATCGATTATGAAATTCAGTCTCGGGCAATGCAGGCGGATGGGGAATTGGGCGTCACAGTTGAGCTACAAGCGCCAAACTCCACAGCATCTGATTACCAAGTCAATCTCCAGTTGATCGGTTTTCAGGGGAATAATTGGGTAACAAAGGATGTGATTCATCCGAGGCTGTATAAAAACTACTATGAAAGTCGTTTATGGATGGCGGATCAATATGTCGAAGATTTACTTTTGATTGAACCGGTTCCCGGCACACCACCCGGCACCTATCAAATTGAGCTAGTGGTTTTTGATCAGTACAGCAAGCAAATTGATCCGGCCACCGACGGGCGACTGTCTTTCAATTTAGGCACCGTCGAAGTGATGCGGCCGTCATCCCCAGCGACTCCGGCCGATTTTGAACCCCAATTTGAGGCAGATTTCACCTACGGACCCCTAAAGTTGATCGGGTACGGCCACGACAGGTTAGAAGCGAAAAGCGGTGATCCATTTGCTATCTCGATGATCTGGGAGACTCTCACTCAGCCTAAAAATAATGAGACAGGGGAACTTAATCTGATCAACTCATCAAATGAGGGCGCGTTTACCCAGCAAATCGAGCTGGTAAACAATCGCTGGCCAACGTCTGAATGGCGCGAAGGGGACATTTGGCGCGGGCAGAGCACGTTCATTTTGCCCGCCACGCTCCCGACAGATGAGTATCGCTGGGAGCTTTGTGCAAATGACATCTGCCACTTGTTGGGCCCATTGGCAATCGATGCCCCTGAATGGTCATTCTCACAACCAGAGACTGAATACCTGCTTGATGGTCCAGCATTTGGCACTATCGGCCGGCTGGTTGGAGCCAATTTTGATCCCCAAAATCCTTCCAACGTGACCTTGGTTTGGGAGTCATTGGAAACTCAACCGGACAGCTACAAGGTCTTCGTCCACTTGCTAAATTCGGCCGGGGAACTTGTTGCCCAATCTGATAGCATTCCGGCTCAAAGCGGTCGGCCGACTACAGGCTGGGTGCCAAACGAGTTCGTGATCGATCAGCACAATCTGTTTTTGAATGGGGATTTACCGGCCGGAGAGTACAGGCTCGTGGCAGGGCTTTACAATGCGTCTAATTCGATTCGCCAAACAACTGAAAGCGGGAGCGACTTTGTTGAAATAACTAAATTTACTGTCGAATAATGAGCCTACTAGGTCGTTCAAACTTAGCAGGATTAGGCTCAAAAAAGTGATAGGATTTTACGTTATTTGATACATTGAAACGGGCCGATTTTTTGTATACTGCAACGCAAGCGGGGGAATCCTCGCCCATTTTGGGGAACTCAACACAGAGCCAAAATCAAACCTATCAAATTAAAGTCAACTGGAGAATGTAATGAACCTAAAGTCTATCACCGTGCATCGATTTATTTCGACTGGTTTTCTGCTGTTAGCAATCGGATTGCTAACCAGCTGCGGATTTACCTTGGTAGAGCCAACACCAACACCGGTTCCACCAACCGCAACGCCTGAACCAACGGCAACAAACACACCGACTAATACACCTGAACCAACCAATACCCCCACCAATACACCGACAAACACCCCTACAAATACGCCTGAGCCAACGGCAACAAACACACCAACCAATACACCTGAACCCACGAACACGCCTACCGAAGAACCAACTGAGACCCCAACAGAGGTTCCTCCGACAAATACCCCTGTTCCGGCCACCAACACACCTGTACCGGCCGAGTCAAACAATGAATCGGACAACCAAAACAACGACAACTCTGGTGGGGGTGCAGAAGGGGATGATGAAGGGCCAGAAGTAATTACCCTTTACTATGTCTCAAATCCAAACGATATTTTAGGGACATTCCCCGTTCGTGATTTCAACGCTGAGCAAATGAAAAACAGCTTGTTTACCGTACGGAATGCTTTGGGCACCATGCGTGGAAACATTGATGGGGCCAAAAGTGGCAACCCTGAAGCCTGTACGGCCTATGTGAATGCGTATAACAATTTACTCTATTCTGGGGTGTTTTATGAGCCTGTTCCGGCCGATTGGAGTGAGATTAGCCGGGCATATGAAGCCGCCTTTATTTTCTCGCTTGACCGAACCCGTCCCGCATATTTGTCTTGCCGAGACTCTGGCAAAGTGGATGATTTTAACTACAGCCTTGCTTTGCAAGCCTTAGACGCAACGTCGAGCTTTATCAATCCGTATATCGATGCGGCCGCAAGCAAGTAAATTTAGTATAGCTTTTGGCTTTTAGCCGTTAGCTTTTAGCTCAAAAAAAGGGCAAGAGATTGGGATATCTCTTGCCCTTTTTAGTTTAAGCAACCGGCATCCGGCGCAGGGCCAATTTGCGACGACCAGCAAACAAACCATTGATCCGTGTGGCGAACCATTCCCCTGAAACAACCAATCCCGAAAGGATAAAGACCGCACCCACCATTTGAGGCTGAGACAACGTCTCGCCCAGGAAGATCATGGCCCAAACTACGGCCAGCATCGTCTCTAGCGGGCTGAGGAGCGAGTATTCACCACCACCCATCTGTTTAATCGCTTTCATCATCGCAAAGCGGCCGATGATGCTGACCACAATCCCTTGGATCAAAATAGTGGCCCATCCGGCCGCAGATGAAACTTGAATCGCCCCACCGTCAAAGAACAGCCAATAGGTTGATACGGCCAAAACAATCCCCCAAATGCTGAGTTCAGACACAGCCAACGTGTTGTAATCACCCAAGTATTTTTGGATAAAGATGAGGTAGATACCAAAAATAAGTGACGCAAACGAAACAAGCCCAACACCCAGCAGGCTAACATCACCACCTGATGGCCCAAGTAAAAAGTAAAGACCAATCAAGCCGAGGGACAAACGCAGAATTGTGTGAGCACTGAGCCCGTTGTTGATAAATGATCCGATGACAATGGCGGTAACCGAATAAACGGCCGCGCCGAGCATGGCCGCAAACGAGGCATCTAAATGCATGAGGCCGAAGTAGTAAGAAAGGGCCGAAATCCCGTTCATGATGCCGCCGATAAGCGCCAGCATTAAACCACGACGAGACATCGCTAAATCGTCCCCTTTTGCTTTTGCTAAACCTGTTAACCGCAAAATCAGGGTAAATACGATGCCAGCAATGGCAAAGCGTAGCAATAATAAAGTAACCGGAGTCATCCCTTCGAGCATAATTGCTCGTGACAAAGGGGCATTTGCGCTATATGAAACGACTGAAAAAAGTCCAA
>JAHDGV010000087.1:2846-8289 GCA_020631655.1 Chloroflexota bacterium | reverse complement strand
ATTGCTCGTGACAAAGGGGCATTTGCGCTATATGAAACGACTGAAAAAAGTCCAAATAATAAACCGTTTTTCTTCATAATGTTTTTCCTTGGTCAGGGTCGGCCAACAGAGCTTTTTGGTTTAAAAAGCCGATCCCTGTTCTGCGTTTTAGCATGCACAAATAGCGGGCTCGACGTTCTTATCGATCCAAATGCAAAGGCGTTGCCAAATGACAGTGTTTATAGTTTTTATCTAAAAGAGTGCGGGGGCTGTCCCGTTTTAACTTGCAGGAATTCTAGCAATAGACAATGTTTTTTTTGGAGAAAAAGTGTGACACAGCTGTGTCAGAAATCGGCTATCTGTGTAAAAAGTGTGCCAAAAAATCTGGACCCTGACCAAGGTCTGTATGACCCGAGTAATTTTTGTTTTTATTTTGCCAGCGGAGCAAAAATTCTGTTCCACAAATCTGTTTGGAAGAAAAATTTGGGATCGTATTTTTTCTTTAAACGGATAACTTCGGCCACTTTTTCTTTGCCCATCGTCGCTTCGGCCAGGTCCGGCCGCATCGTACTATCTTTGGCAAAATAAAACTGACCGCTGTGTTTCACAACAATCTCATCCATTGATCGGGCCATGCGGGCCACTTGCTCCCGATTTTTATCGGTGATGCGGAAATCCATCGCCATCGAATAGCCATCGGGCGAATAGCTCACCAAAAAGTCAGATGGTTTGTGCCGTTTAAGCACGGTTAGGTAGTTCGGCATTCTGCGCTCTTGATTTAGCTTTAACAGCTCTGCAAAGGCGTTTTCGGCCGTTTCTTTGGGAAAGAAAGTCTGGTACTGAATAAGCCCACCTCGGCCGTATCCCCATTTCCAGCCTGGCACATAATCAAGCAAAAAGTGATAAGCGGTATGGGACTGCTTGTAGGTTTTCCCCTTTTCACCGCTCAGCAATTTAGCCGCAACATATTTACCCGTATTCACCAGCGTCATACCGGGATTATTGAAAAAGAAGCCCATGTAAAACCACATGCTTGATTTCGGGATGAGCCCCAGAATGCTGTCAGGAATCGATTGCGCCTCAAGCGAAAGGGAGCGAGCAGGTGCAGGGTCTTCGCCCGGCTCAAAATAGCGGGCTTTGTGCATTTCACCCCGGCCGAAGCTTTTGCCTCTGGCCGTTGAATCAACCCATCCCACCAAATAGTCTGAACCGTCGCGGTTTTCATCAAACCAGCTCATTACCGATGCCAGATTAGGGCGGGAACAACCGGTCACTTCTAATTGGCCAGAATATATTTTTTTGAGCTGAATGGTGATCGAAACTAGGCACCCGAACATCCCAAAACCGCCAATCGCCGCAAAAAACAGATCGCTGTTTTTATCACGGGTGCAGACTTTTTTACGGCCGTTAGCCATGATCATCTCGATTTCTGTGATGTGATCCCCAAAGGTCCCCATGTTAAAACCATTTTTACCGTGCGTGTTCATCGATGCACAGCCGCCAACAGTTGTTTTTGCCGTACCTGTTACGATTGGGGGCCACCAACCGTCAGCTAAAACGTAGCGCCAAAGTTGCTCGATGGTGACACCTGGCTCAACGGTAATTAAGCCCGCTTCTGGATCCCAGTTTGTGATCCGGTTTAAACGAGATGTGTCTAAAACGATGTTTTCTCGATTCCCAAACGCATCTCCGTAGCTGTTCCCTCCACCGCGAAAACCGACAGTCCGGCCGGTATCTTTGGCCAGCTGTATCGTTTTCTTTAGTTCAGCGAGCGTTGACGGCCGGAAAACGTGCGCCACACTGCCGCTGGCACGTCCCCATGCTTCAACATATTCAAGATGATCGTCAGGTAGTTCTTGTTTGAGTGAATCCATGTATTTGGAATAAGTTTAGATTGAAAGTTTGCGGAAAATAAATGAGGGAATGTGTTGAATGATGAGCATGATAAAGCGCCATTGGAACGGCACGTATGCAACCTGTCGCTTGCGCTCGGCCGCACGCAGGATCTGATCGGCCGCCTTTTCGGGAGAGATGACCATAAATGTCCCTTCAACTCCGTCAAGCATCGCGGTGTCAACAAATCCGGGTTTAATGGTTGTCACCTGTACGCCATGCCGTGTCAGCCGGTTTCTGAGCGCTTCTAAATAGGTTGCCAGCGCCCCTTTGGTCGTGTTGTAAACGGGGCTACCAACCCGGCCGCGATCCCCCGCCACAGAGCCGATACCGATAATGGTTCCGCTTTGGGTAATCTGAAACCGACGCGCGGCCAAGTTCAGCCAAGCCATCGCCCCCAATAAATTTATTTCGACCTGCTGACGATCTTTGTCAAAGTCAAACTCGTCTGGCCCCACTTTAGGCATCACCCCGGCCGCATAAATGATTAGGTCTAACCCACCGAGCTCATCAACTAAAGATGAAAACAATTCAGGCACTGCATCATAATCGCTTACATCGTGGGCAACCGCTTTAACGATGGTGTTTGCCTTAATCCCGTTGACCAGCTCATCAAGTTTGTCTTGGCGACGGGCCAATGCAGCTACGTTATACCCTTTTTTTGCCAAAGCCTTGACCAGTGCGGCCCCCATCCCAGAAGAAGCACCAACAACAATGGCGGCCGGTGTAGGCTCTAACGGCCGTGAAGTTTGATGTGATGATGCTTCAGATTTTTCGTTTTGTGTCATACAGCTTGTTTTTCAGCCACCCTGACCGGTTCTAAGTCAGTTTCAGACTGGTAATTTCCTTTTGTTGAAAGTATTTCGGCTCTTGTTTACCGCACCAACTCATCCATATTGCCCTGAAAAAGCTAATTGATCGCCAATCGACCAAGTGCGGATCGCTATAAATCATCAAGACCGGTGGGTATGGTACACCGGCAACCTGAGCAATTTCAAATGCTCCTTTCCGAAATGGCATCAATTAGCCGATTGGAGCCGTACGCCCTATGAGATAAAGCACAACGGCCGGTTTGTAGCTATCCAGCCCCACAAGTGTACTGCGGACCACCGCCCGAGAGTCTTTATTTTCACGTTTTACAAATATGCAACCGATCGCTCACGCCAAACGGCCGAGAGCAAAATCTTATCAGCTTCATCTCGACCCCTTTTTTCCGTTCTCAACCTAGACCGCCCCATTATAAAAACAACGTGGAGATGTTTCAAAACAAGAAAAAATTAGGAAAATTATCCTGTACAAACTCCTTAAGCTGGTTGGATATGTCAAGATTAAGTGATACGGTTGCAGAGTGAGAAATAACCCGCGTAAATCGATTCTATTTTTCTTTTTCCCGGTGCTAGCAATCTTGGCTTGCAATGCACCGATAGAAGAATTTTTTCCGGCCGAAACGCCTACTTTGGCCAAACCAACTATTGGTCCACCCCCAACCCTGACCCCTCTAGCACTTGAAGAATCTGACTTTGTCATTGTTACTCAAACACCTAAACCAACCCTGACTCCAACGCCAGTGGTTGATACCCCAACTCCTGAGCCAACGCCTACTCCGTCAATCACACCCACACTGATTCCAACCGTTACGCGTAACCCTAATTTTGCAGACCAAGAAGACCAAACGGCTACTCCATTTCCTGTAACGGTTGAGCCTATCGCCTTAGAGGTTTCTGTACAGTGGGAAGAGGGGACAGAGCTAGAAAAGCAGGACAATTATAACGGCCTGCTCACCTTCACCGCATCGGGTGGGTCAGACGCATATCTATATTTTGTAGAAGGCTTACAGCTAGCCAGTGATAATTTACGCATTGTTGTAGTTGAATGTGAGACTAAGTCGTATGACGTTGTCGTTCGTTCGGCCGATACAGACCCCCTAGAACAAACAATTAGCGTCGAAGCCCCCTGCTTTGAATTTAGCGAACCAATTTCCCCATAAAAAAGCCTATCCCCCAATATGAGACGTGTCGTTTAACAGGGTGAGCTGTGCCCGGCCGTCTTCGATGACAACTCGGCTTAACCCAGTATTTCCCCCAAGCGAGAATGGAGCATAGATTCGATCTGGGATTTCAAGTACGTGGGAAATCAAAACCCGGAGAGAGGCACTATGAGAAACAACCGCCGTCGTCTGGCCAGTATGCTTATCCATAATCCGGCCGAATGCATCTACGATTCGCTTCTTAAAAACGGTGTAGGTTTCACCATCACGAGTTTCCACAAACTGCCTCGGCAAGGTTAGATGTGGGAATTTCTCAGCAATCTCTTCTCGGGTTAAGCCTTCTAATTCACCCAAGTCTCGTTCACGCCAGCCCGCATCAAAAATCGGTGTTAGATCTAACGAATCCCCCAATGTGGCCGCTGTTTCGGCCGCACGTTCAAGATCACTGCTGTACAGGTTTTCTATAGGCCAAGAAACAAGACGGGCGGCTAACGCTCTTGCTTGCGCTTTTCCTGTTGCATTTAGCGGGATGTCTGTATCACCCTGCCAACGTTTTTGTAGATTCCAATCTGTTTGGCCGTGTCGAATTAGGATTATCGTAGTGGGTCGTTTTATCTCCATGTCGCAATCTTAGCCGAGGAAGCCTAGAAAGGAAAACAAACAAAGTAATGGTTAATTGTGCTCAACATCTGGCACAAACGTGACCTCAAACAATGCGGGCCACTGTTTCCCAGTCAAATAAAACGTCTCTGATGCTTGGTTGTAAGCGATGCCGTTTAGCACCTGATCATTTGGATTCAGCTGAGCACGCTCTTCATCGGTCAGCAAATCAGATGCATCTATTGTGGCTATAACTTCGCCCGTTTGCTTATCAATCGCCACAATCCGATCTGACTTCCAAATGTTCGAATAAATCCGTTCACCCACACACTCCAGCTCGTTTAGTTGAGAAACGGGGCCGTCAGCTTCCGCAACCGAAATTTGATTTGTAATCTCAAACGTATCTGGGTTCCGGCTGACAATGATGTTTGAGCCATTGCTCATCCAAAGCTGATTTTCAGCTTCGTCGTAGCACAAGCCCCACCCTTGTCCTTCATACGCAAACCGGCCGACCTCTTCAAATGTCTCACGATCAAAAACAATCGCCACACCAGCCTGCCATGTCAGCATGATGATCCGATCCCCGACCACGGCGATTCCTTCCCCAAAAAAAGTATCATCAATCGCCGCTTTTTGAGTTGCAATCCCATCTTCTAACCCAACACGATACAGAGCCGATTGTCCATAAAGGCCGCCAGACTCATAGAATGCCCCATCGAGCCAGACAAGACCTTGGGTGAAAACCTCTGTGCTGTGTGGATATTTAGCCACGACGCTTGTACGCAACTTACCCACGTCAAATTTAATGCCATCGGCCGATTTGGTTGGCTCAGCTTGTGCCGCTTCGGGGGCCGGATAAGCGAGGCTGTTTTCTGGTTCCGGATACCCAGACTCTAGCTGAACCGGCTCTGGGTAACCCGACGTTGTTTCTGCTTGCTGGGCCGACTGCGACTGATCTGAACTGCTAGCTCCCAGTGCATTCTC
>JAHDGV010000087.1:0-2746 GCA_020631655.1 Chloroflexota bacterium | reverse complement strand
TTAATCGTTTTCATCACTCTCTCTGGTATAAAACTGGATTAATGTGCGACCATAAAGCCGCTCGCCAATCATAGCAAGATTCGATGGCTCCCACTCCTCTTCTTCCCTATCCCTAAGCTCTTTAGGATCAATTTGGATAATAACTTCCCCAAATTCGTTTAAAAACAGATCAGGGTTTTCATCGATCAATTTGAACGCTTTAAGCCACAATCCCTGATATTGGGGAGGAGCCACAAAGATGTAATCAAACTTCTCCCCCCGCCATTTCTCGTTCCTCATCTGCTCCAAAATCCCGAATGAGTCCGATCGAATAATTTCAGACCTGTCTTCCAAGTTGCAGTGCTTTACGTTTTCAGAAATGGTTTTGACGGCCGCTTTAGCCAAATCGACAAAAACGACACTTTCTGCCCCACGGCTCAACGCCTCGATGCCGACCTGCCCTGTGCCGGCAAACAGGTCGAGCCAGCGGGTTCCAACCGTTTCTTCGCTCAAAATATTGAACAAAGCCTCTTTTACTCGGTCCATAATCGGCCGAGTCGTATCACCCGGCACACCTTTTAATCTGCGCCCTTTGGCACTTCCGCTAATTACTCTCATTTTTAATTTTCCAATTAGGGATTAATTTCAATCGTTTGGATAAGAACCACATCACCAGAGACTGTTCCATCGGCCGCTAAAACGGGCAAACGCCAACCCTCGTTCATCACCCACAGCCCAGCCGTGATTTGATATTCACCAGCCGGTAGCGACTGCGGCAATTGTAACAGATGCAGGTCGGTCACGTATTTATCGGTGGTCCAACGCCTTGTGGGAAAATCCCCCGGATTTAATTTGTCTGATTGAGCCACAAGCGCCCCATTTGCATCCAACACATGGACAAACACCTGAAAATCAATCGCTGGTTCAACTTCCGCCTGCCAGTACAAGTCCAACTCAATCCAATCCCCCGGCTGCGCTTCAATTTTGTTGATGTCATACGCCAAGAGTTCGATCTGCCGATCTAAACTGACATTGAGCTGAAATTCAGCCGGTTCCACGACACCACCGGCTGACTCATACCGAACCCAACGGCCGGGAATCAAAAGAACCACAACAACCAGCAAAAGCAAGCTACCAAAAACCATTGGCGGGAGTGAATCAAGCGCGTCCTGCAGTCTCTCAGCTGATCCAGCTTGTGCCTGCAAAAAGTAAGCGATGCCAATCAACAAAAGCAGTGCAGCCGCAGAAAAGAGCCATCCGGCCGTACGTGCTGGGGTTGTTCTAAATTTAACATCAACCGTATGCTCTCCGGCGCTCAGTGGCACCACGATAAACCCTTCTGGAAAACCGATTTCATGCTCAACTAGCTCCCCATCTACTTCCACCCGCCAGCCCGGAAATTCATAGATAAAAAAGCGCAGGGAAAATTCTTCATCAGACGAAACTTGATACTGAAAATGGAGCGGAGATAGTTCTTCCTGTGTCACCACGGCCGACTGTGGCAAACTGTACCGATTCACACGGTCCGGTGTTTGATTGGCTCCTAAATCTTCTAAAAGGTCAACAACCGGTTTGGGGTCTACCAGTGCAGTTGCTGGAATAAAGTCGGCCGTAGATGTGGTGCCTAGCCAACGTCCTTTTTGCTCTTGAAACGCCACGGCCGCCAAGTCGGTTGGACCAAAATCACCCCAAGGGGCAACCTGCATCAAAGGCAAAGCTAAGAGCAAAGCGACGGCCGTCACACCGGCCGAGTGTCGCCAATCGCGCAACAAAGATCCGCCGCCAATAGCCAGCGCAATGGCAGCCGGGCCCAAAAAGCGCCACGGGAACTGGATAAACGGCAAAACCGGCACCGTCCGCCAGAAAAATGATGAGAGTGGTAGAGTGAAAAACAAGACGGCCAAACTCATCAATAGCCAAAACAACTGCTCTCGATCTTCAAATTTTTGCTTTTGCGCCGCCTGCCAAACAACCCAAATCAATAGCACAACCAGCAGGATGGCTTGCACAACGCCCAAGTTAAAGCGAAAGGCTGATTGAGTTGCCCCCCAATCGATAAAGTTTGAAAACGCAAAAAAATCTCTGATCGATAGGAAATGGGACGACCATGAAAAGTGGCTTCCATCTTCCCCCACTAACGTATTTAAGTTGACTAAATTGCGCTCGAGCAGGACCGGTAGCCAAAAGAAAAAGGACATTCCGATGCCGCACCCAAAACTTAGCAATGGCGCAAGGTTCTTCAACGAAAATCGGCCGGCGTTTTGATCCCCATCCCACCACCAGTGCCATAGTAGCCACGCCAAAATCAGCCCGCTCCCAACCATTGCCATCAGGTTGTGGCTGAGCACAAAAACGGTGAGCGATAAGCCGCTTAGCACAAAGTAGCGTTTGCGGCCGGTGAGCAATAATCGGCCGAACAGAAACAGGCACACGGGCAACATGCCCAGCGCAAACGATTCTGCCAGCACCCCGCGCGAATGGGGGTCGATAAACTGGATGTACGGTGCAGTGCCAAACAGCACGGCCGCCCCAACGCCCGCGGCCGTCCCCCAACGATCCCGCACAAAGCCAAAGGTGCCCCATGCGCCAAACAAAAGCCCCAGCACAAACACCGCTTTGGTCGCCTCTACCGGCCCCACACGGGGCAAAAACGCGATAAACACCCCAAAGTAGTACACAAACGGGGAGTAGTAATTAAAGATGGGATAGCCATAGCCAAAATAGAAGTTAGGCGCCCAACGAGGATACAGCTCACCGCCTCGAATCA
>JAHDGV010000593.1 GCA_020631655.1 Chloroflexota bacterium | reverse complement strand
TGTGGCCCATCAAAACATTCTCCAGTGATGTGATCCCACAAGCTGTCGCTTTCTTCGTCTCGCAGAACGGCCAGCCCATTCACAATTCCCGGCACGCCAAACCAATGTACGTCCCCATCCACGACCGGCGTCAGACCGACGCCGCTGTTGCACGGGGCTCAAAAGGTGACCAAATACGGTTCACCCGCCAGCTCACCCTGACACACGTGATGATAGTGCATTTCTGTAGCGATGAGGGCGCGTCGTTCTCCGTTTCGTTCAAAGGTGATTAGTTCGATTTCAGGTTTTAATCCCGCTTGCGCGAGGGGAAGCTCATGCTCGGCCGTCGGCCGGAAAGGGGTAAATTCAAATCCCTTTTTTTGTACGTTAATTTTGGTGCGATTGATTCGTGACATAGTTTTTACAGAATGCAAGTGCTTACTTGCATTGACATTGTAACCGATTCTAGACTCGAATCAAGTATGATCTTTGTAACGGCCCATTTTTCTCGAGTGTGGCCTATTTAGTTGCACCATTTGGCGGACTGTGGAAAATACGAAATTAACAAAATAAAACTAAATTCATAAGCGAAATAAATCATGAAATTAACTGGCAGTCGGACATCAGGTGATGATGATTTTTTTAGCGATTGGGACTTTTTTATCGATTCGGCCGCAGATTTTGACCGTATCTTTAAACTGCTTGATCGCGCGCTCGTTTGGCGGCTTCAGAGCCAGGGTGAGCAAAATATGTTAACGGTGGTGGGGCCCAAAGGGGAGATTTTTAAGTTCAGCGGACAAAAAACACAGTTCAAGCAGATGTGGGAGCGCATTGAGCAACCTCGCACTCACGAGGACCTGCATTTGTATTGGATATTGGCCTTTCAACAGCTCAAGGTGCTGTACCGTGAATATGATCTGCTGGCCGAAATCGGTCTGGAGCGTTTGGCCGGGCTAATGCGTGACATTTATCTAAAACGTGCGGCCGATGTCGCTGAATACAAAAGCACCTACTCGTATCGGCTAATGCGCTTAAAGCTGGCTGATTGCAAAGAGAAAATTTCGGCGGTGACCGGATTACCCTATCGCAACCCGGCCGAGCGTTTGGTCAAAATCCAATCGATGAATCAACTGGTTCAATCGATCTCTCCCCCCGATTTCAAGCAACTGAGTGAAATTTTTGAAGTACGGACCAAATGGCTGGCTGAACATTCAGTGGTTTAGTCCCATTTGAGCTTTATTTGAACAGCCTTTCATAGCCCCTAAGCTACAGGTCGGCCGTTGCTGAAATCGCTATAATTTCGGGATGTCCGCCATTCACACCTATGCCTACGCCCTCAGACAGCTCCAGCGCGATGTCAGAATTTATCTGTTTACCGCCATTTTGGCCGGGTTTGCCACCAGTGGCGTCTACTCCGTTCTGCTCAACATTTTTCTCATTCGTTTGGGGTATCAATCAGCCTTTATCGGATGGGTAAATGCGGCCGGGCAATTTGCCTTTATCACCATTAGCTTTTTGGCCGGATGGCTTAGTCTGCGTTGGGGGACTCGCCGCTTAATTTTAACCGGCCTAGCTTGCTACGGATTGGGATATTTCTTGCTACCGCTCGCCGAATTTTTACCGGGCCAAGCACAGGCTACTTGGCTGATCGGGGCCGCCATGCTGGCGTCGTTTGGTGGGCCGCTGTACTGGGTCAACGGCAATCTGTTCATGATGGACAAAACGACCGAAGTTGAACGCTCACACGCCTACTCACTACGAACCGGATTTTTTCCTCTCTCAGGGTTTGTCGGCAGTCTGGTCGGAGGATGGCTTCCTACGTTTCTGTCAGGCAACTTCGGCTATTCGCTCGATTCCCCGGCCCCGTATCGCATTGCGCTGATGGCAGGTGCTGTGCTGTTTTTGCCCGCATTTTTACTCATGCGCCAAACGTCTGATTCAAGAATCGCCACAAAAAAAGAGCTAGAGGCCCATGCGGAGCCTGTTCCTTGGATGTTATTTATCCCGCTGGCCCTGATCATGCTGGTAAGGGCGGCCGGTGAGATGGCGGCCAGAAGCTTTTACAACGTGTATCTGGATACAGTGTTTGGGGTTCCCGTTTCATCGATTGGCTTTGTCGCTTCGTTGGGACTGTTTTTGGCGATCCCAACCGCACTCCTCACTCCCACGCTGACCGATCGCTGGGGGAACGCAAAAGTATTTTGGGTGGCAATGGGAGGCATGAGTGCTTGTCTGGCCATGATGGGGCTGTTTGATCAATGGCAAATGGTTGGGCTGAGCTATGTGCTGTTGATGGTTTTTGCGGCCGCTACCAAACCAACCATCTACGTGTACAGGCTTGCCATCTTACAGCCGGTTTGGTGGGGAGTGATGTCTGGCACAGGTGGGACCACCCACGGTATCGGGATGGCGGGTGGCGCGATCGGGGGTGGTTATCTGATCGATAGCATCGGCTATCAGCCATTTTTCTTGCTTTCGGCCGCGGTTGTGTTGGTTGGTGCTATTGCCTTTTGGTTCTTCAATCAGCAGTTCCCAGAGAAAGTTAGAGATGAGGGAAAGGAATAAGATCCAATTCCCTATCCTTTCGTAAAAGGGGTTGTATTTTGATCGGCCGATGTTTATAATTCCGATCCGTTATAAATTTAGGGCGGTTAGCTCAGTTGGTTAGAGCGCTACGTTGACATCGTAGAGGTCACAAGTTCGAGTCTTGTATCGCCCACAAAAAAAGCCACTCCGTATGGGGTGGCTTTTTTGTTTTCTGTTAGATGGGGCTGGAAACTTAGTTGTTAGTTGCACAGCTTGGCAGATCCCCGACCGGAATAACCGGAATGATCTCGGGCCGTGCCGGGAAGAGCAAACGAGCCAG
>JAHDGV010000592.1 GCA_020631655.1 Chloroflexota bacterium | reverse complement strand
AACTCGGATGGGAGACGGCGTTTGAATCTACCCCAGAATACTTTTTTTACGGTTCAGCTTGCTCTATTTAAGCGCCATTCCGTTTGTCATCGCGGCCGGAAAACGGTGAATTAATGATCCTCCTAGTGCCACTTTTACAATGCGCAATGAGTGTTTCTTCGAATTCTGCGGTAAGTCAGATCTCGCCTTTTAATTGATCTCAATTGTCACATTCAAATTGTTGTACCCGGTTTCAGATTCCCAAACCCCTTGGTTTGCAAGACGAATACTATAATTTGGATTGTCTTTTAGTGTCGGTTCTGGGTCGGGCAAATTAAACAAAAGCTCGTATGAGCCGGCGGGTATATCGGCCGGGACACGAATCGAAAGCCGTAGAGGAATAATGTCGTACGTGGGGAACCAGTAGCGCGGATCATAATACTCTGGAAAAACAAATGTTTCCCCAGATGCCTGATTCCGCAAAATCAACTCAAAATCTCTTCGATTATAAGGAGAGGCAAACCCATCATTCCGTAGGTGAACATCAAAACCAAATTGCTCCCCTCTGCGCACTTGAGTTGGGAAAGTACCTTCAGTCAGCACAAAGCGATAGCCAAGCCTATTCGCAATCGTGTCATAACATCCTTCCGTTTTCCAGCGTTCAATCACCCCATTTGAAATACTATTCAAGGCACTCCAACGCATCCGCTCTAGCTCTTTTAAGGCGTTCTCACAGCCGGTATATGGTTCGGCCCGCTCGTCAGCGTTGCACGTTTCACCCCCCATGGGCAAATACAGATTGTCTGCACTTAGATAGTCTTTAACCGCTTCGATATCCGCATCAGTTTCATACGGCATATACGTCCCAAAATCTGTTTTAGATGCCAAAAAGCAGTCGTTCATACTACCCATGCGCGACTTCTCACTCCCATTATGGGGTTCATCCATGTGGAGCGGTTCGGGGCCATACAGTTGCATTTTGAAAGGTGGATACCGCATGGTTACCGCGCGGGAACTGGGCAACACGTCTAATATCTTAGAAACAATGAGTCGCGTATTTTCGTTGATGCGGCGCCCCTCTTCGTCATGCGTTACATGGCCACTTGAGGAGCTGTGCCATTCTCCCCAAGCACCCACAAATCCCAAGTTCATATAAGCGATCACATCGCTATTTTTTTCAAGAATCGGTGCCAGCTGATCTAAGTGGGTCAGAATCTGATCTAATTCAGCATCTTCGGCATCAGGATACGTTTCGTTATTGGGGAAGTTGTAGGTAAAGCGGGGAATAATTTTTAATCCAGCCTCCCGTGCCGCCCCAAAATTGCGATCGATAATATCAAGCGTTTCAGCATCGATTGGACCATCTATAAATTCATCAATCACAAAATAGAGTCTTAAAATTGAAATATTTCGGTCCCGATACTCACTCATGTCGAGCACAAACTTTAGATCATCGGTCCATAAAACTGCTGTCTGATCAAAAAAACCTCGTTCCGGATTTAAAATCGGCCCGGTTTCCTCTGTATAACGTACCGTCTGTTCTGTCGGCACCGTCGTAGTCGTTGGCTCAGTGATAAACGGCAAATAGATAACTTGGTCTTGAGGCAAAGATTGCCCAACCAGTGGGGCTGGTGTGGAAGATGCAAAAATAAATAGAATCAAAAAAGTAAGCAGGAAGGTTGATTGACGCAAAAAGGCTGGTCGATGGTGCATGGATGAAATCTCGTTGTGGCTAGGTTGAAACATGAACAATGTAAAAGCTAGATACATACTTTCTTCGGCTTTTTGGACTGAAGCTCGGTATATCCAGCGACAATTGTCGAGTTGTATCAGCTTACAAGTGAAGGGACTAACAACGATACATTTCCTGATAAGGGAATGTGGAGCCAAGCCGATCTAACTCACGCATACAAAAGGCATCAATCGTGGCCTGCTGTTCGGCCGAAAGTAACTCTTTTGCTGTGCCACTATGGCCACTGCGCACCAGCGGAACCTGCTCCGCATTTCCAAACGCTGGCTGAGCATATTTGTGATCGTTCGCCTTCATCCATGCATAGCTACTTTTTTCAACCACCTTCGCCAGTTGTGCCTCGTTTAGTTCAACTTCTAAAAAGTCGGCCGTTTTTTGGACGGTGCTAGGCAAGTCCGCCTTCATTTCTTCATAAGTCAAGATCAACACATTGTCCCGCTCACGTAACGACCACCAGCTGTCTATAAACATGGGCCACGATTGATAGATAAATTTGTCTGTCTGGAACGCATCAACAAAGGCCTGTACCGGAATCGAGCCGCCAAACAAAATTTCGTTGAACCCATTCTCAAAATGGACCATCGACACGATGATGTCTTTGGGATCACGAATGACTGAGATATGTTTGCCCCCGGCCGCAACCGGCACAAATGGAGCTTCAAGATGGGTTTTGATCACGCGCAACCCGGTTGGTGAATCTGCTAAGTAACTCAGGTCGGAAAGTGGGGGATTGTTTTTAAGGGGAATCAGATTATCCGGCCAAGAGAAAACGTCGTACGAGTGCTCGTAATCTCCTTCTCCCAAATAGCCGATCTCATACGCCATTTGGAGCGCCCAAGTGGTGCCGCTTTTGGGATAGGTTGAAACGAGAACGTCGTTCGGCCGGGGGATGAACCCATCAAACGCGGCCGCTTTAAATTCAGACGAGTTCGAGGTGTCTTTTCCCCATGTCTCAATGATCTTGGCATATTCCCCCGCATCAAAAAGAGCCTGCACTTCAACCATGAATTCTTCTTCGGTCACAGCATCCTCCAATCCTGTTTCAATTGATTTGCGGCCCGCATGCCGGATTCAATCGCTCCATCAAAAAAACCGCGCCAGCCGCTGGCGATATCAG
>JAHDGV010000591.1 GCA_020631655.1 Chloroflexota bacterium | reverse complement strand
GCCATTGTATCCAGAGCTACTTTGGCCGTTGATTCGCTGGGCCCTTCGCTGATAGGGGCGCTATTTGCCCCGCTGTAAAAACTCATCAGGCCGGTAAGTAGGGTGAGTATTGCGAATAAAAAGACAACAATCAGATTTTTCGATGCAAAGACAAAAGAGTTGATGCTATTCATAAGATGTGGTTGTGTAAAATGGTTACGTTAAATTGACGGTCAGGGGACGACCGTTTGGTACTTACCAACCTACTATCTCAGATTCTTTTTTATTGGTTATGGGATATGTATGCTGCTACTTTAGTACTTTATATCTAAAAAAATACGAAAATGGTGTAAGCTGCAGATAAAAAAAAGGCCCTCAACCCGGGCGGGCTGAGGGCACAAGCAGAGAGGATGCATCTCGATGTGGGGAGCAATCCACATCGAAGGAGGTCAACTAACTCGGTGGATGGCTGACATTATCTGTCAGCTATCGTTTCCTCAAAAATGCGGGAATATCGATATCATTGGGTGAAAATCGAGATTTAGACTGAGACGCAGAAGCTGACTCAGATTCCCGCTGAGGGTTTTGTTCTGGTGGCCGATTATTGTTTTCGGCCGGGCGATTCGCTGGACGCTCTGCAGGGCGGTTTGGACGTCGTTTTAACTGACGGCTAACCTGCATACGGCGATTTTGTTGCTCACGCTCGAAGCCTGTCGCAATAACCGTGATCCGCATCGCATCACCCATAGTTGGGTCAATAACGGCACCAAAAATGATGTTGGCATCTGGATGGGCTGTTTCGCGAATAATCGCGGCCGCTTGATTCACTTCGTACAGGCTTAGGTTTTCGCCACCTGTTACGTTGAACAAGATGCCGCGCGCACCGTCGATGGTTACATCTAGCAATCTTGAGTTGATCGCTTGTGTAGCCGCCATGTGAGCCCGGTCTTCACCTTCGCCACGGCCGACGGCCATTAAAGCGGCACCACCGCCAGACATAATCGTGCGAACGTCTGCAAAGTCAAGGTTGATCAAACCAGGAATGGTGATGAGCTCACTAATCCCTTGAATACCTTGGCGCAGAACATCGTCAGCCAGCTGTAGCGCTTCTGACATAGACACACGACGGTCAGTAATTTCTAGTAAACGATCATTTGGAATGACGATCAGGGTATCAACATGCTCTTGGAGCCGTTCAATGCCTGATTCGGCCGAAGATGCACGTTTTGTCCCTTCAAACATGAATGGACGGGTAACGATACCAACTGTTAGTGCTCCCATTTCTTTGGCAACTTTGGCGACTACAGGGGCTGCACCGGTTCCGGTTCCACCACCCATGCCCGCAGTTACAAAGACCATGTCTGATCCTTCTAAAGAATCATAGAGCTCTTCTAGAGATTCAGATGCCGCTTTTTCGCCAGCTTCTGGATTTCCGCCAACTCCCAAACCGCGAGTTGATTTAATGCCAATTTGAACCCGCTGTTGAGCGTTTGAATGTTCGAGGGCTTGGATGTCTGTGTTTACGGCGACGAATTCAACACCAGAAACTCCGGCTTCAATCATCCGATTGACCGCGTTGCTACCACCCCCGCCGACACCAACTACTCGCAAACATGCTGGTCCTGTGTTTTCACCCTGTCCGTACATGAGTTCCTCTGCAAATTAAACGTTTTATAGCACCCAATTAAGTTAAAGCAGTGTTGCTTTGTTGCCCGGCCGAGGATCATATCGGCTGGCAAATTGCTCTAAAGTTGATTTTTCAACGAGCCATTTGTTTCCAAACTTGATGGCAGGTAGCTTTCCCTGTCGAATTAATCTGCGAACAGACTCAGGATGTATATTGAGGCGATCACTCACCAAATCTACCCCCGCATAATTTTCTAACAGATTATCTTTTATCGACATATGATTTTATCCCACAACATGCGGGACACTACAACAATTAGCAATGTTGTAACAGTACAACAAAATAAAAGATATGTCAACATAAAGTGAGACCAAATGGAGAAAAAGGGTCTTGCAAGAAGGGGGAACCGAGTGTTTACAGTGGTTTAAGGGGTATTCTGAGCTCTAATAGGCTGTTTTGATCGGCATGCTAGCATAACTGGGGTGGATGGGAAATAGGTATGCCAAAGTGCAGAAATGGGGTGGAGGCGGTAGGCAATCCCTATAAAAATTTACAGATATTGAAGTTAGCGAGCAAATTGCCCTTGCTTATCAAGCGGCACCACAATGGTGATGGCGGTCCCTTTGCCGGGGGTCGAATTAACCTGAACCGATCCATCAATCGTTTCGGCCCGCTCCCGCATGTTGACCATCCCCAAACTTCCTCGCGACGAATAGTTCCCCATGACATCTTCAACTTCAAAGCCAACCCCGTTGTCTTGGATTCGGGTGACGACCAAACCATCCTCGTTCCACATACGGACGTCAACGGTTGAGGCTTTTGAATGTTTGCGCGCATTCCCAAGCGCTTCTTCAATAATGTAGAAGAGAACGCCCTGTGCCTTTTGGTTGAGCAGGTCGCCTGTTTCTCCACCCGTTAAGCGCATGGCGATGCCGGTTTCTTCGGTCAGTCGCTCCATGATCGTTTCGAGAGCCGCGCCTAATCCTTGGGTTTCAAGCACCAGCGGCCGGAGGGTGAACAGCATGCCGCGAATATCTTTGGTGGTGTTTTTGGCGATTTCTTCAACCTTTTCGATTTCGCGCGCCGCTTCTTCAGGATCATGTTCGATCAAATTGCGGACAAAGTTGAGTCGCATAGCAATGGCTGAAACAGTTTGAGTCGGGCCGTCGTGCAGGTCACGGGCCAACTGACGTCGCGCCTCTGTTTCAGCATCGATAAGTTTTTGTTTTTCGCTCTCTAAATCTT
>JAHDGV010000590.1 GCA_020631655.1 Chloroflexota bacterium | reverse complement strand
TGATCCTGAAAAACGAACTGGCTATCTTGAGAAGCATCCAGAGCATCAACAGATTGTTAAGTGGTTTGAATCAGGGTTAAGTGCTCAACGAGAATGACAGTTACTATGGTTTAAGGAGCCAATGGCCAAATAGAAAATGCTCAGATTAAGGCCGGGCCGACCAAGGCTCAACCGTGCCAACCACAAAGCGCGGCCTGTTTTGCTGGATGGCTTGAATGGCCCCTGCACTAATTTCGTGGTTATAAAGCCAGCGGGACCGGCCGTTTTCGATTTTAAACCCAAGAATGATTTGATGGTAGCTGAAAGCTCCGTTTGTGACTGGCTGAAATTGATCAGCATCGTGAGCTGGGTCGGCCGCGGCACTTCCCATCACATGAAAAAATCGGGTTGGATGGGTTTGATCAGCAAGGAAGGCCAGTAGCGCCTCTAAACTCTGTTGCCCTGAGTCATGGAACCATGCCAGAACCAAATCAAACGGTTTGCGCTCCCAAGCTTGTTTGACGAACGTGATAAATTGATTCGTGTTTTGATAATCGATCGAAAGTGGAGTAAAAGTGGGGCCGTGGGGATCGAGTGAGCCAGCAAAGCGATTGAGGGATCGATCTGTTCGGGCGATGCAGGTTAATCGGGAGGTACGCTGGGCCAAGTAAAACGTTGCCTCACTCAGCATCCCCGTTGTTCCGATGGCTAAAACATGATCCATAACTTGAGCCGCCTTTACGAGAAAGTCGGATCTATTGGCAGTTCGACCTTCACTGTTGTTCCTTTTCCAATTCCGGCGCTAGAAATGCCAATTGTACCGCCATGTGCCTCAACCAGCGTTTTTACAATAGCTAGCCCCAGGCCTCTACCTCCAGAAATCCGATTGCGTGACTCGTCTGCTCTGTAGAAACGTTCGAACACATGGGGCAAATCGGCCGGACTGATCCCTGCACCGTCGTCTGAAACAGTGATAGCGATATGGCTACCTTCTTTGACCGAGTCGGAACCAAGCACGGCCGAGACGTTAATCTCGCCACCGGAGTTTGAATGTTGCAACGCATTGCGGATTAGGTTGCCAAACAGCTGGCTCATCCGCATGCTGTCCAATTGCATGGGGGCAAGATCCGGCAATTCTTCTAGATTTAAGGAAATATTTTGAGACTCTGCTTGGTTGCGCCAGCGGCCGACCTCATTTGTCAATATAGATGGGAGGTCTGCGGGGCCAAGATTTAATCGAAGTTCACCCGAGTCGGTTTCTGCTAGCCAGTTTAAATCGTGAACCATGTTTCGCAACAGGCCAACCTCCTGCATGATTTGCTCGGCCGCTTCGGCCGGAGGCTGCAACTCATCTTTGAGCCCTTTGGCTTCCAACTGAATCACACTAAGCGGGGTTGAAATTTCATGTGAAACATCGTTGATTAAACGTTTGCGTAAACTTCGTTGTGTGCGCATGGCCAGAGTCATTTGGTTAAACGACTCGCTCATTTGTCCAAGCTCATCCTTTGATGTGACCGGCAGTAATTCGGGCTGTTCCTGTTTTGCGATGGCATTGGTCGCATTGATCAAAGCGGTAATGGGTGACGTGATCCGATTTGAAAACCAAGCCGCAAAGACAATAGCGACCAAGGCGGTAATCAGCCCTCCAATGATGCTGGTGCTGACGATTGCAAATAAAGTCCCAGAGATTTCTGGCTGTAGAAAATCTGAATTCACCTCTACAATTGCGGCCCCAACTTCCTGATTTGTGCGTAGGTCAAAAATGGGGGAGATTTCTCCAGCTAATAGTGGAGCTTCTGTTCCCGGTTGTAGTTCTTCAAAACTGTCCAGCAAGACAAAATTATCCGTGTCGACTACAACTACTCGGCCGAACGGGTCAAACAAGACGTCGTTAAAAACTTCAATCGGAACATCCCCATCATACTCCGTAATAACAACCCCATTTTCCACAATTGTGCCTGTTGGAACCCCATAGCCAAATTCAAAAATAACCGGCTCAATATTGTCCCAACCGTCTGAAGCTGTGTACTCATGGCTCAAGATGGTCGATAAATCTGCCGCTTCTGCTTGGCCAATCTCAATCGAAAACTGCTGTAAATTGCGTTGGGTCGACCACAGTCCGATGGCCAAGTTGAGAAGCACGGTTAATAAAATGATTGAGATAAAGGCGATTAAAATGCGCCATCTAATAGACATTAGGCTTCCTCCACCACAAATTTATAACCCGCACCATATACCGTTTGTATCGGATTAAATCCGTCGGTGTGTATCATTTTGCGCAGTCGTTTAATATGCGTGTCAATGGCTCGATCAAAACTTTCATACTGATTATTGAACGCCAAATCGATAAGCTGATCGCGCGTAAGCACCTGATTTTTGTGAGAGATAAATGCTTCAAGCAAAGCGAACTGTTGCTGGCTCAAATTTACAGGCTGATTGTTTACGGCCACTGTTTGGGCTTCGTGATTTAACGTTAGCGGTCCGGCCGAAACTGTGTTTACAACCTTCCCTTTTACTCGTCTCAAAACCGCTTTGGCTCTCGCAACTACCTCTTCGGGATCAAACGGTTTAACGATGTAGTCGTCCGCACCTGTTTCTAGACCGCCAATTCGATCTGGTTGTGTCCCTTTTGCCGTCAACATGATAATTGGAACATCTGAATCTTGGCGTAACTTTCGGCAAATGTCCATCCCGTTCATCCCCGGCAACATTAAATCGAGCACGATAAGATCAGGATTTGACGACTGAGCCAGCGACAAGCCGGTCAATCCGTCCAGCGCAGTTTCGGCCGCGTACCCCGCTCGCTCAAAATAGGTCTTTAGCCAGTGAGCGATTCGTTTTTCGTCTTCGATAATCAGGATTTGTTTCATGGTCA
>JAHDGV010000086.1:16310-18093 GCA_020631655.1 Chloroflexota bacterium | reverse complement strand
GGCGATTCACCTTTTCAGCAATCTGATTGTGCTAATCTGTTGAATAACCCGTGGCCCATAATTGATCGGTATTTTCCAGAATCTAGCAGTCGGTTTGATCAGCTGGGATGGGAAAAGCCAACATCCGTTGATCGAGTTTATGTGGTTGAGAAGGCAAAGCGAATGTTGGGTTTTGCACCGCAGGAAAATTTCGAAGAAATAATAAAACTGTATCTGTAGAGCACCAGCCAGAACCATCTTGCGCTTGCCGAAAAGTTGATAATGATTGTTGCTCCTGATTGTATGCAGGCAGGTTGGTCGATAAAATCAGTCTATGACCTATTCATTTCCATCACTTGAAAGTCAGGTGGAGCGCACCGTAGCGGGATTGCCAAAAGCCATGCAATCGCAAGCCAAAGTAGTTGCTTCTCCGTACCGTATTTGCCCGATTGGGGCGCATATTGATCATCAGGGTGGCCCTGTGCTGGGCGTTGCAATTGATGCCTACACTGTGCTGGCGTTTGCCCCGGCCGCTGATGCCACTGTGCGGCTAACCTCGGCCGATTTTGAGGGGCAAATCGAGTTTGACACCAGCAATCTATCAAAAACAAATGACTGGGGCCGTTATTGCCGTGGGGCTGTATTTGCGCTTGAGAAGCTTTATCCAGGCCAAGTAAAACGGGGTTGGACCGGCCATATTTCCGGCCGACTGCTGGGGGCCGGACTCAGCTCATCCGCGTCGGCCGGCGTGGCTTATTTGATGGCTTTTGCTGAGGTCAACGGGTTAAGTTTGACCAAGTCTGAACTGGTTGAGCTGGATCGCTTGATCGAAAATGAATACCTCGGCTTGAACAACGGAGTACAAGACCAAACCACGATTATCTACGGCCGGGCCGATGGCATTATCCGGCAGGATACGGTTCTGCGAGAAGTGGAATATGCAACGCACCCATCCAATTTAGCAGATGTGTCTTGGCTCATCATTTTTTCTGGCTATACCCGGGAACTTACTTCTTCAGATTTCAACAAGCGGGTCGGAGAGTGCTGGGAAGCGGCCGGTTTAATGGTTCATGGTGGGAAAATATTGGGAGATGTTCCGGCCGAAATTTATCGATCTAAGCGTGGCGATATTCCCGGCCATCTAATGCGACGGGCCGACCATTTTTTTACAGAATGCGAGCGGGTAAACGCAGGTTATGCGGCCTGGAAAGCGGGTGACTTTTGCGAATTTGGAAGTTTGATGGATCAATCCTGCGCATCATCGATCAATCAGTATGAATGCGGTTCAGATCCACTAATCAAGTTGCACCAAATCGCGAGTGAAACTGATGGGGTGATCGGTAGCAGATTTAGCGGAGGTGGTTATGGCGGATGTTTGTTGGCTTTGTGTGAAGCAGGAAAAGCGGAGCAAGCGATCAAACAAATCTTGAAAAGCTATCGGCCGCTTTATCCAGAAAAAGCTGAAATTTGTCACGGCTGGATTGTTGACGGTGTAGATGGAGCCAGAATTATCTCCCATGACAAAACAGCCTGATTTATCAGGCTTCTTATTTTAACCGAGGGTTTAAACCCTCGTAGAGAGCGTAATGAGCAATAAAAACAGATCGCCAGAATTAGCCGTTTTACTCGCAGCCGGACGGGGCAAGCGACTCCGGCCGTGGACAGATACAACTCCCAAACCTCTTTTGCCCGTAGACGGTCGGCCGACGCTTGACTTCACACTCACGGCGGTGCAACAAGCCGGTATCAAGCAGGTTGTTTTTATCGTCGGCCATCTAGGCCAGCAAATAGTTGATTATGTAGC
>JAHDGV010000086.1:14337-16210 GCA_020631655.1 Chloroflexota bacterium | reverse complement strand
CAAGAGATTGTTGAAAAACCGGCCGAAGGGGAAGCTCCCAGCCCATACTCTGGCTCGCTCACGTTTGTTTTGCCATCAAAAATCGTTGATTTACTGCCTCAAATGACAATGTCTGCCAGAGGTGAGTACGAGATTCAAGCGTTGATCAATCAGCTGATTGCTGAGGGTGCCAAAGCCAAAGGGGTGTTGCAACCAACCCCGGCCGAATGGAAACCACCAGCCTAACAGGAGAGAATCGATATGGCTCAATACAAAATCTACGGTGTTCGAGAGAAGTTACTCCCTGTGCGTGAACGGCTTTCAGAAGTGATCCACTCTTGCTCGATGGATGCACTTGGATTACCTGAAGATAAAAGGGCGCATCGATTTATTCATCTTGCTAATGAGGACTTTATGATGCCGGCTGGCCGGACTGATGGCTACACCATCCTCGAAATATCGATGATAGAAGGGCGCACCAAAGAAACGAAAAAGAAGCTGATTCGATTGCTGTTTGATCGAATTCAGAAACAGATCGGTATCACCCACATGGACCTAGAAATCTGTATTTATGAAAGCCCAGCTTGTAATTGGGGATTTCGTGGGATGCACGGGGATGAAATCCAGCTGAGCTACAAGATCGATGTTTAATACATATTTCCAGATGTTTAATGACAATCATGGGAATGTCATACCCGCGGAGGCGGGTATCCAGCGTTAGGCTTGGCGCTAGATTCCTGCCTTCGCAGGAATGACATTTTCGTAAAAGACGTTGATTTTGCTAAAGTGAGTCGTCGATTCTAATCGACCCAGCTTGTACTAACTCAGGATCAAGAAACTTTATCTAAAGCCTCTAGAAACTTCTCTTTTTCATTGGGATGCATACCTATGTTTGTTTCAGCATAAGGGAAGTTTTGCGCCCGCACCTCATCATGGAACATTTTTAAGGCAGCAACCCGCTCTTCGTACATTTGTTTGTGCAAACGGCCTAAATTGCCGAATGCATACGCATGTTTCGGTGGTTTGGCTTCTTCGCTCGGTTCGCCGCAGACGTCGGCCACAAACGACATGATTGCATCACCCGCTTTCCCCGACCCAAGCGAGAAGGTGACAATAGACGTTTTTTCGTTGACCGCCTCGAGCACTTCCTCAGCAATACACTCCGCTTCTACTGCGAATACCCCTACATCTTCCATCCGTTTTAAGGTTTTGTAGATTTCCATCGCCTCATCAGCCGTCCGGCCGTACGCACGCAATCCGCCCGCCCAATGGGCAAACGTGGGGATGAGGCCGATGTGACTTTGGACCGGGATCCCTTCATTGGCGAGCTTTTCCATCACGTCGTACGAGCGCAAGGTGTAGTACATGTCTCCGCCCATCCCCATAAGTTTAATCGCATGGCTCAGGATTTCGTCGGCCGTGCCGTACTGAGACCAAGTGCTCCCAATCCCCATAAAATGATGTGGTGCGATCTCACGGCACTCTTCAAGCTGGCTGTCCCACACAACAAGCAGGTCGATCCCCGCATCGATGCAGGCACGTAGCTCAGTTGCATTTGCTGGATTGCTCATGCTTAGCTTTTTGCCCGACCCTTTTAAGGCCTTTAGATCCGCAACGGTGTAGTTGCGTTTTGCCGGTTTCCGGCCGAAATCATACATTCTTCTTGGTTTCATTTTTGCTTCTCCATCTGGAAGGTGGGGTTGTTTTGTCGGGTAGTTTAATCAAAAAAGCCTCGGCCGAAAAACTTTCGGCCGAGGCTTTGCTTTAAATTTAAAAACTGTTGTTTAGATTAGTGATCCATACCGAGATACGCTTTTTGCACCACAGGATTTGTCTGCAACGCTTTGGCTTCATCGGTTAGAACAATCTCACCCGTTTGGAGCACGTAGCCACG
>JAHDGV010000086.1:7186-14237 GCA_020631655.1 Chloroflexota bacterium | reverse complement strand
CCAGCACCGTTACCACCAATCAGGGTAACCACTTCACCTTCGTTAACGGTTAAATTAATCCCTTTAAGGGCGTGGATGTTGCCGTAGTATGAATGGACGTCTTTAACTTCCAGCATTTGCCGCCTCCTCTTTGGCCAGCGCTTGTGCTGCTTCACGGCCAAGATATGCTTCGATTACGGTTGGATCTCGTTGAATCTCATGAGGGAGCCCTTCGGCGATCTTCTTCCCATAGTCAAGAACGGTTACTTTTTCAGAAATACCCATCACAACTTTCATGTCATGTTCAATCATGAGGACGGTTATACCCAAGTCGTCACGTAAGCGACGGATAAAGTCGGTCGTGTCAGCTGATTCATTCGGATTCATTCCGGCCGTGGGTTCGTCAAGTAAAAGCAGTTTTGGCTTGCCACCCAAAGCCCGGCCGATTTCTAAGCGACGTTGATCGCCGTAGGGGAGGTTTTTGGCAAGCAAGTCACCTTTTCCCTTTAGCCCCACAAACTCAAGCAACCGCTTGGCTTCTTCTTCCGTCTCACGCTCTTCGCGCACCACGGCCGGATTGCCAAAAATTGTGCCAAGCCAGCCGGTCTTTAGCTGAGGCTCTTGCCCAACCATCAGGTTTTCTAAAACCGTCATGTTGTTGAACAGGCGGATGTTTTGGAACGTCCGCGCAATTCCTTCGTGGGTGATCTGGTTGGTTTCTAATCCAACGATTGATTCTCCCTCAAACTCCAGCGTCCCTTCATCGATTTGGTAAAAGCCGGTTAGGCAGTTGAAGAAGGTGGTTTTGCCAGCCCCATTGGGGCCGATAATGCTGGAGATCGAACTGCGGGGTAGTTCGTAGTCAAGATGGTTGGTGGCAACAAGACCTCCGAACCGCTTGACGACTTGATTTGCTACTAAAATATTGTCAGACATGTTTGTTTTAGCATATCAGTTAATCAGCACACTCGCTTCGCTTGTTTTCAGCTAATCAGCAGATGTTTGCTATTGCAATTCTGCTGATTTGGCTGAAGCGCTGATAAGCTGATCTAGCTTGCTAGTCGGCCGGAACCGCGGTTGTTTCTCCAGATGGTTCGTCATCATCACCCCGTAGTTCGCGTCGGCGAGCTTCAGACGGCCATAAACCTTCTGGACGGGTGAGCATCATCGTTACCAGTAATGCACCGTAGATTAAAAAGCGGAACTCTGAGAATTCGCGCAGAATCTCTGGCAAGCCGACTAGAGCGGCCGCACCTACAACGATGCCGGGAATACTTCCCATCCCACCCACAATGATGAGCGAGAGCACGTTGATCGAAACGATAACGGTGAAACTGTTGGGGAACACGGTGCCTACTTTGGTGGCAAAGATCGCTCCGGCCAAACCACCGGCCGCCGCGCTCAGCGTAAACGCAATCACTTTGGTCCGTGTGGTATCGATTCCCATCGCGCCTGCCACGTCCTCATCCTCACGGATGGCACCCCATTGGCGGCCGATGCGTGAGTTTTGCAATCTGTTGGTCACATAAAGCATGAACAAGCAGGCGGCTAATCCAACGTAGTAAAGATTTTCAGGGTCATCAAGCGGAATTCCGAAAAACACAGGTTTGGGTACAAACAAAATACCCTGCGCACCACCAATGTATGGCTTGAGCGCGTCAGACAAAGCTAGCTTAGCGATAATCTCACCAAAGCCCAACGTGGCGATCGCCAAGTAGTCACCTCGCATACGGAGTACGGGTAGCGCAAAGACAAATCCGGTTAACATGGCACTAAGCAGTGCGATAGGGATCAGCCACCACAAGTTGAAGAACGCTGGCCCACCATTGGCCGCGATCCCTTGTGGTCCGGTGGAGACTAAAATACCTGTGACATATGCACCAACGGCAAAGTTTGTGAGATAACCAAGGTCGAGCAACCCTGCCATACCAACAGCAACATTTAGACCCAATCCCATCAAAACATACAGGCTGATCGTAACAAGTACGTCTGATAAGAAACGGCCGACGAGCCACGGGAGTGCGAGCAAGAGAATGATGAGCAGGCCGTACTGAATATAGGTTAGGGTCGTTTGTGTACCAGAACTGCTGTTGTTGTATCGTTCTTTGAGCGGTTTGCGAATGGTTGGCACAACGAGGGGCCACAAAAATGCGATGACAAAAATGATGCCAGCAAAACCCGGTTTTAGACTGCCGCTTTGGAGCATGAGCCGTATAGTGTCTTTTTCGATCCAATCGTACCCTCTGAAGGTGCTGAGTATCTGATCTAGAAGCTCGCTCATGGTGCCGATACCCAAGGTCCACGCAAAAGCGTTGATTACTGATCTGCGCCAAATGTCTGGCAAAACTGAGATCAGCGCACCGTCAAAGCCTGCAAAGGCGATGATGATGGCCAGAATGATTGCACCGGTCATGTGTGCGTCTTGGCCGGAATAGCCAAGTGAAAGCACTTCCATGAGAGGTGGGTTGATGCCCACAAACATGTTGCGGATGTTGGGGAACGTTGACCCGAGGAAGACGAGAATAATCATGGGGACAGATGCGATTGCACCAACGATTAATCCAGAGACCAATGCGCTTCCCGTCCCGTTTTCGGCGTAGACTTTCCGGCCGATCATGTATCCACCCACAACAACTGGGACAAGGATCAAAATTTGGCCGAGCGTTAATAGCTCAATATCCCCAAACTCATACAGACCTTTGATGATGTCACGCTCGTTAAACGCTTCTACCATCCCCACAATTGAGAGGTAGAAAATGGCTAATCCGGTTAGCCCGCCGTATTGGAGGAGTGTGTTTCGATTTAAATTCATTACGCTTTCTTCTCCGATAATTTCTCACCCACAATACCTTGCGGCCGGAAGATGAGAACCAAAACGAGCAACGAGAAGGCGATGACGTCTTTGAGCTGATTGGCGCCGGTGATACCCAATCCATCAAGAACTAGGTTAGGGCCAATCGATTCAAATACGCCGAGTAACAGCCCACCGATCAAAGCGCCAGGAACCGAGCCGATACCACCCAAAACCGCGGCCGTAAACGCCTTAATTCCGGGGAAGAAGCCCATGAAGAAGTTAACACCCTGTGGTCGGTACAAACCGTTGATTACACCGGCCGCACCAGCAAGCGCACCGCCAACCATAAAGGTAAACACAATGACTCGGTCGATGTTGATACCCATCAGCCGGGCAACTTCTTTGTTTTCAGATACGGCCCGCATCGCTTTACCGATCTTGGTTCGTTCGACCAAAAAGTAAAGCCCAGCCATTAGCACAATGGCTAGCACGATGACGACAACCTGAACTTTTGGAATTGAAAACTGACCAAGCGGGATACCACCTTGTAGCATAGGAACCAAGGGGTATGATTTGAAGCCAGAGCCGTAGAAGCCTTTGAAGGTGTATTGCAGGAAGAACGAGGCACCAATCGCCGTGATCAGAGGAACAAGACGTGGAGCGCCGCGCAACGGCCGGTAAGCGACCCGTTCGAGCAGAATGGCGAGTACCATCGATACGGTTGATGCCAGTAACACCAGCAACAAGATCGAGATGGTCGCCTTAACCGGAGTTTCGAGCCAGCCTGCTCGTGCAAGCCCTTCGGCCGCGAATACGGCAGTAAAAGCGCCTGCCATAAAAATCTCACCATGCGCAAAGTTGATCATGAGCAAGATGCCGTACACCAACGTGTACCCGAGAGCGATGAGCGCATAAATGCTACCCTGTGCCAAGCCGGACATTACCAAGCCTAGCCATTGATCGGCCGTATATTTGTCAGATGACAACGTGTTATACGCCCCATAAATGACGAGAACGATAATTACGATCCGCAAGACATACAGAAATGCATCGACCCAATTAAGTCGTTTGAGAAATCCTCTCCCCATAAACAATCTCCTTATTCAAGAACCGAACTCACACCATTTGGGAAAAACGTGGGTGAAACAGTTGGGGTTTGGTTCAAAAATTGAACCATTGATAATATATTTTACGTTAGCAACAAAGATGTTCCAAAGTTAATTACGCCATCCTAGTTGTTCTGAAATCGCTTTGCCGCTGGCAACCAGGTGCGTAGTCAGGTCAGGCAGTTTTTCGGCCGTCATTCTGACCGAGGGGCCCGCCAAACACAGCGAAGCACAGGCGGTGCCTTGGTTGTCAAAGATGGGAACCCCAATCGCGATTAACCCATCTTCAAGCTCTTCATCTGCCAAAGCGTACCCATTTTTTTTGATTAAGTTTAACTCTTGCTCAAGATCAGCCGTATCCTGAATTGTTGTTTGGGTTAACGCTTCAAATGGCTGGTGGATGATTCGCGAAGCCTGTTCTTCAGGCAAATGGGCCAGCAGCGCTTTGCCCGTTGAAGTTGCATAGACAGGCAGGTGGTTACCAGCAAAGTCCCGGATACTTAAACGATGGGTGGCATCGATCTCTTCAATCACAAGCATGGTCGCTTTTCCGGCCGGATCCGTGGCTAAAATTTCAAGCGTAGAGCGTTCATTCACAGTGGTGACCAAATCTTGCATGATGGGTTGAGCCACTTGGCGTAACGTATCCCGCCGGCCGGCTAAACCGCCCAAGACCATCAGCTCCGCCCCCAGCTGATAGCTGCCATCTTCACGACGCTTCAAAAACCCTTCATCAACCAGCGTAGATAACAGTCGAAAGACCGTGGTTCGGTTTAATTCAGTTGCTTTTACAACTTGTTGAATGGTTAGGGTGTTTTGCTTACCGCTAAACAGTTTTAAGATTCGCAGAGCACGGACAACTGCCTGTGCCCCTTTGCTTGATTGTTCGCTCAAATTCTCACCTTGTCTGTTGCCCGTTCATATTGTGAACTTGACGGCCGGAATGGTAATGCATTAGATGAGGATGTGCTACCTAAAATCGTTAGAGGACGATTTAAAATTTAAAAGCTTACAAAGACCAGTCAGGTTCCCATAAAAACCTGACCGGTCTTTTGAATTATGGCTTTTGAATCAAGTTTCCGTAACGATGCTGGGTTTCACTAATCGCTTGTTCGCGCAGGTACAGACGTAGCTCCAAGCGGCCGTCGGCCGAAATCGGATCTTGCACCAGCGGGACATGCTGTTCGTGGGCCGCCCGAAGCAATGCTTCGTTGGGCTGGCTCAACGCGCGTACCCGCTCAATGTTTGGCAGTTGGGCAATCATTTCTTCAGGTGAATAAACTACAATCAGTGAGATTCCAGCAATCGAGGCGGCCGTTTGCACAAGCTCCAACTCAACTTTTGGCGTTTCTGGGCTAGCCAATACGCCCAAGCGTTTAATCGGTACATATCGGAAATCATTGCTTTCACCCATCAAACCGCTTGGATCATGCTCTTGGCTAAAGTAACTTCTCCACCACTGTTTGTAGCTTTTTGTTCCGATTTTTGTATCTAGAACCGCTTTTGGTGTCCAAGTGCCCAATCCTGCCACATAATTTGGCCCACCCGCTTTAGCACCATTGCCAAACACCGATTTTTTCCAGCCGCCAAACGGTTGCCGTTCAACAATCGCGCCGGTTGTTCCTCGATTGATATAGGCATTCCCGGCCTCAATCGATTCGCGCCAAATGGCGATTTCACGGTCATCAAGCGAGTGGAAGCCGCTGGTTAGGCCAAAGTCAGATTGATTGACAATCTCAATCGCTTGGGTCAGCGACTCGGCCCGCATAATACCGAGGACCGGCCCAAAACATTCTGTTTTGTGGTAGAACGATCCCGGTTGAACACCCAATTTGATGCCCGGCGTCCACAATCTTGGGTTGTTATCAACCATCTTTGGCTCAAGCAACCAGCTTTCACCTTCATCCAACGTGGTCAAGGCCCGCAACAAGTCTGGGCTTGGCTCTTGAACCATCGGGGTCACTTTGCTCGATGTGTCCCACGCGCTCCCCACGGTGAGGCTGGCGGCCGCATCTTTTAACTGCCGCATAAACGCTTCACTTTCATACACCTCATCTAGCAAGATGGCCAGACTCGAGGCGGAACACTTTTGCCCATTATGCCCAAACGCCGAGTAGACCAAATCTTTAATCGCTAAATCCTGATCCGCCATTGACGAAATGATTAGGCTGTTTTTACCGCTGGTTTCAGCCAGTAAGCGCAATTCAGGCTTCCAGTCCAAGAACATCTTGGCCGTTTCGTAGCCGCCGGTCAAAATCACTGCGTCGATCCGGTCGTCTGTCACCAGCGATTTGCCGACTTCATCATCGGTGGTGGGGACAAATTGTAAAGCCGTTTGCGGTACTCCGGCCGACCATAAGGTTTTCGCCAACTCCCATCCCACCAAAGTGGCTTCAGGGGCCGGTTTAAAGATGACCGTGTTGCCCGCCATCAGTGCAGACAAAACGCCGCCGCATGGAATTGCGATTGGGAAGTTCCACGGTGGAGTAACCAACACCGTGCCAAACGGTTTGTAATCGTGCGTTTTGAGCTGATCTTGCAAGGTGTCAAACGAGCGGGCGTAGTAATTGGCAAAGTCAATCGCCTCCGTCACTTCCACATCAGCTTGATCAACCGCTTTGCCGCCGTCAAGCATGGCGGCCCCGATTAAATCCCCCCGATTTTTAGCCAGCTCTTCGGCCGCTTGTAGCAAGATGGCTTTGCGCTGGCTGATCGGCCATGCGCCCCAATCAGCTTGGGCCGAAACGGCGGTTGAAATCGCCAGTTCAATCTCGGCCGGTGTCGCTTGGGCATACGTGTACGCCGGACCATCATCCGGCCGACTCGGGTCAATGCCTTGACCGTTTTGGTTTGGAGACAAGGGGGCTCCATTAATTTGAAGTGGAATCGTCTTAACTTCGTAGTTGCTCCATTTTTCAACCACGCCTTTGATCCATTCCCGATTTTCTGGGAGCGAAAAGTCGGTGTCCGCCTCATTTTCAAACGGAACAGCGGCATCGAACGTGATCGCTTCATCCAATCGGTTTTGCAATCTGTTTGGTCCAACCTGCACCACATCGTGACGATCAACAGCATCTAAAAAGAATTGTTTTTGCCGGTTCCAAACCGAGTTGCCAACTTCGAGGTCAAACAGATCGTGCAAAAAGTTTTCATCGGCCGTGTTTTCATCCAA
>JAHDGV010000086.1:0-7086 GCA_020631655.1 Chloroflexota bacterium | reverse complement strand
AAGCTCTTTAAACACCGCAATCGTTAGGTGCAAATCGCGATATTCTTCCATGTCTAAGTTGATAAATTTGGGTGCAGATGTCCCATCCTGCCGAGTAAAGGTGTGTTTGTTGGCCTCGCGGTAGAGTGGGCGCAGGCGATCTTTAATTTTGACGATGGTTTGGTCGTAGCCGATCAGATTGATTTGGCTAAAGACGGCCGAAATTTTGACCGAAATGTATTCGATGTCCGGCCGTGCAATCAGTTGAATATATTGATCAAGTCGTTTTTTGGCTTCTCCCTCTCCCAGAATGGCTTCCCCAAGGTAGTTTAAGTTTAGGCGCGTCCCCATTTCTTTGCGCGATTCTAGATAGCGGCGCAACGGTCGATCCTCGGCCGGGATGATGACGTTTGAGGTTTCGGCCCGCAATTTTGCCACAATGAGCGGCACCACCAAGTTTGGCAACACACGGCCAACTTGGGTTCCCAAACTCATGCCTAACCGTTCCCACCAAGAGAAATATTCTGGGACCCCAAACTGATCGATCAAATGGCGAATTTGGTCATTAACCCTGCGATTGCTGTGACTACGAAACGCCTGATCTGAGAGCGACTGCGTCATCATTTTGCCCGTTGGGTCAGCCATCATCCCAGCAAGTTTGTGGGATTGGGCTTTTTCCGGCCGGGTTTGGCCAGCTTGCGCCGTGCCATGTAGCTCGGCCGCAAGGGCAATCGCCTTTTCAGATAATTTATCTAGATCAACTTGTTTTTCTTGTGGCTCAATCTGTTGGGGTGCATATGGTTTTGGTGGGGCTGCGTGCATGTGACTTTCTCCTTGATTGTTCATATTGTGAACACAAAAATCAATATGTGAACATTTTATCTCTCCTCCAAAATTGAGTCAAGGTTTTCGTTAGAACGATAGGGGCATTGGGGATAAAATTTTATGGTTCTCAAATCGAATCAATTTATGTAGTAGGAGAAGGGGTATGAAAGTTATTGTAATTGGGGCTGGTTTTTCAGGCGCGGCGGCGGCCCGCACATTGGCCGATGCAGGTCATGAGGTTGTGATTTTAGAGGGGCGGGATCGAATCGGCGGCCGGACACATACCGACTCATCGCTTGGGCCAGATATCGATTTGGGCGGCTCGTGGATTCACGGCCCGCACGGAAATCCGCTGGTTCCGATTGCAAAAGCGGCTGGAGCAACCTGGAAATGGACCGATTTTAAGAACGTGTTTGGCAACAGCGTGATGGCGTTTGACGCGGATGGGACTGAGCTGGATGCGGCCGAGTACACCCAAGGGATTAACAACTACGATGGGGCGATGGCGATGTTGACCGGCTCCATTGTTGATGCCAAGCCTGATGATTCAGTTCAATCGATGACAGATTTATATGGGACCGGCCTGCTTGAGCAGTCGGCCGATGAGCCTTACTCAACCCAAAAAGGGTTTCAATACACCAGCAATATTCGCTTCCAGTATGAAAATGCCGCTAGTTTAGAAGACAGCGCTTACGGGGTTGGAAGCTACATCAAATTGCCGGGTGGGGATAATTTGGTTTGTGGTGGTGGTTTCCGCAAAGTGCTGACTCACATTTTGCAGGGATTAGACATTCAGCTGGGCACTGCCGTGCGCGAGATTAAATATGATTCAAGTGGCGTCACGCTTTTAACTGATAAAGGTGACTTCTCGGCCGATGCCTGTGTTGTTACCGCACCTTTGGGCGTGTTGCAAAGCGGCAACCTTAAATTTTCGCCACAACTGCCACAAAGCAAGCAAAATGCGATTGGTCGGATCGGGATGGGAAATTATGAAAAAATCGCTCTGAAATTTCCAGAGATTTTCTGGCCCAAAGAGCCCCATCGTTTGAATTATTTATCCGACCATGAGCCACCGCTTTACAACGCTTGGCTCAACTTTGCCCACTTTACTGGTGATCCGGTTTTAGTTTGCTATCACGGAGGCCCAATGGCCGAATACACCAATCAGATGGATGATGAGGATCTGATCGCAGGCTGTGTCGAGACGTTGAAAAAGATGTTTGGCCCCGATGTGCCGGATCCGATTTCATACGTGCGGACCCGCTGGTCGGCCGATGAATTTTCGCAGGGGAGCTATTCGTACACCAAAGTGGGGCAACAGGCCGGGGATCGTGAGGAGATGGCTAAGCCTGTGGGGAACAAACTGTTCTTTGCTGGTGAAGCCACCCATCCTAATTTTTATGGAACGGTGCATGGGGCGTATGAAAGCGGTATCCGTGCGGCTCGGGAGATTTTAGGCTAAATCTGTTTCAGGTTGCTGAATCGAGAAAATCACCCGGCCAAGAATGGCTATAACCACAATCACGCTCCCGATGATGGCGAAAAAGCCGGGTGTTTCCCCTGCAAAGATCGCAACCCAAACCGGATTCAAAATCGGCTCAATCGCCATGATCACAATAATTTCTACGGCCGATAGATGTGGGATCGCCATCGTGTAAAACACAAATGAAATGCCGATTTGGAAGATGCCTAGTCCCAGAATGATCAGGATGTTGTTGAGGGAAAACGACTGGTCAAAAATAAACGGTAATCCAATAACAAAGGCGAAAATTGCTCCCAGAACCGCGATCTCACCGGCCGCGTGGCTTTCTGATCGGAGTAGGATCACCATGAACGCCATGCAGACGCCGCTGACAATTGCGATCATGTTTCCATTAAACCCATCAGTAGAAAGCTGATCCGCAAAAAACAGAGCCATGCCGGGGATAATTAGCCCCACGGCCGCCCAATCTATCCTGCGGGGCTTTTCTGCCAAAAAGAAGAAACTACCTAAAATTACCCAAATCGGAGCTGTAAATTGGAGAAAAATCGCATTGGCCGCCGTAGTCATTTTTGTGGCGGCGATAAAGGTTATGTTGGTGAAGGTGTAAGCCAACGCACCTAAAACCATGTTGCGATTAAAGCTGGGCCATTGATAGTCGCTGCCTCCCATCTTACGGAGTGCAACGGCGATAATCACGGCCGAAATTCCACTGCGGGCTGAGTTTAAGGGTAAGGCCTCCCAATCTGACAATTTAATAAAAACCCCACCAAGGCTAAACAGGGCAGAGGCAAGAATCAGCAATAGAACGGCGCGAAGATGTGTCGATTTTATGGTCATGATTCGGCCTATTCTGCGGGAGTGGGAATATTGTGCATAGGGGCAATTTTAAAAAGCGAACTATAACAATGTGGAACCGGTTCGCTATTCAGCAACCATGCGGTTCACGCATCTTCCTAGTCCCTCAATTTCAACAGCCACTTCATCACCGGGTTTGAGCCACACTGGGGGATTCATCCCCAAAATTACCCCTTCTGGCGTTCCAGTCGAGATGACGTCTCCCGGCCGAAGCGTGAAGTATTGACTGATGTAGCTGATAATTTTGTTGATGTTGAATGCCAAGTCGGCCGTGTTTGAATCCTGTCGCTTCTCACCGTTTACATGGGTGGTTAGTTGCAGATTGTGCGGATCTGCAACTTCATCGGCCGTGACCAAATACGGGCCGATAGGTAGCCCTTTATCCATTGTTTTGCCCAGCAACCACTGGCTTGTGAGCATTTGCAAATCACGCACGCTCATGTCGTTGATGGTGCAATAGCCAAACACATAATCGAGCGCATCTTCCTCGCTGACATACCGGCATTCCTTGCCAATCACCACACCCAACTCCACTTCGTAGTCATATTTTTCTGCGTTACTTGGCAATGGAACATCCTCTGTGTGAGCGGCCAAAGCGTTGTTGAATTTTGAGAACAGCACGGGGGTGTCAGGCAAAGTTGCACCTGCTTCTTCCGCATGTTTTTTGTAGTTCAGCCCAATGCAAATTATTTTTTCAGGATTAGAGACACACGGGGCAAAGTAGATATCATTTTCATCCAGAAAGCTGTCGGCCGCGGCTAGCACGGCTTGGAGAGACTCGATTCCAAAGTGAAGTACCGAACCGATGTCAGACGGGGCCGCTAGCCCGTGTGACTCAGCGACTTGGGCAACATCGATCACACCTTGGTCTGTTTTGATTCCCAGCCGTTTTGCTGGATTGTTGGCCGTTGAAAATGTAAGTAACTTCATTGTTTTGTTTCCTGTTTTTGCTGAAAAAATGCGAGCATTTGTTAGTGAGGGAAGTTTAATTGGGATTTTAATTTGGGGCCAATTGACTAACGGCCGAACTGAGTGATTGGGTTCTGTTAATTATGTTCAAAACGAACGAATCCCAGAGTAGGATGGATCGAAATCGGTTTAAAAATGATTAGTATTTTCCTTTTTTGAGGTGACACGTTTTAGAGATGGTTGGTAAAATTACGATTGTGATGAGTGGCAGACTGATCTCAGTCAGGAGCAAAATGAGCTCTCTCAGCCCCTCAGATATTTGGAAAGAGGAAAAATGAAACTTAAAAACTCAGTAGGTTCTAAATTAATGCTGTTTTTTGCATTCACATTGATGCTGGTGCTGACAGCGACAAGTTTTGCGAATGGGGAAGTGCCAGATCAAGCGCCTCCCCCTCAAAATCAGATTATTGAGTCAGAGATGGGTAAGGGTGTTCAGATGATCAGCACCCAGAGACATATTTTTCGGTCAGGGCCGGATGGTTCACAAACAAGCGTTCCAGCTCCGGCAAATTTGGGCCGGGCCCCACAAACAAGCCGTATTCTGGTTCAATTCAATCCAGATTCTTGTGGGGCTAACACAACACCTTGGCCAGAAGATGCTCGAGAATCCTTCCAGTTTGCAACTGACATTTGGTCAACGATTGTGAAATCAAAAGTCACGATCACGGTAGATGCGTGTTGGGCTCCACTGCCCACAGGTGTTTTAGGAGCGGCCGGTGCTGTTAGCTTCTGGCGCGATTTTCCGGGAGCTCCCCAATCATCAACTTGGTATCCAAGTGCAGTAGCTAATGCATTGGCCGAAGCCGATTTAGATGTAGTAAATGGACTTGAAAATCGATCAGACATTGTTGCGATTTTCAACAGCCAAGGTGTTGAATGGTACTTTGGAACCGATGGAAAACCGGGTTCCGACCAGTTTGACTTTTCGTCTGTTATTTTGCACGAAATTAGCCACGGTATGGGCTTTGCTGGCTCGATGCGGATACTGAATGATGGCCGTGGATACTGGGGTGGCAATGTGCCAGACCCTTCTCTGGCATTACCGTTTTCGTATGATAGACTGACTCGTAACGGCGGAACATTTTTAGTATCAGGTCTACCAAACTATTCCACCCAACTTGGACTTGCCTTAACCAGTGAGAACATAAGATTTGCAGGCCCTGAAGCCACTACCGGAAACAGTAATAACAATCCGAAATTGTTTGCACCAAATGACTGGATCCAAGGGACTAGCTACTCTCACTTAGATTTAGAATTTGCCTCAACAGAGGACGCCTTAATGATTGGTTTCTTATCACGGGGCACGTCCATTCATGATTTAGGCCCAGTCTCACGAGGACTTATTAACGATATTGGTTGGGCTGGTGCTTCTCCGGGTATCCCGCTTGCTGAATTGAATCAAGATTTGTACTTGCCGTTTGTAGTCAGATAGGCAGTAACTAGCCCTTAAAGCGATAGGCCGGCCGGCCGGTGTAATTTGTTTGAACTTTAAACATGGCACCGGCCGCTGGCTCATTCGCCAACTGCTTTTCGCTCAAAAATATATTCGCCGATGCAATGTAGAGGGTGTCTAAGTTCGGCCCACCAAACGTACAACAAGTTATATTCGTAGCAGGGATTGGAACCGCCTCAAGATGTTTGCCATTGCTGGGGTCCCATCTGTGAACCGCATGTCCACCAAAATGGGCGATCCAAAGCTTGTCATCGGTGTCAATCGTCATGCCATCGGGATACCCCACACCGCGAGGGATTTTTATCACGGGGCGGCCGTTGGCTATTTCCCCACTAGATTTGTCATAGTCATACGCGATCACCTGTCGGGTTGGTGTATCGATGTAAAACATCCTGTTTTCAGCACCGTTCCAAGCCATCCCGTTTGAAATAGTGACATTTTTTTTGATCGGTTTAACCGTTCCATCTGGATCTAATCGATACAACGAGCCTGCTTCTTTTTCGGAATAGTATCCCATTGTGCCTGCATAAAAACTTCCGTTCGGCCCCGGTTTTCCGTCGTTAAACCGGTTGCCTGGTTGATCAGACTCTGGGTCTGTGATCGGCTCAATCTTGCCGGTATCTGGGTCAAAAAACGCAAAGCCAGACGCTAATGCAACAATCAGCCCACCAGACTCTCTCAGACCAACCGTGCCCACGGCCGTATCTAAATCAAACTGCTTGACTTCAGACGTTGCTGGATCGTAACGAAATAATTGCCCCTCGTTGATATCAATCCACCAAAGAAGCTGCTTTTCATCATCCCACAAGGTACCTTCTCCCAGCTCCATTCGCTGATCAGATAATTCGCTGACGTGTGAATAGGATTGTTTTAAGCCAAGTAGTGATTTTAGTTTTGTTGAATAGACAAAAGCCATTGTGCCTCTGGTGTTTGATTGAATTTTGATGCTACGTACTTTTTAAACGAAGACCTCGGAGGTTTTCTGTAGATCATCGATGTTGTTTGAAAAAAGCAAACCTCCGAGGTTTGCTAACGCATAGCGTGAAAGATTATTTCTTAATGTTTCTGATTCGAGCTTTGACTGATGGTGCTTCATTCGCTAGTGCGTCAATGAGGAGCGCATCTGCTTCTTCAGAAAATTCTGGATAGTGTTGGCCGAGCAGATGAAAGCCGTTGTAGGCCCATGCCCGCACAAATTTGTTTTTTGCTTTTAAGTTCAGCCGGATAAATTCTTCCAACTTGGTTTTGGTCCCATCACCTAAATTTATAAATGGTAAAGCTTGCAAAATGTGCAGATGGGTTTCCCAATGCTCTAAATTCGGCAGGGATAGAAAAAGCCTTTCTGTCTGACCGGCCGTTAGCCTGCCGCCATCTTCTAGAAACGCTTTGAGCATCCAGCTCGCTCCTTTCTGAGCGGCCGGAAATTCGAGCATCTCGATCAAATTATCAGCAAACTGATCGTCTCGATGGTACTTGCCAAAGATTGCTTTTATCCCTTCGGCCGATTTGCCATCCCATTCAG
>JAHDGV010000589.1 GCA_020631655.1 Chloroflexota bacterium | reverse complement strand
GTCACATATTCCATTAGCTGATCATCCGCTTCGATGATGACCTCGGTCCGTTCACCCTGCTCGATCAACACATCTCCAAAGCTGTGCAAGCGGACTGAGTCAAACTCACTCACCTCTTGCTTTTCAGAAATCACGTTGCCCGAGCCTCTGACACGTATGCCAAAACAAGCAGATGCCAGCATAAGAACCCCAATCATTAAACCGGTCTTGATAAGTTTCGATTTCACTTCCATTTTCCTCGGCCGGGTAATCCAGCCACTACCATCAAGGGATTAATCCCTTGGTTAAGATAAGAAACCTGCTGAAGCAGGTTAAGCAATCATTTATTTAGACAGAAAAATAGTGAAATTGTTTCACGAATTAGGCAAAAAAGATTAGAGCAATTTCCGCCACCAACGCTTTTTCCCTCTGCGGTTGGTATGTGGAAATGGGGCTTTGGGGATTGGCAGGTCTAAAAATGGGCAGAGCGCCTCCCAGCCGTCCCCGGCCGAAAAGTTGAGCGTGAGCAGGTCGCCCGGCCGTTGGGCGAAATGAGCCTCGACCCCAGCGTGATACTTGTGCCAAAAAGCTCGAAACACCGGTTTATCAAACGTTGTGCGGCCGTACAATCTTTGATGGATGTCGTCACCAATGGCACGCAGGCTGGGCTTGAGTCTGGGGGCATCGTGAGTCAGCAACCACTCCACGCTGGTTAACCAATCTTCAAGCGGCCGAGTGGTCAAAATAAACTTACTGCCGGGATAGGCTTGATCCAAATTCGGGTACAAAAGCGGGATCGGGTTGTCCGAAAACAAATCATACTGATCAATCAGCGGTGCATGCAGGTCGTAAAGCAAATCGGCCGACATCGGTGCGGAGCGAACGCCCAACATCAGCGCGGCTTGGTGTAAACTTGTTGTGCCGGTCCGTTGCAGTCCAATGCAAAAATACTTTGTCATAACAGTCTGAATATTACACAAGAACATAAATTTATTCTTCTGTTCTCAGTTTTCAAAATCCACTCACTTGAATACAGCTTTAATCGCAAAAAACTCAGTTTGGCTTTTTGCTGGCCGAATTACAACCGCGGCCCTCAATCTCCTGCTGACCGTTATCGTGGCCCGCACGTTGGGCGAGGCCGGTTTTGGCCAGTACACCTTCATCATCTCACTTGCCTATTTGGGCAACACCGCCACCACCTTCGGCATGGACACCCTCGTCATGCGCTCAGTTGCGGCGCAAGAACCTGACGCTCCAGACCAAGCTACGGCCGCCCTGTGGCTCCAACTCGCGTTTTCGGCCCTTTACATTTTGGTCATCGGGATCGGATCCCTGTTTTGGCAAACGCCACAAGTGCCACTCATCGTCTATCTGCTCATTCTTTTACCGCTCGCATTTGGCACCGTTTTTAGTGCCATTTTGCGCGGCCTTGAGCGGATGGATCTGCACGCAATTTACACCCTGACTCAGGCGATTTTACAAACGGCCGGCGCTTGGCTCGTCTTGCAATCATCTCCCCAACTGCTATCGCTAGTGGTTGTGCTGGTTGTGGGGCAACTGGGCGCCACCTGTTTAGCGGGATGGTTTGTGCGCCGTGGGCCGATCCGCATGGTATGGCAACCGGTTTCGGCCGATCTGCTAAAACGCACCTATCAAACCGGCTGGGTGCTGGCGCTAATCGCCCTGCTCGCCACATTGCTGGCCCAGCTCCCCATCCTTGCGCTCAGTTTCTTTAGTGACGATGCCACACTAGGGCAGTTCGGCGCGGCCAATCAGCTCATCAACGGAGCCCGCTTGCTTCCGGCCGCGCTGTTTGGGGCGCTCTTCCCCGCCATGGTTCGGGGCGACAATCGCGATCCCCGCTACACCCAAATTTTCTGGGGATTGGTTGCACTATTCTCGGTCGGCATCGGACTTGGCATCGTTCTCGCAGGCCCACTTATTCGTCTACTTTTTGCCGGTTACACCGCCTCGATCCCGGTTTTGCAGATTATGCTTCTCAGCCTGCTTCCGTTCTTGTTCCGACTACGTGACTCGTTTGAGCTAATCACACAGGGGCATGAACGGCCGGTGCTGTGGGCCACGGCCGTCACCGTGGCAATCGCCATCCCGCTAACCATAATTGCTATTTGGATCGCCCCGTTGCAGGGTGCGGCCGCATCGGTCGTCATTGCACTCATCATCCATGCCGTATTGCTGGCCATCGCAAAAAAAAGATGAGCCAAGAGGCTCATCCAATCAGCTTTCTTCCTTATCCGCGTCGTTAATTTTTTAAAGCTGGGAGGAAAAGTTAGTTTAAAACAGCGTGTTACTCAAAGGCAAAATAGACCTTCATGTCTCATTTACACCAGATCAGGCCTTAGACTATTATCATTATGCCATGGGCTTATTCGATAAAGCTTCCTCTCAGCACAACCAACAAAACGGCCAGCAGAGTATTGAAGCCTACTACCCTTTCACTTCGTTTCTTGTTGCCACAGTTATCGCAGTTTTGCTCTATCTGTACGCCCCTCCGGTGGCCGACTGGATCCGTACATTTCACCGGGTAGGAGAATCGTGGCTCGCCCCCTATTCTGGCGGATTCCATTTTGCGTACCCACCTTGGACCACACTAATCTTTGCCCCGTTCCACTTTATTGAGCCCCAGTTATCCCGAGCCTTATGGGCATTTTGCACCACCATCGCCTGCGCATTTACGATTAAAACGCTTAAGGGCAACTCCTTCTCATTGCTATTGCTCGTCACCTCAATCCCCTTTATCTCGCTCGTCGGCAACGGCCAGTCAGATGGATTTGTGATTTTGGGATTGGGGTTGATTCATCTGAGTGCGTTTGCCCCACAGCTGATTGGATCGATCCTGATTTTAGGCAAACCGCAAACGCTAGGACTTGTTTTACCCTACTT
>JAHDGV010000588.1 GCA_020631655.1 Chloroflexota bacterium | reverse complement strand
AGAAGGATCATTCAAAACCATATTACGTGATTTCACGTCGTGGTACGGGATATATTTTCCCTAAGAACTAAAACCGACCTTTGAGAAAAGCTAACAAAAGACCTTCCTTGTGGAGGTCTTTTTTATTGTTAGCATCCTTTCTTTTTTTGTCGATTGCTGGAAAATATCTGAATGACTTTTGACGTAACGCTTTTAAAAAATGCTTTAAACCTGCCCGATTTTGATCCTGTGCCTGTTCGTTTGCCGATGGTCCCGGCCGACCGTGCGCTGGCACCACCACCGGCCGAACATAAAATTGGAGCCGTTCTGGCGCTGTTTTTTCCAGACGGGGATTCGCTGAGCACGATCCTGCTCAGACGGCCGAACACAATGCGCAATCATCCGGGGCAAATCGCTTTCCCGGGCGGCAAGCAGGATCCCGGTGAGACGCTGGAGCAAACGGCACTGCGTGAAACGTGGGAAGAGATTGGGGTAGAGAGCGAGCAAATTACTGTCGTCGGCCGAATCGACCCGCTTTACATTCCACCCTCTCGTTTTTACGTCCATTGTTATGCTGGCTGGATCGATCATCGGCCGAGCTACACACTTAGCGAGGCGGAGGTTGCTGAAGTTCTCGAAATCCCATACACACACTTCTTGGGGGATGCCAATCGGCGGCGTGAACCGATTGATGTGGGTCTACCTACCGGCCCATTTGAGGTTCCGTTTTTCACCTTCAATAATCATAAAATTTGGGGTGCTACCAGCACGATGTTGGCTGAACTGTCTCATCGAATAGATATGGTTTTGTAAAAGAAGCTCCCGCAACATCGGCGTAATTTAAACTTGCCTATGCTCAGGGCTTTGTGTTAACTTATCAAATGGTTAGTAACCCGATTGTTTTAGAGAAACCCCATGATTAAACTGAACAAGATCTCCAGCCGCCAAGAAGAAATTATCGCTCAAGCCGCAAAACTTTTTCGAGAGAAAGGGTATATCGCGACCAGCATTCGTGATATCAGCGAATCACTTGAGATGACTTCGGCCGCACTTTATTATCATTTTAAAAATAAAGAAGAGATTTTGTTAGCCATCATGCATTTGGCCCTCACCAATTTGATCGAAGGGGTAGAATCGGCCGTTTCTGAGCAAGAAGACGTTTGGGAAAAGCTCCGGGCCGCGATCCGCACACACATGCGTGGCAGTTTAGACTACCAAGATTTTGCTTACGTACTACTCAAAGATTTACGCCATCTGAGCCCAGAATGGCGGGATGAGGTTGTTGCCAAGCGTGACGCCTATGATCGTTATTGGGATCGACTGTTACTAGAAGCACGGGAGAAAGGGGTCATTGCTGAAGGAATCGACCTTGAAATGTTCCGCCTGTTGGCATTTGGAGCTATCAATCTGGCGATTTCTTGGTACAAGCCGGAAGGGCGCTATTCACCAGAAGAGATCGCAGACATGTTTCTTGATTATTTGGGGGATGGGGTTAAAACTCGAATCACAGAGCTTTCCAACGGCATTGCTGGTTAAATCAATCTGTTTTAAAAACAAAAAAGCCGCCCCTTGGTTTTCAGGGGGCGGCTTTTTTTGTTTACAAATTGATTTTAATCATCGATTGGAGTTAGAAGAGCGCCCAAAAATTGCTTGCAAGTTTAATGAAGATTTTGTCTTGAATAAGGCGTATTCTGATTGAAACCTAACCCCAAATAGCAGCGTGATAACAAGAGATAGGGTGAAACCTAAAAGTAGTGAGGTTGTGAATGTTTCACCAACCATGTTTGCAGTCAAAACCCCACAAAGGAAGAGAAAAACGGGTAGTAGGTAATTTTCTCGAAAATATTCAGACCAATCGAACTTTTGCCAGAAACCATAGCCCCACATGAAAAGGCTTAAAACTAAGCCAGACAACACTGCCATAAAAATCTGTTCATTCATTTTGGTATTTCCTTTTAGTTAATTCCCGATCATCGCCTTTGATTATCTTTAGAATAAAAAAAACTGCTACTACGGTTTATTATGACGTACTCTCAACCAATTGCTAGGGTATGCATCTCTTGTTTTAACATTGGGTATAGCCTTTTGTATTGCGCATACCGGTCTTTATACAGACTGCTCTGGTTTGGTTCAATAACAGTAGTTTGCAACTTTAATACCTCACAGGTCTCGGATAAATCTGAATAGATCCCCGTGCCCACACCGGCCAACATCGCTCCACCTACGCAAGCCGGTGCGGCCAAATTAGAGACAGCGTGCAAACGGTATTGCCAAATATTGGCCGCTATTTGGGTCCAAATCTTCGACTGCGAAATCCCCCCAGATAAAACAATCTCACCACCCGCCTGATTTGGTAACAGGTTAATGCAGTCGAGCAAGCCGAAACAAACCCCTTCCATCACGGCACGAGCCATGTGCCCGGCCGTGTGATGCAGTCTCAGCCCCAAAAACATCCCGGCCGCATTGGGATCATTGTGCGGATTCCGCTCCCCAGATAAGTAAGGCAAAAAGATGAGCCCCTCACTTCCCGCTGGTACTTCTGACGCCCATTGGGATAGTTTGGCATAGGCATCAGGATCACTCTGCATTTTCAGCAAATCACGCAACCAACGCAGAGACAACCCGGCCGATAACATCGCCGTTTGCCCATAATATCTACCCGCAACCGCGTGATTAAACGTGTAGCTATTTTGCTCAGGTTCAAACCAGAGCTGGTCAAGTGCGGTAAATACCTGCCCACCACTTCCCACCGTTACGAACAAATCTCCTAGATTGATGATGCCGTGCCCTAACGCTTGGGCGGGCAGATCGGCACACCCCATCACCACAGGTGTGTTTGGTAACAGCCCCAATTGCTCGGCCGCGTTCTGTGTTAAGCCTCCGGCCAATTCATGGGATTGTTTGATT
>JAHDGV010000587.1 GCA_020631655.1 Chloroflexota bacterium | reverse complement strand
GAGGGATCATAATCGAGCCCAAACTGAATCGCTTTTAAAATCCCCTCTTTCTCCGCATCCAGCTCATCCACATCAATCATCACCACATTTCGGCCCGATTGCCAGTGATCAAGCACCACCGTCAGCCGCTCCTCAAACTGCTCCCCTTCCGGTTCCCGCACAACCGCCCCTGGCTGCTGCCACTTAATCACTTCGTGCAACAAAAACGTCTCCGTCAGCCGGTGAATCCGATAGCGCACCTGCCCCGGATCTCCTTTCCCCATTTCGATCAAAGAGAGTGAGCGCAACGTTTCAACCGCCCCTCTCAGGTCGCTCCCCTCTAAGCCAGATGCAACCCCCAGTTGCTCAAACGTCCCGTTGGGCATCATCGGTAGCGACACAAACAGCCGTCGGCCGTCGGCGCTCAGCATGTTCCACGCCTGCCAATAAATGTACACATAAAGATCACTCATCTTCATGTCAGACGTTTGGCGCAGGCCGCTTAAAATCTGATCGATGGGCAACACGTGTGCCTGGCCGATGGCAAGCTTCAGGGCCAACGGATTGCCTCCAATCGTCTGGTAGATATTATCGAACACCTCAGGCTCGGCCGATAAAAGCGGTTCAACCTGTTGCACCTGCGCCTCATACCGCAAAAACTCGAGCGCAACCGGCTTTGGTAACTCAGATAAATTGAGACAGTAAAAATCAGATTCATCGCGCAGGCTCATTCGCGTGGTGATCAAAAATTTGCTCGGCTTCGACAGGAACCGCACAAGGGGCAACAGCTCCTCGTAGTCGGCCACCGTCTCCAAGTTGTCAATCACCACCAGAGACGGTTTGTCTCGCAATATTCCGTGGAGCGCCTGCCGTTTGGCTTCAAAATTGTTGGTCGGATACGGCCCGTCGGCCAGTTGCGCTAAGAGCTGATCAATGCATGACTCCGCATCCAATGCCGGTTTTTGGGTCGATTGGATCCCTCGGCCGGTGACGTATTCCTCCTGCTTGGCACTAATCCAGGCGATGTCTAAAAAGCGTCCATTATTTGACTCTGGGTCCAAAAAGTAATGCACCACCTCATTAGCCAGCGAGGTTTTGCCGATGCCGCCCAATCCGTCAAACGCCATTAGCCACGGCCGTTCGATCGACTCAACGGCCGCGATCATTTTCTCCCGTGGTTCCTTAATGCCAAACAGTTTTTGGTCCGGTAATGGATCGATTCGGGCCAAAACTTTGGTTGCATCTAGCTTCGGGGCGGCCGGTTTCTGCGGGATGGCTAGCGCAATCTCGTCTGTCTCTTCGTTTCGAATTTGGTCCGCCAGCTTGATCGTCTCGCTTTCAGGCTCAACCCCCAGCTCCTCCTCCAAAATTTGTTCACAGGCCCTGAACTGAGCCAGCGCTCCGGTTCGATCTCCTCCCAACGCCAAAGCGAGCATCAAATTCCGGTGACCCACCTCTCCCCACGGATCCAGCTTTACCTGTTCCCTAGCCAGCCGTTCCGCCGCTCCATATTCGTGGATGGCTAGTTTCTGCATCGCCAGTTCTTGAATCGCATCAATCGCCCGCTTGTGCAGATACTCCCGTTCCAAGCGCAACCAATCCTCAAATTCAAGACTGTCGGCCGTAAATCCCTCTGCCAGCTCACCCTGATACAGCTTAAGCGCCGCCTCTAGATTTCCCATTGTCAGGTGCCGATCAAACTCCAGCACATCACACGAAAAATCACATGCATGATTAAACTGCACCGTCTGCCGATTAACTAGCAAGATCGGGGTGCCATCCGCTTCGTCTGGCAACAGTTTTTTCAACCGATATAGGCTTTGGCGTAAATTGTTTTTTCCGTTTGTTTGCGACTCCTCGGGCCAGAAAAGGGTAGCTAAAACCGAGCGATTAAAGGCTCGATGTGGCTGAAGACTTAAATAGAGAAGTAATCCCTGGACATTGGTGGATCTGAAGTGCGTGATTTCTTGCTCATCTAGTCTTACCCCGAAAGCCCCGAGGAAGCGTAGACGTAAACGAGCCATGTTTGAATTATATTGGGTAACGAGGATATGGCTAGTTAAATGACTGCCACAACAAGGTTTTTCCAAAGTCGTATCTTCTTAAAAACGTGATCCACAGATTATTGGGATTACACAGAATTGTTTCTCAATCGGTGAAATCTGTGTTATCTGTGGATAATTTTGCGGACTTTGGAAAAGCCGTGACTGCCACAAGAAGGGTATCAAGGTTGACTGACTGAGGCTCTCCGCTTCCACTGGGCAAAAACCATTCTGATCGAGTCAAAACTGCGTGTTTTAGCAAAATCGGCCGGATACATAAGTGCCACGCAAAATCCATAAACCGGATACACAAGCTGTATCAATCCTGCCCAGATTTTTTGCCAACTGCGCCACTTGATAATCCCCGAAAGTATTTGGCGGACCCCTTGATCTAATTGCCATTCGATCATCAGATACAGGCCGCCCAAATCCCCTTTTTTTAGATAGCGGGCCGCAACCGCCCCCGCTCCAAATCCGTAGTTGCGCATCGTTGATTTGACCCCTGTCCAACTGCGCCATTGTTTGTGGTGCAAAACTACTTTTGGCTCGTACACGATGGTGCCGCCGCTGTGCAAAATGCGGTAACCAATGTCCCGCTCCGGCCACGAGCGCAACGGCCCGCCGTTCCCCAGAAGCGGGTCGAATCCACCCAATCTATCTAAAGTTTTGCGCCGGAATGCCATGCAGGCCCCGTGTCCGTAATCTAATCGAAACCGGTTTCCTTTGTACAGTTTCCGCACTGGATCGTTTTTGATCGCGATTTTGATCCCGGCCGTCACATTGTCCCCGGGCAGACCAATCGATTGGTCGATTACACGGCCGAAAACCGCATCAATATCGGCTTGCTCAAATGCGGCCAGCGTTTCTTCTACCCAGTTA
>JAHDGV010000085.1 GCA_020631655.1 Chloroflexota bacterium | reverse complement strand
GGGTTAAAAATGGATTCGATCAGGCTTTTATTGATTTAACCATCTGGCCGATGATCAAACTTTACCTGCGTTTTGGCCGCTTACCATCGGCCAGTGATATCGCTCTGGCTTGGGATGAAGCTTATGGAACTGACTCAATCGCTGAGCGCAAGCGGCTTGTTTTAGAATTGATCTTAGACCTATCCCATTTAGGCTTGTGGGAATTGGAATAAATCAATCTGAAGTCGCAACTTTTTCTTGTGTGTCAGACCTGAATAGTGTGATTTCCCGCCGTTGCATAGTTTGGTAATTCTGCCAAAATAAGCATTGATAGAATCAATTAACAGGGGCAAAATGAAACCGATTTTAATTGGGCCGCAAGGATTTGTAGAGACTCAAGGGGAGTCAATCTACTTTGAAAGCTATGGTGAGGGAGAGACAATTTTGTTGTGCCACGGCAAAGGTGGGAACCACGCGATTTGGTTCAATCAGGTTCCGATTTTGGCCCAGCACTATCGTGTGGTGACGTGGGATCAGCGGGGGTTCGGCCGGTCATCAAATCTAAACAATGGAGCGAGCCCACAAAAAGCGGCCGAAGACATACAGGCTCTGCTCGATCACCTGAAAATCGAAAAAGCCCACTTGGTTGGTCAGTCGATGGGGGGCTGGGCGGTGATGGGGTCGACCTTGAGCTATCCTGAGCGTACCGCCAGCTTGATTTTTGCTGACACATTGGCGGGCATTTCAACACCTGAAATCGCGGCCGAATACGAAGCCCGACGGTCCGCACGGTATGCCAAACCGGCCCCTACACACCTGTCGATGGACGGACATGCCATCCTACAAAACCAGTCGGCCGAGCAAAACATGACACGTGCCTTTTTATACAACCAGATCGGCCGCTCGAACGGGCTACCACCGGCCGATGCAGGGGAACTATTGCTCAACACCCGCTTTGATCAAGATGCTATCCGAGCGATTAAAGTTCCCACGCTGTTTATTGTGGGCGAGAAGGATGACATTTTTCCACCGGCGATGATCCGGCAGGCGGCCGAGCTGATTCCCCATGCAAAAGTAGTTGAAATTCCAGAGGCTGACCACTCCCCTTATTTTGAAACGCCGGACCAGTGGAACGCGGCTGTGATGGCGTTTTTAGCCGATCTAGCCTGAGTTGTTTAGATGACGCTCAAGCGCATCAATGGCCAAAAAATAGCTGTTACGGCCGAAGCCTGCAATAACCCCTAAACAAACTGCGCTCAGCATAGATTTATGCCGGAACGGCTCACGTGCATGCACATTGGAGATATGCAATTCGATCACGGGGACATCAACAGACGAGATGGCATCACGCAGAGCTACACTTGTGTGTGTATAGGCCCCTGGGTTAAAAAAGATGCCGTCGGCCCAATGGCGTGATTCTTGGATCGCCGTGACCAGCTCCCCTTCTATGTTGGATTGGTAGTCTCGGACCTCAATCGACTTTTCGGCCGCATAGGCTTTTAGGGCCGCAACCAGCCCATCGAGCGTTTCTGCTCCGTAGATTTCAGGTTCCCGGGTGCCGAGCATATTTAAGTTGGGTCCGTTCAAAAGTAATAGTTTGTGAGCCATTTTTATATCTTACTTTTCTCCGCCAGAAAGAACAACTTCGTCAGGTTAATGATACGCAGAAATGTTCGTTTCGTTTTTAGAGGCGTGGTAACCTGATCGTAAGTTTAGCCGGGGGCCAGATTTGCTGAATAGGATGTGGAAAAGAAATGACGAAAATTTGTGTGCTGGGTGCAACGGGACAAACTGGAACAGCCATTATCAATCAGGCTTTAAAAAATGATGTAGAGATATTGGCCTTGGTGCGTAGTCCTGAAAAAATGACTCAAAATGATGACAAACTAACGGTGGTAAAAGCTGAAGTTTCAGATTTAGGGTCGGCCGAGGTGCTTGACCATTTAAAAACGTGTGATCATGTCATAATTGCTTTGGGATCTACAAAAATCCGCGGAGACTCAATTCGGAGTGATGGCACCAAAGCGATGCTAAGTGCCTTGAAAAAAGCAGAGCATACCCCTAGAGTCTGGATCATTAGCTCGGCCGGAACCGGAGATAGCTACGATCAAATGACACTCCCCGGAAAAATGATTGTGCGCTCCTTTCTCCGCTGGGTGATTCAAGATCATCATGTGCAGGAGCAGGCTCTACTGGCGAGCGGGCTACCCTACACAATTCTGCGGCCGACCGGACTAAACAACCAACCTGTCACCGGCAACTACGTGCTTGCTGTTAGCGAAAAGCTACAAAGTACACAAATTTCTCGGGAAGAAGTTGCTCACTGTGTCGTCAACCATCTAAACAAAGACGATCTTTTAAACAAAGCTGTATGCATTACCAGTAAATAAGGGTGCAAGCTGAACTTTAGCCTGTTTATGAAAGTTGAGAATTTAATTCGGTAATAGCAAAGTTGGTTCTTGACCACCTCACAACCCTCATCCACCCCCTTCGGGGGTACCTTCTCCCAACTTGGGAGAAGGATTTCAGCTGAGCGCTTAGCAAAAGTGCGTTCGTAACGGCGGATCAAGCTCCCTCTCCCAAATTTGGGAGAGGGCTGGGGTGAGGGTTTGTTAGCGATCTATGGTAGTCGCAACAACGCAAATGCCATCGCACTCGCATAACTCAACCCACACATCTGCCCGTTGGTCAGAGCCGCTTCAACCTCGCCCCGACTGTGCCAGTGAATCGTATAGTCCTCTAAATCGTCATTGTCCGGCTCCGCTACTTTGCGACAATTTTTGGCCAAGAAGAAGTTTGCTTCAGACGCGCGGCGATTCGCATCTACAATAAACTCGCCCAGAAACTCCCACTCATCACTCACCATTCCGGTTTCTTCCATCAGCTCTCGCTTGGCCGTAGCTAAAGGATCTTCATCTGGCTCCATGTAGCCCCCCATCACTTGCCAATTGGAATAACCAATGCCGTGTTTGTAGCTTTTTAAAATCAAAAACTCACCAGATTCATTTAAGGCGACAACGTTGATATAATTGCGCAGGCTCACGATGGGCCAGTCGGGAATTACCCGGTTGTCTGGCAGGCGAACCTGCTGGATGTTTACCTGCATGAATGGATGCTTAAAAGCAACCTCCTCTTTTTCAACTATCCACTTAACTTCTTCGTTTTTCATTGAAACGCTTCCTGTGATCTATTAGAATCAGCGGCCGATGAGCACTCGCCACATCGGTTTTAAATAGGCGATTTAATTTGATCAAATCGCTTGTGACAAATAATCAAATGCCAGAATTAAACACTCAAGACTATACAAACATTTTTGCCATCATTATCGTCATTATCATCGTGCTCAGTCTCGGCCGGGTTGTGATTAATTTTACCCGCACGCTTTTCCGTATGGGGTGTTTGATTGTACTGGTTGCAGGCGGGATTTATGCCTTGTGGATGTACTTCCAAATTTAGGGCGAGACTTTTATGACCAACCTGAATCAATCTGCCGGAAACCAACTACTCCGGCCACGCACCATCATTAGCCTGCTTATTGCGACTATCTTTTTAGCCGTTTCTGGGTATTTCACCTATACGTTTGCCAAACGGGTGGCGGCCGATAATCCAATTGTGGCCCAACCAGACATCGATGAATCGGTCCCCGTTTCGGCCGTCAACACCAGTTTAAGCGCCCCCGTTCAATCTGTCAGTGAAAGTGTAGAAGCTGTAGAAAGCGAGCCGGAGGTAGAGACGGTTCCCATCGTACAAGAGCCGTGGACCGGCACCAGCCGGGTTACCGTTTTAATGATGGGGATCGACCGGCGCTGTGGTGAAGTTGGCCCGGTCCGTACAGACTCGCTGATGGTGGTGTCGATAGACCCAATTGGAAAAACGGCCGCTGCGCTCTCACTGCCCCGAGATTTATGGGTGGAAATTCCAGGATTTGGGGTTGAGCGGATCAATCAGGCCCACTATGTTGGGGAAATTATCGAATACCCAGGTGGTGGCCCCGCACTGGCCGTAGACACCGTCGAAGCGATTTTAGGAACAGATATCCATCACTATGCCACGGTAAACTTTCAAGCCTTTGTAGAAGTGGTTGACCTGATGGGGGGCATCACCCTAACAGTGCCTGAACCGATTGATGATCCGACCTATCCCGACGAATGTTATGGGTTTGATCCATTTTCGATTGGAGCGGGCGAACAAAATCTGGATGGGGCTACAGCGCTCAAATACGCCCGGACCCGCGCCACCCAGAATGGAGATATTGCTCGTGCTGGTCGGCAGCAAGCGGTTGTTCTTGCAGTCCGTGACGCGGCCGTTTCACAGGTGGGTGAGTTGGTTCTGAAAGCCCCACGCTTCTGGGATACGATGACCGAAAATGTTGCCACCACAATGCAGTTGGAAGAGGCGTTGCAACTTGCGCTATTGCTCCCTGAAATCCCACGAGAGAATATACGGCAGGGTGTAATTGGGGACGACTATGTGTTCAAAGTGCAAAATGCGGACGAGCAGTTTGTGCTGGTTCCCCGGCGGCAGGCGATTCGTGATTTGCGGGATGAGCTGTTTGCGTTACCGGGTGTAGACTCGGCCGCGGCCGCTGATCGCGAAGCCAGACTCCGTGAGCAATTTGAGGTAGAAGATGCGACCATCGCACTTTACAATGGCACCCAAACGTTCGGTTTGGCCGGTATTACAGAATCTTGGCTGAACAAACAGGGTGTGACTATTGCAACCTTGGGTAACGACGATCTTTCTACTAATGTCTCAAGTCGCATCATCGAATATGGGGATCATCCTGCAACGGTTGATCTGTTGGTTGATTTGCTTGATGTTCCCCCTCTAAATGTAGAATCAGGCGATGTTCCCCCAGAGCCAGGCATCGATGTATTGATTATTTTGGGTGCAAATTGGGATATTCCCCCAGAGTAGGTAGGAGCTTGCATAGCGTATCCCTGTCACAGGTTGAACCGTTTCTCACTAAGAATCAAATTGGAACCTGTGACTGGGATATCCTGCGCCAAATATCCCAGTCATGGGTTCCAATTATTTTCAATATGTAAATTGTTTCAATCCCATGACAGGGATAAAAAAATAACTTGCAAGCTAAAATTTTGGGATCTTATAAGGACTGACGCCCTTCCATTGCACGGCTCAACGTCATCTCATCCGTATACTCAAGATCACTGCCCACGCTCAATCCTCGAGCCAGCGTAGAAATCCGTACCGGTTGTCCTTTCAAGCGGCGCTCGATGTACCGGGCCGTTGTGTCTCCCTCTAACGTTGCATTTGTTGCAATAATAACTTCAACAAAATCCCCATCTTCAATCCGCTTTACCAGCGGTTCAATATAGAGTTCGTCTGGTCCGATCCCTTCTACCGGCGAAATCGCCCCGTGCAGTACATGATACTGTCCCCTGTACGCGCCTGACCGTTCAATCGCAACCAAATCAAGCGGTTCTTCAACCACACAAATGATGTGTTGATCTCGACTGTGATCATCGCAGGTTTCACACGGATCTACTTCTGTAATGTTGTAACAGCGTGAGCAAAACCGGGTGTTTTCTTTTAGCTCTACCAATGCCTCTGACAAATCTGTTGTCAGGGTCGGATCAGTCCCGCGAAGCAGATAAAAGGCTAGGCGGGAAGCTGATTTTGGACCAATACCCGGCAGGCGGGCCAAGTCATTGATAAGCCGTTGAATGGTTGGGGGAAGGGATGCGGACATAACGAAAAAGATACCCTACATGCTCAGACCCATACTGCCGAGCATGTCGTTCAAGCCACCCATGCCAGATGAGATCGACTCCATCCGCTCGGCCGAAAGTGCCTGCGAACGCTCGATGGCCTGATTAACCGCTACGATCAAGACATCTTGAAGGTCTTCCAAGTAGTCTTCATCATCGGTGTCGATGAAATCTTTGTCGATCTCGATCGATTTAACCCGCTGGTGACCAGAAATTTCGATTGTGATCGCACCGCCAGCGGCCGAAACGGTCACAAATTCGTTCTCTAAATCTTCTTGGGCTTTGGCCATGTCCGATTGCATTTGCTGAACTTGGGCCATCATTTGGTTTGGATTATTCGGCACCTTCTTTTTGGTTTTTTTGCCGCGAAATGGTCGTTTTGCCATGTTATTTCTCCTGTCTGTGTGCGTCTGATCAGAATCGATCTTGACTATGAATCCCGCACGACACCACCAACCTCGTTAGCGATATCTTGCAGTTGTTCGTTAAAGTTTTTGCCTTTACCGGCCGTTGGTGATTGGTATTCGCTGTTTAACACACAGCGAAGGTGGCATTTTGCCCCCATCACCTGACTTAAAATTTTGCTAACCTCTTGGGCCTCACTCTCTAATTTCTTCTGTAGAAAATCAAGATCAAACCCTAAAACAAGCGTGTTGCCTTCAAAGGCAAGCGGCTGGGCCGAGGATAACCACGTTTTGTAGTTGCGATTCTTTTGACCCGCTTGGGCCGAGAACTCGCGCCATTTTTTCCCTTTAAACTCACCAATTTCAAACGCAGGTGCTTGCCCCGTTGTGTCTGGGACAACTTCGGCCGCTTCCACTTTTGGTGCGGGCACACTTTTGCGTGTCACCTGCGGTTTATCCGGCTTAGATGCCGGTGCCTCTGCTTGTTGCGTCTGTACGGGCTGTGGAGTAGCCGGTTGCGCGGCGGCCGGAGCTGGTGCCTGTTGTACCGGTTGTGCAGGGGCCGCAACTGCAACAGGTTCTGGACCACTAGGCAACGAATCGATAAAGGCCAGCTCAAGTGGCAATTGAGTTTGCCACGATGTTGAGGGGGAGGTTGCCGCCTCGGTAAAGTTTTTGATGGCGCTGATAATTGTGCGGCGATGACTGCGCTGAGCTTGGGCCAAGATCGCTTCTTTTTCGGCCGCAGGTAAATCTACCGCTACATCGGCACCGGCCGTTTGCAACAGTAATAGAGTGCGTAAGTAGGTCACCATCTGGCGCGCAAACTGCCGCGCATCCGCACCCACGGCTAGAGATTCATGGATGATGGCTAAACCGGCCTGACCATCAGCGGCCAAGATCGCATCGGTTAGCTCAGCGACAGATTCACTTGCGGCCGTGCCTAAAACCGCCTGCGCTCGTTCAAGCGTGATCGTCTCATCCGGTGCACCGATCAGCTGATCCAGCAAACTTTCTGAGTCACGCAGACTGCCTGCGCCGTGGGTGGCTACCAGTGAAAAGACACTTTCTTCCACGTTTAGACCTTCCCGCTCAACCAATAGTTTGAGTCGATCAATAATTTCTCGGGTTGAAAACAGTCTGAAATTAAACTGCTGACACCGAGACTTGATCGTCATCGGGACTTTATGCTCTTCAGTTGTGGCTAGCACAAAAGATGCGTGGGGTGGAGGCTCTTCCAATGTTTTAAGTAGTGCATTAAACGCAGCCGTTGAGAGCATGTGCACTTCGTCGATGATGTAGACTTTTTTGCGACCCTCGGCCGGTGCAAAATTAATTTTGTCTCGCAGATCACGAATATCATCAACACCTGTGTTTGAGGCGGCGTCGATCTCGATCAGATCCATAAAACGACCTTCGTTTACCGCGTGACACATGCGGCAATCATCACACGGCCGTTCGTTTAAATCTTCGTTTTCACAGTTAAGCGCTTTGGCTACCAAACGGGCCGTGGTCGTTTTACCCGTGCCGCGTGGGCCACAAAATAGGTATGCGTGCGCTACCCGATCCGCCACAACGCTATTGCGTAGCGTTTGCGTCACATGTTCCTGTCCAACTACCTGATCAAATCGTGAGGGTCGCCATTTGCGATAAAGTGCCTGAGACATACAGCTATTATAGGCCAAAGAGGATGGATTTTCATAAATCTAAGCAGAACTGAATGACTCCCTTTTTTAAAGGGGTAAGCTCGCACGAGGCTCTTGAGATTATGTAAAGCTCTGAGTGAAAATTTACCGTTCAGAATTCACCATTTACCATTTGAAAATTGTGAATGGTAAATGGTGAGCGGGCAATGGTAAATCTAAAAAGGAGAAGGAAGCTGGCCGAGCAACACGAGGATGACGTAGCCGATAATAATTACATCAACAACCAAAACGATCGCAAGAATCAATCGTTGCATCGGAGTCACACGATCAAAGAATCCCGATTCTTCCTCGTCATAAAAATCTACCGCTTCATAGGCGGCCGCACGCCGTGCGCTTTTTTCGCGCAAGCCGTCAAATTCATCATAATCGTCGAATTCTTCCATCATAAAACCTATTCCTTGGGGCAAATCCCAACATTACGTCAAGTTGATTAGTCTATTATAAAGGTTCTTTTGATCTTGTACAGCCTTTAATCTTTAGGTTCGGGATTTTTCAAAGTTCCCTATTCTTTAAAAATTTTATCCACAGATTACTTGGATTACACAGAAATATTTTTAATCGGTGAAATCTGTGCCATCTGTGGAAGATTTGTGAGTGTTTTGAATACTTGTGCCGCCTCGTAGTGTCACATCCCCAGCAACTACCGGCTCAACCTTTCCAGAATCTGTTTCGATCAGTAGGCGGCCCCATTCGTCTACACCTGTCGCTATCCCTTCAATTTTGTGTGCAGGATTCCCATCGCGCATAACTGTAGCGGTTACACGTTTACCCAACGTTATCAATATCTTTTGCCACGCTTTTTGGGGGGATTGGTTTTGCTCGGCCCGCTGGTAGTGCGTGTCAAAGCGAGACAGCAATTGATCGAGGAGAAGATCACGATCAAACAAGTTGCCGGTGATCGATTTTAGACTGCATGCTGGTGTGTGTGTGGCTGGCGGTAAGTCGGCCGAATTCATGTTGATGTTGAGCCCGATCCCGATAATGGCTTGGGTTAAACGGCCGTTGTCAGTTTCTACTTCTTGCAAAATGCCACCCATTTTGTGCAGCTCGCCGCCCAGCTCAATCACCACATCGTTGGGCCACTTTAGCTGAATGTTTAGACCTGATGCATAGGCCAACGTTTCGGCCGCCGCTACCCCCGCAATCATCGTTAGCCAAGGCCCCCGCTCAACTTGCCAATTAGGATGTAACAACAGCGATACCATCAGGGCGGTGCCGGGTGGGGCGATCCACTGGCGCCCCAAGCGACCGCGTCCGGCCGATTGGAAATCCGCCACAGCGGCCGTTTTGTGTGGTTCAAGGGTGGCTCGATCTTTCAACCATGTACTTGTCGAATCGATCTGCTCAAACCGATGAATGGTCCAGCCTTGTTCCATACTAGATTTCTGCTTTAAACCGTTTGGCCAAGCTTTGGGTGATGGGGCCTACCGTTCCATTGCCAATTATCTGATCATCGATCTGCACAATCGGCAGTACCTCTTTCGTTGATGAAGTGATGAATGCCTCGTCTACCTGTGCTAGATCGCTCAAGAAAATTGGGCCAATTTCAATAGGCGCAATCTCAGGGGCAAATTTTAAGAGCACGTTACGCGTAATACCGGGTAACACATTTTTCTCGGGCGTTTTAATGATTCCATCTTGCACCACAAAAAAGTTAGACCGGGTGCATTCTGAAATTTCATCGTTTCCATCAACATAGAGCGCCTCAACCGCATCTGCCTCGGCCGCACCTTTCATCGCCATCACCGCCCCGATGTAGTTTGTGCTTTTAACAGTAGGGAATTCTCGCTGAAGCCGTGAGGTAATCAGCTTGCACCCTTCTGTAAAATGGGACTGCGGCCGGCTTGTCAACGGCTCAATCAAGATCGCCAAGTCTCCCTTTTCTGGTGGGGTAAAGCCGTTGGTAGAGATTCCTCCTGTGGCAACAAAACGGATTCCCACGTTAGGATGGCCGTTTTTCTGCACCAAGTCTTGGGTGGCGTCTGCGATTTCTTCAATATCGTATGGCATGGCCAAACCAATCTGATCGGCCGATGACTTTAAACGAATAAGGTGGTCGATGAGCCTAAACGGAACAAAGTCGTAGGTACGTAAATAGTCGAAGACACCGTACCCGCGCAACACCCCAACATTCCGATACGAAACAGCCGCATCGTCGGCCGAAACAAACTCCCCATTGATCCAATATGTGTATGATGATGACATAGGCCGGATTCTACCAGCTACTTTTTTAAGACCCCAATGTACGGCAGGTTCCGATACTGTTCATTAAAATCAAGCCCGTAGCCAATCACATAGAGTGGTTCAATTTCAAACCCTGTGTAGTGGATGGTTACATCCATGATTCGGTTCGCCTCTTTGCTCAGCAACGTACAAACAGATACAGATTCTGGATTGCCCTGATAAAGGATTCGGGAAACATAGCTCAACGTAAGCCCCGCATCCACAATATCTTCAACAAACAAAACGTGCCTGTTGTTGATCGCCTGCTCTAAATCTTTTGGCAGTTCTTGATAATGGCCACTTGAATTTTTTGCGGCTGAAATATCGATGAAGTGAATTTCATTTGGTACGTCCACCTCACGCATTAAATCAGCTAGAAAAAAAAGAACCCCTTTCAAAACGCCCAAAACAATCAATGGCTTATCGGTGGTTGCAATCCCCTCAAAATCCTGCGTGATCTGTTTGCCCAGCTCTTTTACACGCTGTTGGATTTCTGATTCGGTTAATAACGTTTCGCCAATGACAGCGTCTGATTTATGGGTTAGTTGATTTGTTGCCATGCAAAAATTCTACAATTTTGCTTTTAGGTTACACAACGGACGCTATCGTACTATTACATTTTTGCTAGTCTTTTTTAAGGAGAAATGAGTGTGAAGGACTATGGTTTACCAGAGAAAATCTGTGTGATTTTAGTTAATATTGAGTTTTATGACTGCCATGAACTCTAAACCGTTTTAGAATACCAGCTTGGTTTGACTGTTAAAGTTTTTAATTTCCTACGTTTATGACCACTATCCATACATCTCAAGGCACCTTAATTGTGACCGTTGGGAATTCAACACCATACGGCGCATCTGTCACCAATGCAGGTATCAATTTTGCGATTGCATCTGTACATGCGACTGATGCATGGTTGGTGCTTTACAACCGAGGGGACTGGGACCCATTCGTAGAGATTCCGTTTCCGGCCGAGACGATGAAAACGGGGAATGTGTTCCACATGCACGTGGCTGGATTGATGGCTGAGTATATTGAGTATGGGTTTCGGTTTGATGGACCAAATCAGCCAATGAAAGGGCATCGTTTTGATCCCGGCAAAATTCTAATGGACCCCTATGCACGTGAGGTTGCAGGCCGAACTCAGTGGCGCCAACAACAGTACGAAGGGAACGCTTATCCATTGCGCAGTGCCATCCCATCACAACCCTTTGATTGGGATGGGGACCGGCCGCTGAACCTACCGTTCAAAGATCTAATTATTTATGAGATGCATGTGCGCAGCTTTACCGCGCATCCCTCGGCCCATGTAAAGAATGCTGGAACTTATGCTGGTTTAGTCGAAAAGATTCCCTATTTGCAATCTTTGGGTGTTAACTGTGTCGAGCTTTTGCCGGTTCAAGAGTTTGATGAATTTGAAAGTACATTCACCAATCCCGACACTGGGGAAGCCCTTTTGCAATATTGGGGGTACGGAACCACCGCCTTTTTTAGCCCCAAAATCGGTTTTGCCGCCAGCAATGGACAGTGGGCCATTCTTGAATTTAAGCAGATGGTCAAGGCACTGCACGCGGCCGGAATTGAGATTGTGCTAGACGTTGTGTTTAACCATACGGCCGAAGGCTCTGCAGAAGGGCATACGATCTCGTTTAGGGGCATCGACAATAAAACGTGGTACCACCTAAATGAATACGGGGACTATTTAAACTACTCTGGCACAGGCAACTCGCTTAACTGCAATCATCCAATCGTAGCCCGCATGATCGTTGATTGCCTCCGCTACTGGGTAACCGAATACCATATTGATGGGTTCCGTTTTGACCTTGCTTCGATATTAACGCGCGGTCAAGACGGTCGGCCGTTGCTCTCTCCACCTGTCGTTGAGGCGATTGCCAAAGATCCAGTGCTGGCGAACACCAAACTGATTGCTGAAGCGTGGGACGCGGCCGGACTGTATCAAGTAGGTAGCTTCCCTCATTATAAGCGTTGGTCAGAGTGGAATGGCCGCTACCGAGACAACCTGCGCCGTTTTGTACGCGGAGATCAGGGTCAGACCGGCGGTATGGTTCAGCAAATCTTAGGCTCGCCCGACCTTTACAAAAAAACACACGGCAGCGCCGTTGCATCAATCAATTTCATAACCAGCCACGATGGGTTTAACCTGCGAGATTTATACAGTTACAACGACAAGCACAATTTGGCCAACGGGGAAGACAATCGGGACGGGGCCAATGACAACTACAGTTGGAACAGTGGTGTCGAAGGTGAAACTGATGACCATGAGATTCGTCGATTGCGACTCAAGCTGGCTAAGAATGCGGCCGCCATCCTGCTGTTGAGTCGTGGTGTTCCCATGCTCCACATGGGAGATGAGCTGTGGCACACAAAACAGGGGAACAACAACACGTGGGGACACGACAACGATCTCAACTGGCTTAACTGGGACGCTCTGCACCAGGATGAAGGGGCGGAAATGTTCCGCTTTTTTCAGCTGATGATCGCTTTCCGTAAAACCTATTCAGCCCTTCGGCGTGAGCATTATCCTGGCGAAGCGTTCCAACAGCAGGATCAAAATGAAGCGGATATTGTGTGGCACGGCGTGAATCCATTTCATCCTGATTGGGCTTGGCACAGTCACACGTTAGCCTTCTCATTTTTATGCTACCCAATTCGGGTTGATGATGCGTTTGTGACACCAACCATCTATGTGGCGATGAATATGCACTGGCAAAATCATAACTTTAATTTGCCACCACTGGCTGAAGATCAATGTTGGTACGAGCTGGCAAATACAGGCCGGCCATCCCCCGGAGATATTCATGAAGTAGGTCAAGGGGTTTTGCTAGATTCACAAACAAAGGTGTCTGTTGAGGCTCGTTCGATTGTGATTTTGGTTGGCCGCCCCGAAGGGATTTAGCTCGTTCACGCCCGCTTTAGATTGCGCAAAAATAGGGGGATAACTTAAGGGGAGTCTTTCTGGGTAGCCAAGAAGTACTAGTATGAAAAAAGCATGCACAAAACGGCCGATTTTTTAAAAATTCGACTATTACCATAGGAATTAAGGGCAAAAAGTGGCTATATCGGCCGATCTTAACTCTTTTTTGATCTTCCGTTTACGTTTGATCCCCGTCCTTGTCATGGCTTATTAACCTTCAAACTCGCATTTTTCCCTCTGGGAAGTATAATGGGTTCACATAAAGTTTCTCCCTTTTTTAATTACTTTTTATTCGTTGAGGTCGAAGTAACATGCCATCAATTTTAGCAATAGATGATGATGAACTCGTATCACGTACAGTGCAACGCGCACTCAAATTGTACGGATACCACGTAATGGTTGCCCGCAGTGGTGCCGAAGGTCTGCAGCTTGCTCGCAGACACCGTCCTGACCTATTTATTTTAGACGTTGTAATGCCTGGTGCTGATGGGTACCAAATTGCACGACAAATTCGTGGCGATCCTTTGTTACAAGATTTACCCATCTTGTTTTTGACCGCCAAAATTAAAGATGAAGATAAAATCGAAGGCTTCCGGGCTGGTGCAGATGACTACATGACCAAGCCGTTTAATATGGAAGAACTCCATCTTCGTGTAAAAGCCATTTTGCGCCGAATTCAAGCTACAGTTGCAGGCGGCCCGGCCGCTGAGCCACCACAGAAAATCGAAGTGGGCGAAGTGATTTTGGACTGCCGGACGTTTGAAGTAAAAACGCCAGACGGCAAAATCTTGCTCACCAACGTACAGTTTGACTTGCTCTATCATTTAATGAGCAACGCTGGATTGATTTTTACCAGCCAACAACTGTTGCAGGATGTGTGGGATTATCCACGTGACACAGGTAGCCCTGAACTTGTTCGGGCGCATGTTAAAAACCTGCGTGAGAAAATTGAACCTAAACCGTCTGAACCGATGTACATTCGGACGATTAAAGGGCATGGATATACCTTCTCTGTCCCAGAATAGTTTATCGAACTAATTTGGAAGATTTAGGAAAAAAACCGGGTGCGGCCAAACATTTTGTTTGACCCGCACCCTTTTTTTGTTTAAATTGTCATCCTCGGGTAGCCAGTATAATTAACCAGACTTGGAATACCCTCTCCAAGCGATTTATTAGTCTATTTTCACGTACTAAGTCAGCATGATTTCTGAAGTTAAACACCCATATGCCATAATCCCTGATCTAAAAAACGCTCATATCTTGATTGTTGATGATCAGGCTGAAATGCGGGAGCCGCTGGTTCAGATTTTACAGTTACAGGGGTATACAACCTCTGAAGTTGATACAGGGCAAGAGGCACTGCAATTTTTAATTCAAGCATCGGTTGGAAATATCGCCAATCGGGGGCCTGTTGATCTTGTGTTGTTAGACTTGTTGATGCCCAGCATGAATGGGTTAGAGGTGCTTCAGCAAATTCGGGGGCACCCCACACCCGAACTGCGTGACATCAGGGTGATCATGCTGACCGCTATTAATGAGAGCGGCCAAAAAATTGATGCACTTATGGCGGGGGCCAACGACTACATCACAAAGCCATTCCACTCGGCCGAGCTTTTGGCCCGTGTGCAAACCCTTTTGCGCTCTCAAAAGCTTGAGAAAGAGCTGATGCGCCAGCGTGAACAGTTTGCCCTTTTAAACCGAGTGGGCCAGCAGATGTCAGCTTCATTAGAGATGCGGAGCGTCTATGGGGATGCTACTTTAGGATTGCGCGAAATTTTGAATGTGGAAGCGACCGCTCTGTTTGTGCAGCTCAAAAATCGTGGGATTTTGCACTGCCAGTACGTCGATCTTGATCCAGACAAATATGAAGTTGATGTGACCTATCCCACCGTTCCACTGCGCGGCGAAAAGAGTATTATCGCCGAGACGGTGACACGGCCGGCCGTGATGCGGGTCAACTCTCCCCATTCCCACCCGTTGTTCGATCAAAAGTTAGACGCCCCACCGGGCGTTGAGGTCAAATCGATATTGGCACTGCCCGTGTTAATGGGTGGTGGCACTTGGGGTGTTGTAGCCGCTTGGAACAAGAAAGATGGAGAGTTTAAAGAATTTGATGTCGATCTAACCGCTTCATTCTCAACCTCATTGGCAAACACAATCCACAATGCCTACTTGGTAAAAAATCTCCAGCAAAACCGGAATTCGCTGCAAGCAATTATTGACGGTATTTTGCACCCCATCTATACCATTAATGAAAACTGGGAGCTGGTTGCGGTAAACAAAGCAAAAGCCAGTGCCATCGGACATCCGGCCGAAAGCTTGAAAGGGCGCAATTGTTTTGAAGTGTTCTACGGCCGTGACACACCCTGCGAGCATTGTCTGGTTCATCAAACCATTCATGGAAACACACCCATAACATGGTCACATAAATGGAAGGGTGAAGATCATTTGCCGCGCGAATGGGACATCAATGCTTATCCGCTCCCTGGCAATCGCCGGGATTCAAGCGAGGCAAAAACAGTTATCGTTTGGCAAGACCGTACTGAGGAGCGTCGCCTTGAGGATCAGTTGATCCAGACCGGTAAATTAGCGGCCATTGGTCAACTTTCGGCCGGAGTTGCCCACGAAATCAGCAACCCGCTGGTGGCGGTGATCGCCAATGCGGAAATGCTAAAAATGACGTTGGACAAAGACAGCGACGACTATGAAGCGGCCGATTTGATTCTGCAGGGTGGTGAGCGGGCCCAATCTGTTGTGAAAGGGCTGCTAGATTTTGCACGTGAACAACAGTACGCGTTTAAACGGATCGATCTGAATGAATCAGTCCAGTCAGCTCTAAAATTGATTGGTTTCCAATTTAAAGCGGCCCAAGTTGAGCTCAATCAGCAGTTCGGTGAAAAGTTGGATCCGATTCAGGCTAGCCCAGAGCACATTAAGAGCGTTTGGATTAATTTGATGATTAACGCACGGGACGCGATGCGGGACGCAGGTGTAGAAGATCCCGAACTCGACATTATCACTCGGGCATCACAAGATGGTCAGGATTTTGTTGAGGTAGTTATTTCTGATAATGGACCCGGCATTTCAGACGAGAAAGCGGCCCATATTTTTGAGCCGTTTTACACAACCAAAGACCCTGGCAAGGGAACCGGATTGGGATTGGCAACCTGCTTGCGCATTGTAAACCAGCATGGGGGCACAATTGAGCTAACCAGCCCTCCTGGTAAAGGGGCAACGTTTGTTGTGAGCTTGCCAATCAGCAACACAAACTCAAGCCTTGTTGGATAGATTACCGAGGGAGCTTGATTTAGCCAGTATATGAAATTTAGTCTTGGACTAGAGATTAGGAGCCACTTACGTTACAATCTTGAGGTTAAATCAAACTTTATATTGACTTAACCTCAATTTTGAGTACCCCAAAAACCCCACCAAATTAGTCAATAAAACTGGACAAAGACATGGATCAGGGACAAGTTACGTTGTCGGATGTGCAAAAACTGGCACTTCCGCTTAATACAATCATGACGGGGAGTGCCGATCATCATTCTAGGATCATTAATTGGGTCGTGGTTTTGACTGATTGGATTGGGATACGTGAGCAGGTGCAATTGGGTGATCTTGTGATCATCCCTGGGTCAATGCAAGCCAGTGCGTCTTCGGCCGAAATGCTAAGCGGATTGCAAACAATGGGGGCCTTGGCTGTTGCTGGGGTTGTTTTGTTTAGCGATGTTGACCCTGTTATTCAAACTGAAGCGAAAAATATTGATCTGCCCCTTTTAATCATCACAGATGATTTGCCGATGCGTGATGTGTTGAAAGCAGTTTCATCACTGTTGCTAGACCGGCAGGCTCAGCTTTCAGAGCGGGGGATGCAACTGTATCGCCAGCTTTCTGAAATGTCTCGTGAGGAGCAGGGTTTGCAGGCGATGGCTGATTTAATGTCGCGCGTGACCAGCAAAATTGTTGCGGTGCAAGACAAACGTCTAGAGTTACAAGCGATCAGCGTACCTGAAAACAACGAAATTAATTTAGAATCTTTAAAAGAGGCTTTGTTAAAGCGGGAAGATCTGCCGCCGGTTTTGCGCAATCGCAAAGCGGCCGCCCGCACGCGCCAGAGCCATTGGCAACAGCTTTTGCCTGTAGAAAACATCGGCCGCCTGTTGACCCCGATTATTTCTGGGGATCGTGCGCGAGGTTATTTGTCGATCATTGGCCCGGCCGATGAGTTAGACATGCTCGACAAGCTCACTACGGAGCATGGTGCGGCCGCCTGTGCCTTGGAAATGGCCAAAGCCAAAGCGATTAGTGAGGCCAAGAAAGAGCTTCGCGGTGACTTTTTAGAAGGGATTCTAGCTGGCACCGTAGAGCGCGCTGAAATTGATCGGCTGAAAATGCGCCTTGATCATGATACAGATCAACCACATGCGGTTTTGACCTTTACTTGGAACGACGAGCAAGAGAACTCAATCCGTCACCTAGAAACGGCGGTTAATTGGGTTTTGTCTAGCCATAATCGGCCCGCGCTGGTTCACATTTACGGTGGAACAACTGTGACGCTGTTCCAGGCATTGCGCAACGAAGATGATATGGGCAGTGCGCGCGAACTTGAGCGCCGCTTGCGCGAATATTTAGAAGTTGAAAATCGTGATGTGGTGATGGTGAGCGGTTTGGCTGGCCCGGCCGATTCGTTAAACGATTGGCCCATGATCTACCAACAAGCGATCCAAGCGATGAAGCTGGGGCAACGGTTGGAGATGAAGCGGTTGGTTGAGTATGACAGCTTGGGCGTGTATCAATTGTTGACTCAATTAGATGACAATCCTACGGTTCAAGAGTTCGCCGGCCGGATTGTTGGTCCACTAGCTGAATACGACGATCGTCATCGGAGCAATTTGGTAAATACGATCTCGGCTTACTTTGAGCATCACGGCAATATTAGCCAAACGGCTGAGTCATTATTCATTCACCGTAACACCTTGCTTTACCGCCTTGAGCGGATCCGTGATCTAACCGGCCATGATCTTGACCAAGCTGATATGCGGTTGGCCCTGCATTTAGCCCTTAAACTGTGGCAATTGCGTACAGATAAGTAGGGTTTTCCCCTAGTTGTAGACAATTTGTCCAAATAGACCCATATGGTTTGTGGCAAATTGCCGATAGTATCAAACCTTTACCCCAACTATACTTATAAGTGAGTTAGCCATTAGCGCGACTCATGGGAAGTAGTGGGGTT
>JAHDGV010000586.1 GCA_020631655.1 Chloroflexota bacterium | reverse complement strand
ATGGGGGCGCAACAGGTGGGTAAAGCGGCGCTGTCTGCTTGGCAACAGCTTCTTATCCCGCTGGTGACGGGTGATTTTGATTGCAAGCTGTGGCCGTTTGATGGAAGTTTGGAGCGGTTGAAAACACATCAGCTGGTTGTGGCAGAGGTATATCCGGCCGAAATGTACACTCATATCGGGATCGAGTTTCCGATGATCGATGGCAAGCGAACGGGCAAACGGTCGCAGGTTGCACGGATGCACAATGCTGAGCAGATTTTGCAACTTGGAGAGCGGCTGAACGTTGTGTTTGATGGGGGGAGTCGGGCTGAAATTAAATCTGGATTTGGGGACGGTGCTGATGGGGAGGATCGTTTTGATTCGATGATTGGCCTTTTGGGGATGCTGATGGTGTTGGCTGGGGAGCTGGGTGAGGGTGTTCCGGCCGATGATTCAATTCGGGGGATTGAAGGCTGGCTCTTGGGATTACAACCTTAATCCTTTCAATTGTGTTACTTTTAATAAATGCATGATTTTGACAACACCGCCACTCCAGAAGATATTCTTTTAGTCGAATCAATTGCCAGAGACCATCTAGGGGCAGTTGATTCAACGCCCATCAATATTCCAGTGGGGAGCGTTAACAAGGTGTTTCGCGTTGCCTGCCAAAATAAGCTATACATTTTTAGACTCAGTCAGGATGACAACAAAGACAAGCTCAAGGAATATGAAAAGGAGCGATGGTGCGCAGAGCAAGCAAGAGAAGCCGGTGTGCCAACACCAGCAGTGCTTAAAATTGGTACATATGAAAACAGTGTCTTTATGATCCAATCGTTTGTGGACGGTAAACCGTGTACAGATGATTCCTTGAATCAGTCTAAAATCTGGCAGTCGTTTGGCTCCCACTTGGCTGGCATCCATTCGATAAAAACTACTGGATACGGACCAAATCTTTTAGACGGTTCTAGTCACAGCTTTGCAGAATCTTGGGATCAGTGGGTGGATCATAATATTCATGCCATTCATCCAGAAGATGTGTTGCTGAAACGTGGGTATGTGAATAAGCAAGAGCATGCAGTTTTGAAGTCTTGCTTTGAATCGATTAAAGACACAGCTTGGCAATTTGGTTTGTGCCACGGTGATGTGTCTCTGCGCAACGCGATTTGGGGCGAAGATGGGCAGGTCACCATGATTGATTGGGGGAGTGCTCGCTCGGCCATTGTTCCCTTTTTTGATTTTGCTCAAATCATCAAATCCGAACAGCCAACATTGGAGCACTACAATCTATTCTTAAACGCTTATGGGATTCAGCAACAAAGTGATTCAGAGATTCAGAACAAAACCAATCAAATCGCCCTGTATGCGGCAACCGATACGTTGAGATGGGCTATTGATCATAAAGTTTTTGCCAGAAATCGGTATATTGCGAGTCTGCGTTGGGCGCTTGATCTTTATCTTGAAAAAATCAATTGGTTTTCTCATCCGTATCACGAGGCTTATGGCTTGTAAACTAACTCTCCCTATTTAAGAAACTGATGTGGAGAAAAAAAGATTGAAAGCCTAGGCAACGTAGAGAGGAAATAAATGGAAAATCAAACCCCGCATCCCAGCGGTATCCCGCAAATAATTGTAAATAAGGTGGTTAAGCGGCGGGGACGTTTACACGCATTTGAGGAGCTTGACCCTGCACGAACGGCCCTCGTCGTTGTCGATTTAGACTCTAGAACGATGGAGCATCCTGACAACGGGAGCATGCGTTTGCTCGCACCCAAGGTCAACGCAATTGCTGACAGTCTGCGTGCAAGCAACGGGGTTGTTGCGTGGGTCACCACACCTGTACGCAAAGCATCTGAGAACTTTACCGCCATCTACGGCCGAACGTTTGCCAAAATGCATGAAGATGCGAGTGGAGAAAATGGGGCCACAACAACGGTCTGGAGCGGCCTGCATGTTGACCCTGACGATATCTTTGCTGAGAAAGAGGGGGCAAGCGCCTTTTTCCCCGGCCGGTGTGACCTGCATGAGAAACTTCAAGAGCGTGGCATTCAGTCGCTCTTGATTATGGGGATGGTTACCAACGTGTGCTGTGAATCAACCGCGCGTGACGCCACTGAGCTTGATTACCAAGTCACGATGATCTCTGACGGAATGTGGGGGCACAAGCAGGGGCAACATGAAGCCACACTGGCAACGTTCTTCAGAAATTTTGGGGATGTACGGCCGACCGATGATGTGCTAAAGCTAATTAATCATACAAATTGACGTTTTCTAGCTCTTTTGATCGCCGAGCCACAAACTCATCCAGCTCCTCTTTGATCGCCAAATCAAGCTTCGGCTGCTCATACTCCCTCAACCACTTTTTCCAGATTTTGTTGGCCCGCACGGCCGTGTCTTCACTGCCTGCCAGCTCCCAATTGTCAAAGCGATCACGATCCGCCAGATCTGATTGGTAGAAGGCTTCGCGGTAGCGGGCCTGCGTGTGTGGCGTGCCGAAATGGTGACCGCCGGGGCCGACCTGCGCAATCATGTCGAGGGCGAGCGTTTCATCGTTGACCTCAAATCCCTCTAAAAACTTGCTAAACATTGCCAAGTTTTCCGCATCGATCACAAACTTTTCGAACGATGCGGTTAGCCCTGACTCCATCCAGCCGACTGAATGCATCATCAGATGGGTGTGGGCCAGCACGCAGGGCCACATGTTCCAGTTGGATTCATAGGCCGATTGTGAATCCACAATGGGTGCGTTGGTTAAACCACCGGAACCGCGATAGGGGAGGCCGTAGTGTTGGGCCATCTGCCCACCAACCAGCAGGGCCCACGCCCCTTCTGGGGTGCCAAAGCTGGGGCTCCCGCTTTTTAGGTCAGTGTTGGTGGTAAACCCGCCGTAAATGACCGGCGCACCCGGCCGGACCAGTTGCGTGAGCAC
>JAHDGV010000585.1 GCA_020631655.1 Chloroflexota bacterium | reverse complement strand
TACCGCAAAATCGCAGGCAAATAGGTAAGCGATACCGGCTGATTTGTGACAACGGTTGACGGATCACGATCAGGCTGGTTTTCGATGCTGCTAACCAACTCGTTGGCAGTTAGGGTCACCGTGGTATTTGGAATAGATCCGGCCGAGGTCGGGGCCTGCCCAGTCCAAGTGACTGCAACAGATTCACCTACACCGATAGTTCCAACATCAATCGTCACCATTCCATTGGCCACCGTGCCTCCGGTAAGATGGGCCACACCGGCCGGGATCGGGTTCTGGATCTGAGCACCCGTGAGCGGGCTTAAACCAACGTTGGTGATCGTAATCGTGTAGCTAATTGTGCCACCCGTTTGCACCAGTGCCGTTTTGGCAGAACTGATCTGAGCCCCAAATTCACCAATCACCTGATAAATTTCACCGGCCCCAAAACTGGCCAAGTACAACTCATCATCGCTCCCTTCTCCAAACGAGCTGAGGCTGAACGAGGTGTCTTGTAACTCAGTCTCGATAAATCGATCTGATTGAGGATCTGGCACAAGCGACCAGAGCTGACCGGTCACAAAGTCACCAAACAGATACACCCCCTGCAGGCCGGGATAGCTAGAGCCTCGGTAGACATAGCCGCCAGTTACAGAAGTCCCTTTTGTGCGGGGATAGTCAGTCACTGGATCGGTTCGATCATTAGGATCGATGGTGCAATTGGCGGGGCCATATGGTGAAAACCCTTCGTAACAGCGCCAGCCATAGTTTTGTAATGGAGCAGATCCGGCCGCCTCGAAGTTGATTTCTTCAAACGCATTTTGCCCCACATCTCCGGCCCAAAAGTCCCCCGTTTGGGCATCAAAGCTAAAGCGCCACGGATTACGCCAACCGTACGACCAGATCTCTGCACACCAATCGTCTGAGCCAAACGGCCGGGGATTATCTTCTGGGATGGTGTAGTTGCGCACCCGGCCGCAACCGTTTACATCGGCCGGTAGACCGCTCCCATGGACATTAATCCGCAGGATTTTGCCGAGCAGGGTGTCACGGCTAAGCGCACGGTTATTTGGATCACCGCCGCTACCGCCATCACCCATCCCGATGACCAAATTTTGATTGGGATCGAAGGCTAGCCAGCCACCGTTGTGGTTTTGGAAATCCTGCTCAACCTCAAGAATAGTAAAAGCTGAATTTGGATCAGCCACGTTGGGATCATCTGACACGGTGTAGCGTGCGATGATCGTATCTCCAAATGTTTCATCACGATTGTCAGAATAGTTGATGTAAAAGTAGCCGTTTTCAGCGTAGTTCGGGTCAAAAGCCAGCCCCAAAAGCCCTCGTTCACTGTTGGTTGAAACCAAGTCAGACACATCTAAAAAGTCTGGCTCCAGAATGGTGCCATTGTCTAAAATGCGCAGTCGGCCGTTTTTCTCCAGCACAAACAGCCTGTCGTCACCCGGAACACCGGTTGAGGTGACACCTGTCGGGAGCGAAAAGCCTGATCCAACCAAGTTAAAGCCAATTGGCCCTTCAAATTGTGCCTGTTCTTTGGCGGCCGAGCGGCCGAAGGCAACCAATCCCCCAATTAATGCAACTAAAAGTACAAACTTTGTGGTCCTCATATTTTCTCCATCGCTTCTTTGTTGATTTTAGGAATTTCGCCTGAAAGGAACCCTGAGCTTGTCGAAGGGTGATCTCGCGGATGTTGAATACGTTTGAAGCAAAAGTCCTAGATTAATGAAAGCCATCTGCCGAAGCACCTGAGTGCACGGCGATCGGTCTTTGAGTCATTGTGGCACAAACGGTAAACAATAAAAATAAAGTTGATTTCAAAACCGCTTTTCAGGAGTAATAGATCATGAATCAATTAAAAAACCCAAGTGGACTTATTATTTTTTCACTTTTTGTGGGCTGGCTGGCCGATTTTCTATTTCATGACAAACCTTTAGGCATCTCGTTGATCATTTTTGTTGTGATCTTTTTGGGCGGCTTGTGGGTTTTAACCAATCTAGAGGACCAACGACTGCAAAAGAGAAACCTGTGGCTGATCGTTCCGCTCTTGTTTTGCGCCACGATGGTGATGGTGCGCGCCAACGAGCTCCTGACAATGCTGAACGTGCTGATCAGCGGATTTACCCTTATCCTGCTGGCGATGTTTAGCACCACGGGGCAAGTGGCTGGATTAGGCCTCATCGGATTCACGACACTTCCGTTTCGGGCGCTGGGGGGGATGGCGATCCGGCCGGTGGCAGTTGTGAATGAACATGTGGATATTGAGGTTGTTCGGCTTGCCGGCCGGGATAAGTTCTACCCTGTTATTCGCGGGGCTGTACTGGCAACTCCGCTGTTGTTTATTTTGGTGGGATTGCTCGCTTCGGCCGACGCGATTTTTGCACAATCGGTACTGCGCATGTTTGATATTCGGATTAGCGCCGCGATATTTGAATTTTTGTGGAGCGGCTTGATTATTTTTGGGATCAGCTGGATCGCACTCGGTTATTTGGCTTACTCACTCCGTAGCTCGGTCAGCGTTCCACGGCCGTTGCCCGAGCGGGTGCTGGGCAAGGTCCGCGGCCGATTGCCTTTAGGCACCATCGAGTCTCGCACCATTTTGGTACTGATCAATCTTCTGTTTGGATTGTTTGTCTCTATCCAGTTTGCTTACCTGTTTGGCGGCCAAAGCTTTCTATCGTTAGATGGGATTTCATACGCCGAATATGCGCGGCGCGGCTTTTTTGAGCTCGTGATGGTGGCATGCATCACCCTGTTCATTGTGCAGTGCATGAATTGGTTTGCGGTCAAAAAATACAAAACAGATCGCATTGTGTTTAATGCGTTGGCATCCCTTGCTATCGGATTTGTGATTGTGATGCTGATTTCTGCCTTTCAGCGTTTGGCCCTGTACGAGTGGACCTTTGGCTTTACCCAACT
>JAHDGV010000584.1 GCA_020631655.1 Chloroflexota bacterium | reverse complement strand
ATGTTTGTTCGTTGTCGTCAACGGCTAGGATTCGTTTAATCCCTGAGTTGTTTTCTGTCTGCATGAGAAATAATCCTTAAAATCTTTCGGTCCTTAAGATAAGCATATCCTACCTTGCGATTTATGTCATCAAACTCCCTGTAGAATTTCGTGAAAATTAGGTCAAAAGTCCTATTTTTAAGCTGTTTTTAAGTTTTAACTTTTGTAAGAAGCACAAGCTTTCAGGTGGGGATCAAGTTAGGCTTGATACACATGTTGTTCAATATTTTAAGCTCACTTTCCCGTCTTATCCTCAAATTAGGGGGGTGGACCTTAGAGGGCGCTCGCCCTCCGGTTGATAAATATATTATGCTGGCGTCACCGCATACATCTTTGATAGATGGGTTTTTGATGGTGCTTGCCGGATTTGGCCTAGGCATTAGACCATCCTACTTGGTAAAAGCGGCTTATACCAAAGGTTTTTTTGGACAATTTACGTTGTGGACAGGCGGCATTCCGGTTTTATCGGGTGCTGGTGCCAACAAGGTAAAAGAAGTAATTGAAATAGCCAATAACGCTGAAAAAATTGAGCTTTTGATCGCACCGGCCGGTACTCGGGCCAAGCGAGACGGTTGGCGTAGCGGCTTTTATCATATTGCTCGGGGGACAAACTTACCCATTTATCTGTCATATCTAGATTTTGGTAAACGCTGTGTGGGGGTTGATACTCGGCCGATCAATTTGGCTGACGATGTTCAGAAGGGTATGGACACGATTCGAGCCTTTTACGCCGACATGCAGGGCAAACATCCAGAATTGATGACACCCATCTATATTAAAGAAGAAGAAAGTTAGTTGCTGTTAACCACTTGGTACTAGTTTGATAAAATAGACAGCTAAATCAGCCGATTTTTGCAAACAATTACTCGAGGAAAAATGACCGTTTCAACATCAACTACTGAGCTACAAAAGAACCATGTAACCATTCGCCGCTTTACAGATCAAGATGTAGCCGATGAAATGGTTGAGGAAATTATTGCGGCCGCACGGCGCGCCCCAACAAGCAGTAACATGCAGACCTACAGCGTGGTTGTGGTTCGAAATCCTGAAACAAAAAAACAGCTGGCCGTTTTATCCGGTGGCCAAAAACACGTTGAAACATGCCCCGTATTTTTTGCCTTTTGTGCAGACATCAGTCGGTTAGATGCGGCGTGTAAAATGCACGGGCAAGAGCTGGTTCGAGGATTAGAAACAACCCTTGTCTCGTCGGTTGATGCGGCGTTGGTCGGCATGAGCGCCAACATTGCGGCCGAATCCTTTGGATTAGGCGTTGTGATGATCGGGGGCATGCGCAACCATCCTGAAGATGCAGCTAAGCTGTTGGGTCTACCAGACGGCTGTTACGTGGTTTATGGGATGTGTATTGGCTGGCCAGATGCAGAGCATGTGCCGAATCAAAAGCCCCGTTTACCGCACGAACTTGTAGTCCACTATGAGCAATACAGCTCGGCCGATCCGACTGAGAAACTGGATGAGCATGACAAAGAATTGGCCGAACACTACGAGGCGCAAGGGCGTAATTTGGATGCGGCCGCATTTACGGGGCCAATTGCCAAACGGCTAAACAGCCACAAACGGCCCAATCTGCGGCCGGAGTTAGAACGACTCGGGTTTAAGTTTGATTAAACTTTAAATTGGTGGCCTTAGGGTTGGGATTTTAATCCCCTATTGCTGGCTGAGCTTTAACTAGAGGGGAATTGTCTGCAATTGGCAAATGCACAAAAAACGCAAAAATCGCCAAGCCGATCCCCATAATCCAAACCGGCATATAGGTGCCTTGCGTATCAAAAAAGCGGCCGCCCAACCAAACGCCCAAAAACGAGCCGATTTGATGGCCGAAAAAGATAAAGCCATACAGCGTAGACAAATAACGTGAGCCGAAAATTTGAGCCACAAGGCCACTTGTGAGCGGAACTGTTGCCAAATAAAGTAATCCAAATACAGAGCCAAAAATCAAGGCTGACGCGTTGCTAACCGGAATTAAAATAAAGGCGGCAAACACAATGGCTCGGCCCAAATAAATCCCGCTCAGCAGGTATTTTTTACGATACCGATCCCCTAACCAACCTGACAGCGGCGACCCGATCATATTAAACAGCCCAATCAGAGAAAGCGCGAGGGCTCCGATACGGGCCGCGATCCCTAAATCTGATAAGTAGGCCGGTAGATGGGTGCTGACAAAGGCAACATGAAAGCCACAGGTAAAAAAGCCTAAGAACAGGAGCCAGTAATTGCCGCTTTTGCCCGCATTGAGCAAAACCGACATCAATGAATTTTTGTCCGCCTCGATGTCGGACGGGTTTTGGTTTGGCGTGCTCGCCAACTCATCATCTTTTGGCGCTCCCGGAAACCACGAAGCTACTACAACGATGATTAAAACCATCACCCCCATAAACATGAACGTTGATTGCCAGCCCAACACGGTGCGCAATTGCTCCATCCCGAACACAACCACGAACATCCCAAATGATCCGGCCGCGGTGATGAGGCCAAAAGCCGTACTCCGACGCTCTGGAGCAACCACTTTAGCAACTGCCCCAAGAGCAACCACATAGGTTGTCGCGCTCAGCGCCATCCCGATCAAAACCCCAAACGAGGTGTAGAGGGTGAACACGCTAGGATCGATTGCGAACCAGAAAATTGCGACACTGTAGAGCAAGCCTCCCCCAATCGCAACCCAGCGTGAGCCAAAGCGATCGGCCAAAATGCCAACCAACGGGAACCCATAAATCAACTGCTGGATGGCGATTGCCAAGCTAAAGGTTTCACGGGTAATGTTTAAATCTTCAACCAGCGGCCGGAGGAAAATGCCAAAACTTTGGCGGATTCCCACGCTGATAATGATGATAACAATGGCAATTTGGACCACATAAGT
>JAHDGV010000084.1:7667-18258 GCA_020631655.1 Chloroflexota bacterium | reverse complement strand
GACCCGATCAGCATCACCCCAAAAATCTGGAAACGGACCCGAAGTGGAACCGCCAGCATCGTCCGGCATCGCCGGAAGCTGGGCAAGTTAGACACAAGTGGATCTTGATCAATTTCGCTTGAAACTACTGGTTCTGCTTGGGCTAACGAACGGCCGATGATGCCAGATTTGTCGTCGATTTGAGAGTAAGGGGTGCGGCCGATCCCTTTGCGGGCCGCCATTGTTAGCTCGTCCCCTTCATAAAGAAGGATCGCCCCCATAATGTTTTTTTCAGGAATCCCCGCTTCTTGCAAACCCACAGTACAGACGTTTAAGGCAGATTCAAAAACTTCTTCTAAATTTAGTGTAGCCCTCAAGCGAGTCGCCATATCTTGGATCGCTTGATTTTTGCGGTACGACGAGCGCAAAATGCGTAATTCTTTGCCAACCGCTTTTTCAACAGCCAAGCGTATTCTGTCAGCCCGGCTCCGAACTAAAATAAAGATGATCAGGGCGAGTAAGGTCAATAATCCTGCTGAAAACCAAACGAGCTGTGGCCAATCTGTGGGGATGTAAGACATGTCAACCCCGGCCAGAAAGCTCCCCAATACGATGCTAATGGCAATCACAAGCAGAGCGGAGAAAAATACCCCCCAGCTTAATCCGCGAATTTGCTTCTTGATCGTGTTGCGGATGAGCACGATTTTTTCTTTTGATTTCTTCTTTGATTTTGCCATTCGACACCAACAGGCCCAACATTTACTCGACCCGAAATCTACCTCAATTACTCAAGTTTACCAACTCTTGGTACGCACTGGCAATGAGCCCCGCTACACGGCCGTTGTTTTTTAATAATGCGATATTTGCCGTCATCGATTGATTGTTGCTCAACTCAGCAATTCTCGAGAGAAGCCACGGGGTAATTTCGGCCCCTTTGATCCCTTTATTGTCCGCTTCTTCAACCGCCGCATCAATGATACTTTGGATGTCCCCTGCTGGTACTTCTTGATCTGCTGGCACAGGCACGGTCACCAAGGTCCCGTTGTGGATGCCCAATTGATTTCGAGTGTGTACGATTTGTGCAATCTCTGCGGCCGAGTCGACCCGTTCTGTGACATCAAATTCGCTTTCACGCGAATAAAAGAGTGGCAATTTGTCACACTGATAGCCTAAAACCGGCACACCTTGGGTTTCCAGAACTTCTAGAGTATTTGGGATGTCTAAAATCGCCTTTGCCCCACTGCAAATAACGGTGGTTGGGGTTTTGCCCAGTTCCATCAGGTCGGCACTTACGTCAAAATGATGGCCGCGATGCACACCTCCAATCCCGCCGGTGGCAAAAAATTGGATACCGGCCAAGTTGGCCAAGATCATGGTTGCCGCCACAGTTGTAGAGCCATGTCCCTTTTTCGCCATCACTGTGGGCAAATCCCGACGACTGCATTTGCGAACCGAATCACTTGGGAGCTTGGCTAAAAATTCAAGATCATCATCTGTTAGCCCGATGCGTATCTCACCGTTGATCAGAGCCAAGGTCGCAGGGACCGAACCACTTTCACGCACGGCCGCTTCCATCCCTTTAGCCGTTTCGATGTTTTTGGGCCACGGCAATCCGTGGGTGATCACGGTTGACTCCAGCGCCACGACCGGCCGGTTTTCGGCCAAGGCATCCGCAATTTCAGGGAGTATGTTTAACAAGTCTTGATTCATTTATTTTTCTCAGTTTAGTTTGGCCCACTTTTCCATCTCAGGGCCGATGTTTGATTTGATGTAGTCCGCATCGTGTGGTTTTTGGCTCAAATAATCCTCAAGCAATTCAGACGCTTTGCGCATGTCGCCTAAGTGAAAGTGGATGAGCCCTTCGTCGCGCCAGTGGGCAGGCAGCTCCGCCTGAATAATTTGTAAGTGGCGCAGGACCGCAATCGCCTCTGGCCAGTTTTCTTGGCGCATAAAGGCAACGCGCAGGTTATTTAACATCCGTATGATGATGAGTGTGCTGTTGGCCGGTTGAAGCCACTCTTCCTCAAATGTCCCCACGTAGCCCGTTGTCCGCTCTACCAGTTTGGCGCACTCTTCGGTTGTAATGTGCTTTCCGTTGTTAAACGGGTCAAACAGGATGGGTAGAGGCATCCCATCAATGTAGCCCCCAACCACAAAGTGGCCAGGCAACCCGATACCTTCAAAACGAAGTCCGATTCGTTTGGCCACTTCGATACACACAACAGATAGGGTGATCGGAATCCCCAGCCTGCGGCCTATGACTTGATCAATGTAGCTGTTGCGTGGGTCCCCATAAAATTTCTTGTTGCCAGCAAACATGGCCCCATCTGTGTGCGGATCAAACAGCCAATTCATAAGGGCTGTCATTTTCTCACGTTCAGACACCCCGGCCGGCACGTAGGCGGCCGCTTGTTGTGCAAGCCCATCAACTTCGCTAATCCAGTGGGGGATGTCGAGATTAGGCGTTGCAACATTCTTCGACAAAATAAGTGCTGTTTCTAGCAACGGAAGAGTGGCTTTTGACGTAAGGTGTCGAAATTGCTGAATTGACATCAGATCAATTATATCTGAGTCAGACCCTTGTTGGCATACGGTTGAGAAAATCAATTTTTAAATCTGTGCAACTTTTTAAAACAACCTGCGTAGATAGTATTAAACACAGAAATTTTCTGTGCACTATTTGGTATTTTGACCGTTCTGGCTCCGGTTAGAGCGGATGGAATTAAGGTAATGGTTCTCTCAACAAATAAAGGGTTACAAATAATGGAACGTGTTTCAAGCACCAGTCCATCACCAATTCAGTTATACTTGAAGAAAGATCAAGTAATGACTGAGACGAACGAAGAAAAAATGACTCAGAAAGAGCGTGAAGCGCTTTGGTTGAGTCAGGCACGTGAAGGCGACAGAGTTGCTTTTGGGAAACTGGTTGAAGCATATCAACGGCCGGTTTTTAACCTTGCTTATCGGATGTTGAACAACTCCCGCGAAGCAGAAGAAGCAGCCCAAGAAGCTTTCATCAGAGCATGGACAAGGCTACACAGCTACAACCCTGCTCACAAATACAGCACATGGATGCTGACAATTACTTCAAACTACTGCATCGATCTTTTAAGGAAACGTCGTGCGATCTTGTTATCAATCGACGAACCGCTCCCATCACATCCAGCTTTGATGTCAGAAAAACAATCTGGCCCTGAGGCAAACGTGGTACGTGGGGAAAGAGAAGTGCAGGTTCAAGAATTACTTCAGTCTTTACCAGATGAGTATCGCGAGGCAGTTGTACTGCGCTATTGGTACGATCTGTCATACGATGAAATTGCAGAAGCAATGGATACCAGTGTAAGCGCGATCAAATCTCGTCTATTTCGCGCCCGCAAGCAGCTTGCTGAAGCTGGTGTCGAAATGGGTATGTCAGTCGCAACTGTTTAATCTGACTGAAGCTGTCTTACTTAACAAACTAACAAAAGCTTTAGAGCAGTCAGACATGATTGCTCTACTTGTGTGTAAGACAGAATAAAAAAGAAGCAATAAATTCTTGAATTCGATCCCAAAAAACTAACCTAGATGGGGGTTATGAGATGATGAACGAGATGAAACCACCAGACGATCGAGAATACATCGAAGCATTAATGATCGATGCTTTAGATGGAAATCTATCAAAATCGGGAGAAAGAGAATTAAACAGATATCTGGCCACGAATCCAGATTTGGCTAGTGAACTCGCATCGATGCAGGAAGTGAATACACTTTTCTCGGATGTAGAGATGGTTGAGCCACCGGCCGATTTTGTGGTCAATACCATGGATATGTTGCCCCGACCAAGCAGAAGCCGCTGGGTTGTTGGGATAGGTTTTGCTCTAGCGTTATTTATCACGCTAGCACCCCTTGCACTCATGACATATCTGTTCTCAAGTCTCCCTGCGCAGGCTTCAGTTCTCCAGCTCACCGAATCGATCTTAAACGGGCTGGCACAATTAGTTCTAAGTTTTAGCGAGCTGGCATCTAGCCAGCCCGCTAATTATTTGATTCCGCTTGTTATGGTTGGGAGCATTTTGCTGTGGGCGGCCGTTTATCGTCGCACAGTGGGCGCCATTCTTCCGGCAAGAAGTTAAATTTTTATTCAGGGTTACTGTGCTTCGTCCAACACTTTATATAAGTGATTTTAAATGGCGAAGCATTAAGTGTTTTGGGTCACCTAAAAACACTAGAGTAGAGTATGAGATTTAGAAAGATAATCATCATTCTGGCACTGCTGGCGATGGCTGTACCTGTTGCAGTATTGGCTTCAGCCTTGGATGATGTGATCGAAAGCGGCGAAGTTGTCAACGATGATTTGGTGATCCGCGAATCAACAACCCTAGAATCAGGCGCCGTGATCAACGGCGATATAACCGTATTTAGTAGCAACATCGATTTACACGGAGACGTCAACGGTGATGTCGTTGTTTTTGGTGGGGATGTAACTGTCTCAGGCTCAGTCTCTGGCGATATTGCGGTATTTGGCGGAAGCATCAATTTTAGTGATGCGGCTACATTTGATGGGAGTTGTGCTTTGTTTGGAGGGGAAGTAACTGGAACGTCAGACTGCTTCAACCCGATCTCAAGCGACATTAATTTTGCAGGCATTACTGAATTCATTTCGGCCGGTGATTTTCGGACCACAACGGCCGAAGCTGAGATTCTTGATCCAGCTGGGAGCGGCTTCATCTCAAAGTCTCTAACCGTTATCCTGACTGCGATCAGTGTTGGCACATTAGGTTTCTTTATCACCTCAGCTGTACCATCCCGCATGTACGAGATGCGGAGTGCAGTTTCTCACAACCCATACATGGCTGGTGGGATCGGTATGTTAACCGCCATCGCTGGGTCATCATTCCTAATTTTGACTAGTTGGATATGGGCTCCGGTGCTGGTTCTGCTTTCATTTGTTTGCGGAATTGGCCTGTTCCTTGGCTTTGCCGGTGTCTTTTACTTGGCGGCAATGGTGCTGATGGGATGGATCACAGTGGGCGCATTGCTTGCTGGCCGATTTGTGGACCAGGCAACTCCTTTGAATCCAAACGATCCGGTTGTAGCGGCCGTGGGTACAGGAATAGCCACATTGGGTTTAGGCCTCCTCGCCATCCCATTCCCGGTCATAACCTTCTTGCTGGTTTCAGCTTTGTTCTTTGTCGGCTTGGGTGGCGTAGTGCTCACTCGAATCGGGAAACAGGCTTACCCAAGACTGCCCGGCGATGTTGACCAAGGCAAGTTCCGCAAAGTGATGGACACCTTGCCTAAATAGGCTAGCTAATTAAATTTCCTTTCTTCAACAAAGGGACGTGTTTTAGGACACGTCTTTTTTGTTTTAAGGGGCAAATTGGCTGATGAGTTCGGTTAGCCTTTCGCTTTCGGCCGCATCTGTTTGTAGATCCCCATTTAATTTATCCGCCAAGAGCTGATCCAAAATCTTTTGATAACTCGGCCCCGGAGGAACGCCTAATTCGAGCAGAGTATTTCCATCTGCATTGGTTTCAACAGATCGCCACCGGTTAAAGTAATTGGGTACGACTGCTCTAAGTTCGTGAGGCGTAGAATGATGGGCCTGCAATAGCACAAGCTGAGTCGCAGTTGTCCCTCGTAACAATTTTTCAATTGTCCCCGGCCGGTAATCAGCGATTGATTTGGCTTGCTCTAGCACAGCCAGCACACGCTCAATATCACGTTTAAAATCAGCCGTGCAGTTCATTTCTTTCACCAAATCGAGCGGGGTTGTCTGATGAGATTGTGAATTTAAAAACCAAGTGGCTAGTCGCAAGTGGTCCAAGCTCGTCTGTTCCGATGCGGAAAATCCTGGCTGAATCGAGACTAGGCCATCTAGCTTGGTGAGCGCAACGCGCTCTAAATCTGAAAACTTGAGTGGGATTGATAGATGGTCAAGGACAGACCATTGGCTCAGAAGGTCGAGCATGGGGATGGGGAGCAACTCTTCCAGAATTTTTTCAATTTCGTGACGAACGCGATCGGCCGACAGTTCTTTTAACATCGGCAAAGATTGGTTGAGCGCGGCTGATGTGTCAGCCGTCAGCTCGAACCCTAGCCGGCCGGCGTAGCGTGCCCCCCTGAACATGCGGGTTGGATCATCGTCAAAGCTTTTGTCATGCAGAATGCGGATTTTTCGTTGTTCAAGATCTGCCATGCCATTAAAGGGATCAAGCAACTGGCCAAAATGATCCCCATCTAAGCGGATGGCCATCGCATTGATGGCAAAATCTCGCCGGAATAAATCATCTTGCATTGAAGAGGCAGTAACATCCGGTAGGGCGGCCGGGGCTTTGTAGACTTCTTTGCGGGCGGTAATAAAATCGATTGTTTCGGCAAACTGATCGGCTGGAGGTGTCCACACGGCCGTACCAAAACGCTCATGCGTGGTTAGTGTACCCCCACAATTTTTACAGACAATTTCCGCAAGTTTAATGCCCGACCCCTCGGTAACAAAATCTAAATCTAAAGATTGACGGCCTAAAATAACATCGCGGACAGCTCCACCCACAAGATACACCGGTTGTTTTAAGGCTAAAGCTAGGATTCCCACCTTTTGGACTATGGCGTACCCCTCTCCAGACAAATAGAATTGGATTTTTTCTTCCAAGTTCATAATCTTGATATCACTTTGATACTGCTGAACGATACCTTTGATATAATTGCACCCAATGATTTATTTAATTTGGACGTTGATTGGCCTGATAGTTGGCGGAATCATAAACGTCTTAGCAGATGATCTTCCTGAAAGACGGATGCCATCAATACCACATTGCCATTCAGAAACCTGCGATTACCGCTATTCACCGGCGGGCTGGCTAGCCTTGTTTCGCTCGGTTTTTTATAGAGGTAAATGTCCAAAATGCGGAACTGCGGAGCGGGCTCGGCCGATTATAACGGAAGTTGCCACAGCAACCACCTTTGGCCTGTTGCCGCTCCTGATTGCTGACCCGATGCAACGGCCGATTATCGCTTTTTATTTAGCCGTACTGATCCTCATCATTGTGATCGACATGGAATACAGGCTGATATTGCACGTGGTAACTGTGCCAGTTACCCTGCTGGCCATTCTGGGGCTGAGCTGGTTTCTGCCCGAAAACAATATTCCACTGGCCGCACTAGGAGCGCTCACCGGCTTTATCTTTTTCTACATTCTTTATTGGCTGGGCAATCGGTTTTATGGGCAAGGGGCGCTCGGTTTTGGGGATGTCACTTTATCGATGACAATGGGAGCGATGCTGGGCTTAACGTTTATTGTGCCGACCTTGATTATCGGCATTTTAATCGGAGGCGTGTTAAGCTCGTTGCTTCTGCTTACTCGCATTGCGAATCGCAGTAGCTATATTCCTTATGGCCCGTTTTTGGCCCTTGCGGGGATGATTATGCTCATTTGGGGGCGGCCGATCTTAAATTGGTATTTTGGATAAAAACAGAGGAAAAATGCTAGAAAATGTAAATATCGTCTTTATTGGGGCGGGCAACATGGCAGAGCCGATGATTGCTGGCCTAATCGAAAACGGGGTCGACCCCAACCTCATAACTGTGGCCGACATTCGTGTAGAGCGTTTGCTGGAGCTTGAAAAACAGTATGGCACTCGCCCGGCCGCTAATAACAGTGTGGCCGCGGCCGAAGCTGATGTTTTAGTGATCGCGATCAAACCCCAATATTTTGAGGCGCTCACAGCCGATCTAAAGGGGAATATTTCTGAAAACTGTCTGGTGATCTCGATCCTGGCAGGGACAACGCTTGAAACCCTGATGGCTGGAACCAATCATGACAAAGTTGTCCGGTCTATGCCCAACACACCGGCCCAAATCGGGATGGGGATGACGATGTGGACCGCCTCGAAAGCTGTTACATCCCATCAGCGGGATCAGGCGCAAGAGGTGCTGTCTTCGTTCGGCCGGGCCGTTTTTGCCAACGGCGAACACTATCTAGACATGTCAACGGCTCTAAATGGCTCGGGGCCCGGCTATGTGTTTATGATGCTCGAAGCGATGATAGACGCTGGGGTGCATTTGGGACTTACCCGGCCGATGGCTAAAGAGCTTGTGTTACAAACTGTTATCGGCTCAGCGACCTATGCTCAGCAATCAGATCTGCATCTGTCCCAATTGCGCAACAACGTAACCTCGCCCGGCGGTACAACGGCGGCCGGGCTTGCGGCCATGGAGCAGGGTGGCTTACGCTCGGTTCTGGCAGATGGAATTTGGGCCGCCTACGAACGCTCAGTTGAATTAGGCAAAAAATAACACCTACATGTCAAAGCTCAGACTACTGGGTGCGTTTCTAACCCGCGATTTTTACACGCAGATCAGCTATCGCTCTGCGTTTGTTTTAAGCATCGTGGGTATCTTCTTTCGGGCGTTTACTTTCTTCTTTATCGCGAAATTAGTAGGGCCAGCGGCTACCCCCATGCTAGGGGAATTTGGTGGGGATTATTTTGCCTTTGTTTTGCTCGGCATTGCGTTTAATAGCTACTTTGGCTTAGGCCTAACCGGTTTCGCCAGCAGTCTGCGTCAGGCTCAAACTACAGGCACGCTCGAGGTGATGCTGATGAGCCCCAGCCCCATTTCGTTCTTAATCATCGGTTCGGCCGCTTGGAACTATCTGTTTACAACATTTCGTGTCTTGGTCTACATCTGTCTTGGCCTGGCTTTAGGGATGGATTTATCACAAGCGAACTGGTTTCCGGCTTTGGTCACGCTCCTTTTGTCGATCATCTCTTTCTCAGCCATCGGGATTATCGCGGCCGGCATTATCATGGTTATCAAGCGAGGGGATCCTGTCACATCGCTGATCTCAAGTGTATCCGCTCTATTTGGCGGCATTTATTACCCCATCGATCTGCTACCAGATTGGTTGCGGCCGATTTCGGCCGTGTTGCCCATCACCTATTCGCTCAGCGCCATGCGTAAAACATTGCTTGTAGGGGCCGGAATTGGGGAAATTTGGCAAGAACTAGTGATCTTGGTGATTTTCTGCCTCATATTGTTTCCAGTGGCATTGTGGCTATTTGGGTTGGCTGTGAACAAGGCTCGTGCAGACGGTACGTTGGCTCAATACTAAACTGAATAAATAAACAAAAAAAAGAGCGACACCAAAATAAATTTAGTGCCGCTCAAATAAAATTAGTTCGTAGGGTGATTGTGCTAGTCTGCCCCGGCAATAACTTCTTTGGCCTGTGGCCCTTTGCCTTGATCAACTTCGACATATTGAACTTGATCGCCCTCGAAAAGGTTACGATATCCATCGCCTTTGATTGCAGAATAGTGTACAAACACTTCACTGCCACCATCTTGAGGTTCGATGAACCCCCAACCTTTTACACGACTAAACCACTTTACAGTGCCTTTTTTAGTATCCATAGCTGATGAACCTCCGAATCGCTTCGATTCTTACACACTAGTTGTTTATTGTATGGAGCAATAAACCAATTTGTGACTTTAAAAATGAGGATCGATACTGCTGATGCCTGCCGTTTCAAAATCGGACTTTATAATGATTAATAAAGAAATATTTTCGGGAAGTGAAAAGAGTCTTTATTAAGTTGTTGCTGTAACTTATTTAACTATGGATAAATAGAGAGGTCTATTAACTCACCGTGAAAAAAAAATAGCACCTATTTTGTATGGACATTTAACTGTTCTTTCATGGGAAATCTGATCTACAGGACCTGAAAAATGAAGGTTTTTCAGTGAAGAACCAGAGAAACAGGCTTTTGCGGGGCGTTTTTTTTCAAAAATTGGCGGGCTAAATTGACTAGGTATTTTGTAAGCTACCTTGCTCGGATTTCCAACATTAGCTGACGATAACCCGAATCCCTAAATCCGAGCTCTTTAGCAAGGGCAATTGATGGCCGATTTGTCTCATTAACTGCGTATAGAGGTCTGCGGCCGTTTTCTATCAGATGACGGGTGAGGGCGTTGACAACACTTTTGCCAAATCCACGCCTTCTGTATTCAGACCAAGTTCGGACCGCAATTTCCGCAAAATAAGGGGTGATCCAATTAACCCCTGCGCTTGAAACAACGACGTTTTGGCCGTTAACGCTCCGGTTAATGATGAAGCGGGGGAGTTCGCTCTGCGCATCTTTTGAGACAAAGATATTAACAATCGGATCAGGTATGCCGTGCGGGTAGGTGTAGATTTCGAGCTTTTGCTCTGATTTGACTTCAAAGATGGCTCGTATCAGGGGATCATATTGAATGGGACAAACAATGAAGGCTTCGTTCCCAGACGGCAGGGCCCGGTTTAGCATGCGTGAGCTAAAGTCTAAATCATCGATTGGGAGACGGCCGGTAAGCAACGGCCGGAACAGGTCGATACCTGTGCGGGATGTTGCAATATAACCGCGTGAGGGGGTGTCTGTAGCCGTTTCTGGATCAGGATTTGTGATTAGATGAGTCCGGTCAGCATCATGATAAAATGCATAGTAGGCGGCCATTGCATCGGCCGGGTTTTGTTCATCAATGAGGGGGCGAATCAGGCGCCGCTGAGCGTCGAGGGACATGGGAGTTAAAAAATATCACACTACTTTTTTAATGCCTAGTGATTTTACCCGACTTATAGCAATGCTCCCAAAGCTCC
>JAHDGV010000084.1:0-7567 GCA_020631655.1 Chloroflexota bacterium | reverse complement strand
GTAGGCTACATCATGCTAAAAAATATTGTACCGTTCGAGCACAAGCTCTAACAAAGAAACCCCTTGGAACTGGAACCATAAAGCCACACCCACAATAAGCGGAATGGCTGTGATTTGAGAGACCTGTTTCATACTGCCAAAAAACCCTTGGTAAAGCACCGTTTCATCATCCGGTTTTAGGCGTCGCTGTTTTTCACTGTACCAAACCCAAAGGGTCATCGTTGTGAAGGGGATGAGCGAATACAGTAGGAAAGGCAATATCCAATTTGCAGGGAGCAGGGTTTCGGTGAAGGGGAAGAGCCAGAAAAGAACCAAGATGCACACCACATGTACAACCTGATCTGCCAAATAGGCTGCAAACTGGTAGCGGGTGTTGATTTGCAATTTGATTAAATCAACCAAAAAATGCAGGACAAAGAGTAGAGCTAGCAAAAACCAGTTTCTGACAAAACCAAACTGAAGTAGGAGACCGGTGATCAAAACGTGGATGCCCACATGAATAGCGAGTCCAAATAGACCACCGCTGGTTTTTAGTTTGTAGATTGAATCTGTTTGTAGCGCATAATCTCCAATAACATGTGTGAGTAGGAGTATGGCCAACGCTTCTGGTAAAAATGACATCTGAATCCGTGAATTGGGCCTTGGTTTCCCCAATGGTAAGTAGATTGCAGATTCTATTTTGTAATTCAGTTGGTTTTTAACCGTTAAACAAGTTACACAGCCGTTAAAATTTCGTGATGTTAGTACTTTTTTTAACGTACCATGGCACTTTCAGCGATGTCTCGGCCTTCATCCGTCAAGTTTAGGATTCCCCGTTGGCGTCTTACAGTTCCGTGGTCTTCGGCGTAGCGAATGACTTGTTCTGCAAATTCAGGTTTCCAACGCAGGTGCTCCCAAAGGTGATCAACCCGGCATTCATCGGCCTCACGGTCAGTCCCCTCATGGTTAAGCAGATGAATAACCAGCATGGTTTGCGAGAACTCCCAGCGCTGGCGCATGCGGCGTAACGCCACGGCGATCAGCCCCCGATTTGGCGCGGCCAGTAGCGCAATTATGAAGATGATGCCGCACATAGTCGCCATCGAGCCACCCATGTTTGTGTCGAAAAATAGGGCCATGCCAAAGCCGCCCACCGCGCTGAGCACGGCCGCAATTGTGCTAAACAGCAACATCTGGCTGAGCCTGTCGGTAAATAGCCAAGCTGTTGCGGCCGGAGCAATCATCAGTGCCACAACCAAAATGGAGCCAACCGCGTCAAAGGCACCTACGGCCGTGATCGACACCATCATCATTAAGCCATAGTGGATAAGAACGGGAGAGAAGCCCAGAGCGGCCGCTAGGCCTGCATCGAAGGTTGAAATTTTAAGCTCTTTGTAGAAGACCAGCAGCAGGATCAAATTAACTAAGAGAATCACGCCCATCGTGACCAAAGAGGTTGCTAAATTGAGCCCAAAGAATTCAGTACGATCAAAAAAAGAGAACTCAAGTTGGCCTAATAAAACCGCATCGCTGTCTAAATGAACTCCGCTGGCATACCGTGATATCAGAATGACAGCGATAGAAAATAGGGCGGGGAAAACGATGCCAATAGCTGCATCTTCTTTAACCAGACGGGTATTCACAAAAACCTCGACCAAAAATACGGTGATGACACCCATCAAGGCGGCGGCCGGAATCAGCCACGGCGAATCGAGATCATTAAAGATAAGAAAGCCGATGACAATGCCCAGCAACACGGTGTGGCTGATGGCATCGCTCATCATGGCCATTTGGCGTAATACCAAAAAGACACCGGGCAGAGCGCAGGCGGTAGCGGTTACGATTGCGATGAGGAGAATTTCGGTCGAAGCTGACATAATAAGTTTGATTCTAGTCTTCGCTGACTAAGAATGTTTCAGCCTCCTCAATCCCGGCCGGTGTGAGTGAGTAATGGGTTGAATCAACTTGGACAACCCAGCCTCGATTAATCAGTTCATTAAGGGTGTTGCGGACACCGCCTTGCATGTGCCCCATCGCTTCTAAAACGACGAGAGCGTGGGGATGGGTTGGGTCTTCGTGTTGCTCTGCCAGTTTCAACATGTCGTTCAAGATCGCTTCGAGCCGCAAAATGCGCTGATTGCGCAGTCTGGAATACCAGCTCCAGACGATGCCACGTTTGGTGGCAAACAAAATCGAAATTAAAACGATACTGCTGATCACCAGCACCACAACCGGCCCGGTTGAAAGCCCTGCACCGGTGCTACTAATGATGGCACCGGTAATGCCTGAAATAGCTCCAAAAATGGCTGACAAAATCATCATGACGGCCAGATTATCGGTCCACTGCCGAGCGGCCGCGGCCGGAGCCACAATCATGGCGCTCATTAGCACCACACCCACCGCTTGCAGGCCGATGACAATGGCCAGAACCAAGAGCGAGATCATAATAATATCGATCCAGACCATGTTGAACCCGAGGCTGGAGCCGAAATCCCGATCAAAACTGAGTAGCTTGAACTCTTTCCAGAACAAGGCAACCATCGCCAACACAAAAACGCTGATAATCAGCATGATGATCACATCGCGTTGGAGCAGGGTGGCTGCTTGGCCAAACAAAAATACGTTTAAACCGGCCCGATTGGGTAGCCCTAGCCGCTCAACCACTTGGAGCAAAATCAGCCCAAAGCCAAAAAATACAGATAAGATGATGCCCAACGCACTGTCAGCGTGGATGCGTGTGAAGCGGGTAATGACGAGCATAAACAGGGTGCCGATAATCCCAGCAATGCCAGCCCCGATGATCAGGACCAGCGGTTCACGACTGCCGGTGAGCATAAAGGCGAGAACCACACCGGGCAGGGCTGCGTGTGACATCGCATCCCCCAAAAGGCTTTGGCGGCGGAGTACGGCGTAAGTGCCCAGCGCACCGCTGACGATGCCTAAAACGGCCGTGCCTAGCGCCACGGTGCGCAAAGTGTAATCGGAGAAAATTTCGATCAGCAATTCCATCTTGGTTAGCTTGGCTAGTCTCCGGCCGCTTTTTCTTCTCTTAGGAAGGCGATTCGGCCGCCGTAGGCTCGCCGAAGATTTTCAGTGTTGAACACATCTGCAACCGGCCCGCTAGCGATCCGACGTACGTTGAGCAACGTAACCCAATCAAAATATTCTTGAACCGTTTGCAGGTCATGGTGTACGGCGATAACCGTTTTGCCCTGCTCCCGCAGGTTTTGCAAAATTTCGATGATGGCCCGTTCCGTGGTTGCATCGACCCCTTGAAACGGCTCATCCATGAAATAGAGCTTGGCATCTTGCACCAACGCCCTAGCCAAAAATGTGCGCTGCTGTTGCCCACCTGAAAGTTGGCTGATTTGCCGTTGCGCAAAATCCTGCATGCCAACTTTTTCAAGCGCCTCAAAAGCCAAGTTGCGATCATGGGCCGACGGCCGTTTGAACCAGCCTAACTCACCGTAACGCCCCATCATTACCACGTCTAAAACGCTGGTTGGGAAATCCCAATCGACGCTACCCCGCTGTGGGACGTAACCAACTATTTGGCGCTGGGCGGCGTAAGACTTGCCGTATATCAGCACGTTACCGGCCGCCGGGGTGATCAGCCCCAAAATCGATTTGATTAAGGTGGTTTTTCCGGCCCCGTTGGGGCCAACAATGGCCATTAGAATGCCTTCAGGGACATCGAGGTCGATGTCCCATAAGACTGGCTTATCTTGATAGGCGACAGTTAGGTCTGTAACTTCTAAAGCTTGCATGTGTTGATTGACGATTTAAGATTTTCGATTGACGATTTGTGTAGCATAACGAATCTACGATGTTATGGCGAAAAATCGTCAATCGAAAATCCAAAATGAACTTATTCGCCCAACATAGCAGGAACAATAGTGTTTACGTTGTGGCGAACCATCCCGATATATGTTCCTTCTGGGGTTCCAGCATCACCCATGGCGTCTGAAAACAGGCTACCGCCGATTTCAACTTCCCAGCCGCGGCTGGAAACGGCCGCTTGTACCGCCTCGACGTTGCGTTCATTGACAGATGACTCGACAAAAATCGCCCGAATCTCGTTATCTGCGATGAAGTCGGCCAAACGCTGAACGTCTGCTGTGCCAGCTTCGGCCGCGGTGCTGATCCCCTGCAATCCCATCACTTCCATGTCATATGCGTTGCCAAAATAGTTAAACGCATCGTGTGCGGTGATGAGGACTCGTTGGTCGGCCGGGATGCGGCTAATTTCACTTTCTACCCATTCGTCTAGCTCAGCCAGCTCGGCCAAGTAAGCCTCTGCATTGGCCGTGTAGGTGTCTGCATTATCTGGATCTACTTCTATTAAAGAGTCACGGATAACTTTAGTCGCTTCTGACCACAGTTCAATATCAAACCAAATATGCGGATCAAATGCGTCTTCGTAATCTTCTGAGTCTAGCAACAAATCAGTTGGGATGTTTCCCGCAACGGCAACAACCGGTTTGGTCTCCCCAAGCTGTTCCAGAATGTCTTCCATGTTGGCTTCTAAGAAGAGGCCGTTGTAAAAGACGATGTCTGCGTTTTGTAGACGACTTACATCACCCGCGCTGGGGGAGTAAAGATGGGGGTCTGATCCGGCACCCATGAGTGGGTCAACCACAACAGCGTTGCCACCCACATTGGTGACTACGTCCGCAATTTGTGAAATGGTGGTGATAGCGGTGATGCCGTCTCCATCGTCCGAGCCTGCTTCATTAGACTGGCATCCTGTTAATAAAAGTATGAATAACGCACTAAATGCGAATAGTTTACCTAGGTAGTGTTTAGACATTGTTGAGTCAAAATCCTCCGAACTGTAAATATTTAGGCTTGCCTAAAATTCTATCTGGCCTAAATATTTTGTCAAGCCTAAAAATTAGAACTTGTCTTTGTCTTACACGCGTTCTCTCAGGCAAACGGAATATGTGATGAATAATATGGAAGATGGGGATGGCTAATCCCAAAAACAGGCCGAAAATCATAGTTAGAAAAGCCGCCAGTAAATGGCAAGATTCTCTCAAATTTCTAATTTGACAGGCGTCGTTCGGTGTGACATAATGCTCGCATTATCATATTTATAACCTCCGCAATCTATCAACAAAGGAGGTGGTGCAACAATGGATCACAGTAGTAATTCGGCCGTAGCACTGCCTCATCAGATTGACTAAGTGCTGCGGCCAAACCCGAAAAACCCCACCTCCTTTTGGCGGGGTTTTTTATTGTCTGTGCATCGGGACCCTTAAACTTGCCCATCCTATACAGGCTGGTATATTCACAACTCACCTCATTTTATTGGAGATTGAATGACGATTCGTCAGCTAACACCCGCGCAACTGCGCCGCACCTGCGACCCCACCCAATTTAATTTTGAGACCACGGCCGATCTGGATCCAAATCCGGTTGGGTTGATGGGGCAGCCAAGGGCCACCCGAGCGCTAAAATTTGGTGTAGGTATTCCCAGTCCTGGGTATAACATTTATGTGTTGGGTAGCTCGTCGATGGGGCACAGGGAGATGGTTGAGGAGTTTTTGCAGGACGTAGCCGTTAATCAGCCTGCCCCAAATGATTGGCTCTATGTGCATAATTTTGAAGCTGATCAGAAGCCGCTTGCAGTCCAATTACCGGCCGGCAAAGGGGCCATCTTTTGCAAAGAGATGGAAGAGATGCTTACGACCTTGAAAAAGGAGCTACCTGATGCTTTTGAAGCCGAAGAATACCTAAATGCATCGGATAAAATCCGGCAGGCATATAAAACCGAGCGAGATGATCTAGTTGAAGCGTTGCGCGCAGAGGTGGGGGCGGACGGACTTACCGTGGTTCGCACCTCAACCGGCCTTTCGATTGTGCCATTGGCTGACGGCCGGGCGATGACCAATGACGAAATTGATCAACTGCCAGTTACAGAACAAAGCGAATGGCAAAAGAAGAGTCAGAATTGGGATGATGAGTTAGATGATACGGTCCGTAAAATTCGGGATTTGGACAGTAATACGTCTGATCAAATGAATGAGCTAGAGCGGGAGATTGCAACAAGCTCGATTCAACAAAAGTATGAAGGGCTAAAAACCAGCTATGCAGATCACGAGCCGGTTGTAGCTTATTTAGAAAAATCTTTTGAGAATGTGCTTGATAATTTGTCAGACTTTTTTGCCAGCGAAAAAGACGACAGTACGGCCGATCTGCGTCGCTATGAAGTCAATTTGCTGGTAGACAATTCTGAGCTTGAAGGGGCTCCGGTAATTACTGAGCTGAACCCTCGGTATCACACCTTGATGGGTCGGATCGAGTACGAGTCACAGCATACGACCCACTTTAGCAATATTCGGCCGGGGGCGTTGCACAAAGCCAACGGTGGCTACTTGGTGCTGAATGTGAGCCAGCTTTTGTCATCACGCAATGGGTGGGATTCGTTGCGCCGTGCCTTAACGACAAAAGAGATTTTGCTCCAGCCAAGCGATCGGGCCGATGGGAATCAGGTTCTGACCAAATCTCTAGACCCTGCCCCGATTCCGCTCAACTTAAAAGTGATTTTGATTGGCGACCATGATACGTGGTATCGGCTGTACAGTCGTGAAGAGGATTTTCAGCAGCTGTTCAAGGTAAAAGCTGAGTTTTCAGATTTTATGCCGCGCACGGCCGAAAATGAATTGGCCTATGCTGAATATGTGGCTACCTGCTGTCGCAAAGAAAATCTGCGGCCGTTTGATCGCTCAGCCGTGGCCAGTATTGTTGACTATGGCTCATGGTGTCAAGAACATCAGGATCAGTTGACCACAGATTTTGTCGGTGTGTCAGACGTTATTCGCGAATCCTGTTATTGGGCCGGTGAGGCCGGCCGGGACGTGGTGACCGCCCCCGATGTGCAACAAGCGATCGATGAGAATAACTACCGGGTCAATTTAAAAGAAGAATATGAGCTGGACCGCATCAACAATCGGTTGCGCTTGATCGACACAACCGGTTGCAAAGTGGGTCAGATCAACGGACTTTCTGTCTGGGATTGGCCCGATCATCCCTACGGGGCACCCAATCGAGTAACCGCCCGCACATGGCAGGGGGATAGCGCCATCATCCACATTGAACGTGAGACGGAGATGGCTGGCCCCGGCCACAACAAAGGGTTGCTGACGCTGATTGGCTTTTTGGGCGGGCAATATGCTCAAGATCAGCGGCTTAACTTTTCGGCCAGCCTAACGTTTGAGCAATCATATGGCGGCACCGATGGGGATAGCGCGACGGCGGCCGAATTGATCGCCTTGCTTTCTAGCTTGGGTGATTTTCCGATTAAGCAAAACATCGCCATAACTGGATCGTTGAATCAGCATGGGCAAATGCAGGCGATTGGGGGAACCAATGAAAAGGTTGAAGGCTTCTTTAAAGTTTGCAATGCTCGTGGGCTAACGGGAGATCAGGGTGTGGTTCTGCCCCAAATCAACGAATGTGATTTGATGCTAAATCAAGAACTGGTAGATGCGGTAGCGGCCGGTCGTTTCCATATTTGGACGGTTGAAACGATTTTTGATGCGCTAGAAATCATCACCGATGTCAAAATTTTACCGGCCGATGAAGA
>JAHDGV010000583.1 GCA_020631655.1 Chloroflexota bacterium | reverse complement strand
TGTTGGTGCTCGGCCCAACTTTGACCTGCCCCTCTTTTTTAAACCCGGCCGGTAAGCCATTTTGCTCACCCGATCGAATCGTTTTAAACAGCATCGATTTACCGACACCGTTGGGGCCAACCACACCAACTCGCTCGCCGTGATAAATCGTCGCATCAAGCCCCAACCATAGCGGATTCCCGTTGGGCAGTTCCATTCCCAATTCGATGAGCTGAATCGCCTTTTTACTGCCACGGTAGCCGCCCAGTTCAAGTCCCATGTCTCGGGCATCAACCACTTTGTCTACCCGATCCATCCGGTCTAACATTTTTTTACGATGGCGGGCTTTACGGGCGAACCGTTCGTCGTCGTACTGTTTGGCCCACAGCTCAAAGCGTTTTAATGCTTCTTCCAAAGCCGCTATCTCTTTTTGCTGGGCCGCAAACGCCTGCATCTGTTTTAGGCGACGATGTTCACGCTCGGCCGCATATTCGGTGTAGTTCCCCTTGTACATCTCAATTTTGCCGTTCTCTAGTTCAGCGATGTGGGTCACCGTTTCGTCAAGCAGATAGCGATCATGCGAGATCATGACGACGGCTCCAGGGTATTTGGCTAACAGCTTTTCAAGGTCCCGTTTGGCAGGCACATCTAAATGATTGTCCGGTTCGTCGAGCAACAGCAGGCGGGGCTGTTGCACAATGAGCTTGGCCAGCAACACCAGTTTCTTTTGCCCACCACTCAGCACCTCGGCCGGTTTTTGCCAATGCTCTTGACCTAATCCTACAGAGAGCAGAGCCGCCTCAACATTATTGGCGTAGCGGGGGCCATCCATCTGATCAAACGTTTCTGTGAGTTTGTCGTACTCACCCATCACTTGGGCCAGCTTGTCCCCATCCTCATAAACGGCCGGGTCGGCCATTTGCCCTTCTAAATCGCGCATATGCTGTTCTAGCTCAGCGATTTCTGGCCGGGCGCTCATCGCCTCTTCGATCAAGGTGCGGCCGGTGTTGAGCTCTGGCTCCTGCTCCAGCCGACCCATCGTCAGTTTTGACACCTTAAAAATATTGCCGCTATCTTGCTGAAGCTCCCCCGCCATGATTTTCATCAGGGTCGATTTGCCGGTGCCGTTTAGCCCGACAAAGCCGATCCGCTGGCCGTCTTGTACTTCAAAGTTCAGATCGTTAAACAGCAGGCGGGTGGTGTATTGGAATTTAATTTTGTCGAGGTTGAGCAGAATTTCGGCCATGCAGAGATTTTAACACGTTGCGGGTCAGCAGGCTGAGTGAAATTGGCTCCCATGACAAAGACCTCGGAGGTTTTCTTACTAGGGTTCATTACGCCCTTGAGAAGTGAAACCTCCGAGGTCTGTTGGCGCGTTGTTAAGTGCTAGGCTGAAAGTTGCCGATCTGGATCAGCAATCGCGTAAAAGCTCATGATGCGGTGGAGAAATTGCTGAACCGAAATCCACACCATCAGTTCGATGTTGTTCTCTGGTGACAGAAGGCTAGCGGCATGTTCGACCAGCATCCCATCTAAGCTGGCGGGGCTGGGCGCCGCGGCCCGAGCCAATACTAAGCAGGCGGCATCCCGCTGTGTGAGCTGATTCGAGGCGGTCAACTGTTGCATCGTCTGCTTCACAACTTCGGCCGATTCAAAGTCGCCCCGCATCCCAAGCTGTTTAACCTGATCGATGAGTTTGTCATCTAAGCCGGGGGAGTGGTGTTTGGCCAAGAATTCATTTTCGGCCGCCAAGGCGTAATTGCCAACCAAGGTTCCGAACAGCACACCGCTTAGCGCTTTAACCGGCAAACCGATGGTTGTTGTTTCTACGTTCAGGTTGTCGCGAAGAACGGCCGTATACGCTCGAATGGCTCGCTTGTGGCTCAACTTTTTGAGCACTGGAAAGTTGTGGCCGGTATGGTCACGCAGATAACTGCCAACTTCGGGCCAGCGATTCGGAACCCCTTTTAGCCACTGCCGCTCGATGTTGATCGCACCGGGAGCCAATTTGATCACCTCCCAGTAAGTGCGCAGGCTATCAACTCCGGGCAAGTGATTTTCAGACGGCATCGCATCGGCCGAGCGGAGATGCTTGTCTGGGTTCCAGTCGGTTGGAGTCAAAATCTCACCCACGTCGGTGAGGGACTCTACTTCAAGTTCAACGCCGACTGCGTCCATAAACTTGTTGAGGAAGCCCATCATCCCCACTCCCAACATGATCCACTCAACATCAGAAGCTGAAAAGTAGCGGTGCATTTCGTCGATGTGTCCCTTATTGAGATCGGCCGGAATATGAGCCAGAGCCTCTGCCATCGCCACAACGGCCGCCTCTCTCGGCTCTCGTTTTCCGGCAATTGATTCCGGCCTAGCCCCACGGCGTAGCGCAAAACTACAGGTGTGGGCGGTGCAATAGGCACAGCTGGCGGCCGCGCTTGAGGCGTACATCCCCAGCCCAACCATGTCTTTGGGCGCACCCATCCCCCAAAGCGAAAGCGGGAGATTGAGTGAGTTTGGCACAATGAGGTTGTAGGTGCGGAATCCGGTTGGCCAGATTTCGAGCAGGGTGTCGCAGTTTGGAACCACACCGATTAAATGGCGCACCATTTCAAGCATCGGGTGGTAGTTTGAATGTAGTTCATCAAAACTAATTTCGGACGGCTGTAGTTGCTCCGCTAGCGTAGACATTGCCATGATTTTCCTCCAGTGGAAATCGAATCGAATACCGATAAATCACAGCACAGGTTCTCTTTTATTGGGATTTTATGGGAGAAACCAGGCAAAGTAAAGCAGGCCCAAGGATTCTAAGCTTGCCTAAAAAAGATTGCACCCCGATTAGATTAATTCTTTTTCTAGCCGGGGAGTTGCCAACATGCGAATGTTATTTGGGTTTTGCAGACGAGCCTGCTGGGCTTTGAGCATCGTTAAGTCACCCAGTAA
>JAHDGV010000582.1 GCA_020631655.1 Chloroflexota bacterium | reverse complement strand
TGCCATTTGCCCACATAGCCGGTCTGGTAGCCCGCATCTTTTAACACATTGGCCAAAAATGTCTGATTGGTGTCAATCGCAAAATGATTTTGGAGCATCCCGTGTTTTTGCGCATATTTTCCCGTCATGAGCGATGCCCGAAACGGACAGCACAGCGGGTAGGATGTGTATGCATTAGTGAAATGAGCACCCTCGTTTGCAAGCTGATCAAGGAACGGGGTTTTGATTACCGGATTTCCGGCGCAGGCCATCACATCCGCCCGCATTTGGTCTGGGTAGATGATGAGTATATTGGGTTGGTTTTGAGTCATAGTTGTAGCAGTTTGTCTGGTTACCGTTGATCGAATCAACGCATCTTACTCCCCCTTTTAGAATATGCAAACGTAGAATTTTAGAGCGTTATTTCCCGGCCGTTATGATCATGTCGGCCGCTTTTTCAGCCACCATGATTGTGGGTGCATTGGTATTCCCCGTTGGCACCGTTGGGAAGATCGATGCATCGACCACGCGTAGCCCTTCGACCCCATAAACGTTTAATTCTGGGTCAACCACCGCCATTTCATCAACTCCCATTTTGCACGTACAGCTTTGATGATGGTTGGTCATCACGAAGCGGCGTACGTGGGTTTCGACATCTTGCTCTCCGGGATAAATTTCCGCATCACGCCACTCGTCTAAGGCTGATTGTTGGGCAATCTCACGGCAGGCCTCAACCGATCGCATTAGGGTGCGCAGATCGATTTCTGCGCTCAAATAATTGGGGTCAAGCGCAGGCCGCTGGGTTGGATCGGCCGATCTTATTGAAAATCGCCCAATGCTGTGTGCTCGTACAGCACTCGCCATTAAAGTAAATCCATGCTCAGGCCCGCTCATCCCCGGCCGATAATTCGGTATTTGGAAAAACAGTGGCTGACTGTCTGGCAAAATGCACGCATCATCCGTTTTCATGAACAACTGGCTGGCGGCTAGAGGAACCCCCGGAACAGGCGGCGGCATCGGCTTGGCCGAGCTGTAGATCACTGGACAAAGCAAATGGTCTTGGAAGTTGCGGCCGACGCCGGGCAGGTCGATTTTTGGCCTGATGCCGACTTTTTGCAGGTCTGCCGCATCGCCAATCCCAGACAGCATTAGCAAGTGGGGGGATGTGATGGCTCCGGCCGATAGAATCACTTCGACCTGCGCATGTGCCTTTAAAATTTCCCCATCTTTTTCATACTCAACGCCAGAGCATCTTGACCCATCAAACAAAAGCCGATGTGCCGTGGCGTTGGTTAAAACGGTGAGATTAGTGCGGCTCATGATGGGGGTTAAAAACGCCTCAGCCGTGCTGTGCCGAACACCGTTTTTAACGGTAAAGTGGCAGTGGTTGACTCCCCATTGCTCTTTGCCGTTGTGATCGGGGTTGTATGGGTGTCCGGCCTGCACGGCCGCATCGACCAGAGCCACGTGCAACGGATGTTTGTCGTGTCGTGATGATACGCCTAGCTCTCCGCCAGAGCCGTGAAATTCGTTTTGGCCTTGGTCAAAATCTTCAGACTTTTTGAAAAAGGGGAGGACGCTTTCATAGTCCCAGCCGAAACAGCCGTTGTAGGCCCACAGGTCGTAATCAAGCCGGTTGCCTCGAATGTAGATCATCCCGTTGATGCCGCTACTGCCGCCCAGAACTTTGCCTCTGGGCCAGCGATGTTGGGTATTTGCCGCATATTCTTGCGGTTCAGTTTGATAATCCCAATTTTCTTCTGCTTCCCACAAATGCATCATTTTTGTGGGATCATGAATGTTTGGATTTGTGTCAGGGCCACCAGCTTCCAACAGTAAAACTTGGCGGGATGGGTCGGCACTAAGACGATTGGCCAGCACGCACCCGGCCGAACCGGCTCCAATAATTATGGTGTCGAAACTCATAAATTTCCTTCTCGCAAGTTTTAGTAACCTACATTACGTAATAGCAAACCTCGGATGTTTGCCCTTTCTCGAAAATAGTGACTTTTGGGAAGAAAACCTCCGAGGTCTTTGATGAGAAAGTGGGTAACATCAGTTGGTAATTATTTTGAAAACAGTCCGGTTTGTTTGGGAAGAAGTTCTTTAATCTCGGTATAGAGATCACGGGCTTCAAATCCGGTCCATGCCTCCGGCAAAAACTGTTTGGGCAGATTAGGATCGAGTCGCAAGATGGGTAAAAAATCATACGAAACTGAGAACCGATGGCGAAAAATTTCTTTTTGGCTTAACTGGCCACTAGATTGAACCACATCTTTTAAGACAGGTGCGTAGCATTGTAAAAACCGGCCGTATTCTGCACCAACTGACTCAAAATTCCAACAGCTTTTTATCAGCTGATCGATGTCGGTATTTCCCAAATAATCGCCAGAGAAAAAGTGGAGATATCGGTTGGTTTCTGGCTCCTTCAGCGCTTCTTGTAGTGACTCTCGTCGATCATAGGGTGAGATCCAAGATCCGCGAGCAACCCGGCCGAAGCCAAGCCATTCCAATTGCTGAACCAAATTGTGGCGCTGGGCCCGCTTGTTGTCCGGCAAAGAGTAGAGGACCAAATGCCAGTCCCCATCCCAATCCTGCACTGCGTTTTCATACACGCGTAAATCCCCTTGGCGCAATACTGACTCTCCCCATGCTGTTAGTGTGTAGCGGTTTCGTCGACCGATTTTTTCAACCTCAAACCAGCCATCATTTGCCATGCGGACCAGTGTTGACCGGCCGGTTCGTTCCAACACATCTAGCCACGAAAGGCAGGTCAACATCTCATCTAGCCAGAACGATTTTTGATTGGGCAATACAAATTCCCCAAGGATGACCATCACCCCAAAGCGATTGTTGAATTTTTCGGCCGGATTTAAATGCATGGTTTGATTGTACTCAATTCTGGTGCTATAGTCTAAGAAATGAATCATGTTTGAG
>JAHDGV010000581.1 GCA_020631655.1 Chloroflexota bacterium | reverse complement strand
GCGGTGCGCATGGCGGCGTTTAGGGTTTCGTCAATTCGATCAGAGAAGCGGCCGACTTCGTACGGTTCGCGGGCAAAGGATTTGACGATGCGAACGCCTGAAACTGTCTCTTCTAGCACGTTGGCGGCTTCGGCCAAGTTATCTTGCACTTTGGATTGGGCGTTCCGAATTTGTCGGCCGAGGGTGATGATGACAAAGGTGATGATGGGGACGCCTGTCAGAATGATCAGCGTCAGTTGCCAGTTGAGATAGAAGAGCATGACGGCCGCGCCGATCAAAATAATGACCTGACGCAGAATGGTCGACATGGTGTTGATGATCGACTCTTGAAGCAACGTCACATCGTTCGTGATGCGCGAAATGATGGCACCCGTCCGGTTATCAGCGAAGAAACGTAGGGACATCTTTTGCAGATGGCTGTACACTGCCACACGGATCGCGGCGATGGTGCTTTCACCCACGTACGCAATCACAATTTGATGGATAAAGCTAAACACAGCTTGCAGAGCAAACACACCAACCAGCCCAAACCCAAGCCGCATAAGGCGCAGTTCTGCCCCGTTGATGAGCACATCATCGACCAGTGTTTGCACCACAATGGGCAACACCAATCCCATAAGCGAGCTGAGAATTAGCCCAATACCCCAAATAACAAGCCAGCTACGGTTGGCCTGCACATAGAACCAAATTCGGCTGAAAGATGCCAAGTATTCTCGGTTTAGTTTTCCTTTTTCTGGATCTTCGTCGCGGTTATTTCTGCGACCTCTTTCTCTGAATGCCATGGTGCAAATGAGTATAACCGATCTACCAACCCAGAGTCCTATTGGTCTTCTTTATTTCTGGTGAAGTTCTGATGTAAAGGTCAAACGGAACGAGATATACTTATCGGTTCACTTTAAATTTTACCTTCGAGCTCAAGCCTACCATGCCCTGAGACCTGAGAATGTTTGAAACCTTTGAACGCCTCAGTTAATCGGGAATATGAAGTTTTATCTTAGCCGGATAATTCTCATATTCCTGATGTGTGTCACTCAGTGGCTCTTGCCGACCGGCAAGTTTAACCGTCTACTCCAGAGGGCTAACGATCCTATTCTCCAAGAATGAAATCGTTAGCTAAATAGGAACGGGAGAATCAACATCGTTGCTTGATTGTGTCTCCGTTCCGTCCAAAGAGAGGTTTTATGCAGCAAAATCGAACAGTTACCTACGGTCGATTATTTTCGTATTTGAAGCCACACAGGAGAGAGTTGATTCTCGCTCTGATCGGAATGTTGGGTGCCGTGGTCTTCAGCTTATTTATTCCCCGGCTTGTGCAAACTGCAATTGATGAAGCCCTGCTAGATGGTCGAGTTGAAGCCCTGATACGCTCGGCCGGGCTTGTTCTGCTGGCCGGATGCGGCCGTGGTGCATCGATGTATGCCCAACTTTACTATCAGGAATATTTGACCCACAGTGTTGCCTACGAGCTACGCAACGAATTTTATTGGGCGGTGCAAAAACTCCCGTTTTCATTCCACGACGTGACCCACACGGGCGATTTAATGAGCCGTGCTACATCAGACATCAGTGAAACTCAGCGTTTTATCGGGATTGGGCTAATCGAATTAACCCGCATCAGTTTACTTGTCGCAGGCGTGCTTATTGCGATGTGGATAGAAAGTCCATTTTTGTCTGCAGTCGCCTTAGGTCCTTTGGTCATCGTCGTTTTGATCGCCATCAACTTCGGCCGTTATGTGCGCGGCATCTTTAAGCAGCTTCAAGAGCAGGTTGCCGTTCTGTCAACAACAATGCAAGAGACCCTGACGGGGATTCAGCTGGTCAAAGTATTTGCCCGAGAGGACTATGAAAGAGAACGGTTTGACGAAGAAAACGCAGTATGGGTTGATCGACGAGTCGCGATGATTTTGTCATGGGCCAACAACTGGCCAACGATGGGCGTTTTGCTGGCGGTGGCAATTATTTTGATCCTCTGGTTCGGTGGCCCAATGGTGATCGATGGGGATATGACCCCCGGTACGTTGTTCGCCATGATCTCTTATTTGCTGTTGCTGAATGGGCCGGTCCAGCGGGTTGGCTTTTTGGTTAACCTAGCTTCAACCGCAGTAAGTGCGGCCGAACGTATTTTTTCAATCATCGATACCCCAAGTGAAATCAACGAGCAGGAACAATCGATTGTGCCTAAAGAGATTTCGGGCGAAATTGTGTTTGATAACGTGAGCTTTGGCTATCAAGATGGTCCAAAGATCATCAAAAACGTCTCCCTCACCGCTCGGCCGGGTGAAACGGTGGCTCTCATCGGTCCAACCGGATCGGGTAAATCAACCCTGACCAATTTGATTCCTCGCTTCTATGATGCAACTGAGGGGGAAGTCAGGCTGGATGGAACCAACATTAAAGATTTAACCATCAAAAGCTTGCGCTCTGAGATCGGTATGGTGCTACAAGATTCGTTCTTGTTTAGCGACACCATCGCAGAAAACATCGCTTACGGCGATACCAACGCCAGCATGAAAAGCTTGGAAGCGGCGGCAAAAGCGGCCCGAGCGCACGATTTTATCGAACGGTTCCCCTTAGGGTATCAAACGATTGTGGGTGAGCGTGGGGTTACCCTTTCTGGTGGGCAAAAGCAGCGGGTCGCCATTGCGCGGGCTCTGCTGGCTGACCCCCGGATCTTGATTTTAGATGACTCAACAAGCAGTGTTGACACAGAAACTGAGTATCTGATCCAACAGGCTTTAAACGAGCTGATGATCGGCCGGACCACGTTTGTGATCGCACAGCGTTTGCTCACGCTGAAAAACGCAGACCAAATTCTGGTTCTCGATGATGGTGCCGTGGTTGAGCAAGGCAAGCATGACGACTTGCTGTTACAAGATGGGCTGTATCGCCATCTGTATGACCTGCAATTAAAAGATCA
>JAHDGV010000580.1 GCA_020631655.1 Chloroflexota bacterium | reverse complement strand
TTGCTGTGGCCGTCAACGGCATTCCGATTTTTACGGCCGTCAATAATCGGGGTGATGATGCGCTAGCGATTGGTGAGTTAGACGAGTGGGGCGGCCACTCCGGCCGGGCAGACGATTATCACTATCACATTCCACCCGTTCATCTGCAAGAGATTGTGGGGGAAGACATGCCGATTGCGTACGCGTTTGACGGCTTCCCGATTTATGGAGAGACGGACGCCGCGCTGGATGAGCATTTCGGCATTCAAAATCCTGATGGCTCCTATCAGTATCACACCGTGCTAAGCCAATCTCCCTATTTCATCCCTTCGTTTCGGGGTGAGGTGAACTATGTTGGGGATGAGATCGCCCCGCAAGCCCGCACGTTTGGGGCACGGCCGGCAACCGATCCGTTACGAGGCGATGTTGAGATTACCAGCTTTGAACCGGCCGGGGATAGCGGCTACACGCTGACTTATTTGCTCGATGGGGCTACGTACACGATCAACTACAGCTGGGATGATTCGGGTGCATACATGTACGAATTCTTGAACCCGGATGGCAGTTCAACGGTGGAGACGTATCAACGGCGGTGATTTTGTGGGAATGATGGGGCGACTCATTCGCACTTAAACAAAACCTTTCTTAATCACCCCAATAAACCCCCTCATCTGCCCTATCGGGCATCTTCTCCCCGGGGGGAGAAGGGTTTAGGCCGTGCGTTCTGCGCAATCGGGTTCATCTCGGAAATTTTTGCTCCCTCTCCCAAAGCTGGGAGAGGGCTGGGGTGAGGGTTTGATTTTAAAGCTCTAGAGTGGGCATGAATATGACTTTATTAGCTTGCAAAGGCGCAGATAATCGCGGGAGACAGTTTGCTAAGAATTCAATTTGCGGCGATTAACTCGCCCGAGTCTTCTTGCACTGGATAAGCAGGCTGATAGGCCCACCACATCAGCCCGGCCGCGATGAGCCAAAATCCAACCAGATTGAGCCAAACGGGGATCACCCCGCGCAGGCCCAACGCCAGCGATGTGAAAATCAGCGCAAACGAAAGCGCAAATGTGGGATGGACCCAAAACCACGGCCGGAGCCAGCGATGAATTAGTGGGTAAATCACAAACGGGGCCGCAAAAGCGATCGCTCCCCAAACAGGATTGAATCGGAACAACAGCCAGATTCCGACCGCCAACAGAGTAAAAATGGCCAGCCCCGCAAAATTTAAGTCAGGGGGATTGCGCTGAAGCGTAACCACGTAGGTAGCCACAAGCAAAACGAAGTAGCTGAAAAACAAAAAGTAAGTGACGGTTGATTGTAGCGTGATGTCAAAATCTACGGCCGGTAAACCGGTCGGCAGGTTAATGATGATAAACACCCCAACCACCAGCATGGGTAAAACCAGTGTGACCTGCAAAACAGTGATGAGTATTCGCTTGAAACTATCTCTATTTTTTTGCCCCTGCCACACGCCAATAATTAAAAAGCTAAAGAGCAGTATCCAGCCAAAAATCGGCTCTTTCATCCCTTCGTATGTGATGTAGATGCCGTAAGCAACTCCCGGCCCGAAAAAGGTAAAGACGCTACCAAACATCTTGTCCGCCTCATGCAACTGTGGTTTGCTCCCAAACATTTTATACCGATCAACCGGGATACGTTGTGCGCCTACGTAGCTAAAAATGACCGGAGGCAGGGACAAAACGGCCCACGTCCAACTGCTTGCATTGATGCGATCAAGCGGAGCAAAGAAGGAAAATGGGATGATGGGAAATAGAAAGTAGCCAACGGCCAAGATGTTAAATGCGGTGATGGCCCCCACATATTTGAGAAAGAAGGCGGTTAGCCATTTTTTGACTGTGTCTGTTTCAAGTTCCCGGCCGACCTCTTGCCGGGTTACCCACGCGATGCCGATGGGAATCGCCAGCGAGCCGATGGCGAAATAGATCATCGCATAAAATCGGGTGGGATTATCGTCCAGCTGAAACTTCCAGAGGGGGGAAAGTAGAAAATAGCTGGCGAGCCAAAAGGTGAACGCAATAATCAGCCTGCTAATTAATCCGTTTTCAAGCTGTTTGGTGGTGTGACTGAGGGCGTGAATGACCAATCCGGCCCACGTTGAGCGGGTGTGTTCATCCGCTTCTGAAAAGCGGAAAAAGTATTCCCCCACTTCTCGAAACCACCGGCCGAGATTCTGCCCCGGAGCCTCGTGAATTTGCTCTTCTTCAACTGAACCAGCCGTATTTTGCGGGGCTCTTTCTGGCTCAACATCAGGCTGGATCGGTTGTTCAACTTCAACCTGCACCCAATCTGAATCGATGGCCGTTGCTTCATGTTCTTCTAGATCGCGCGCCCCAAGTGCTGCAATTAACCGATTGGCCTGCGCCAGCTCATGAAGCCCGTTTGCCCCGGCGTTGCTTCTGAGGATAAAAATCAGAGCCAACAACAGATCCCGTTCTTGGAAATTGCTTAAACGTTCCCCACTTTCCCAGCGACTGACAACTGAACCATCATAGTCAAAACGATCGTCATGTTCATGTATCAGGTCTGCTAATTTCCCTTGGCTCAACGGCCGACCTGAGTCTGGATTTATGGCGCTGTTTCGATACTTCTTTAACAGGCTTTCGAATTTTTCCGGCTTCTTTTCGCTCATCTTTTTTTAGTAGAAGGGGGTCTGACCAAATCCGGAGTATAGTTTGCGGTGTTTCCCATTCCTATGCAACAGCTTCTTATCTAACCGATTGGCGCTTCATAACCGATCGGTTTAAACAAAAATCAATAGGAATTAGAAAATAACGTCACTCTGGGATTTGGCAAGATGACGAGTAGCTGTAGGGGATAGGCATCCGCATGAAGCTCTTGAATCATGGCAAATTTAACAGCGGATGTCTCTCCCCAGTAAGGCGAGGATATCCCCAGATTCGCAACCTTGTTTTCACACATCGGGGAGAGACATT
>JAHDGV010000579.1 GCA_020631655.1 Chloroflexota bacterium | reverse complement strand
CAACGATTTTACCGTTGTCATCGGCCGCTAATTCAGCTTCCAGATGATAGTCACGGGCAAAGCTGTCTGCCTGCAAATTCTCAGAGCGGTCTTCGATCCATTTAACCGGCTTGCCGATCAAAAGGGATGCGGCCGCACAAATCACATAGCCGGGGTAAACAGGCACTTTACCGCCAAATCCACCGCCGATGTCAGGTGAAATCACCTGAATCTTGTGTTCTGGCAATCCTGCCACGAGGGCAAAAACGGTGCGGATCGCATGCGGAGCCTGTGTGGTCATGTACAGCTGCATTTTGCCTGTAGCGTTGTTGTAGTTAGCCACCATCCCACACGTTTCAATCGATGAAACATGAATGCGAGGGATGTACATGTGCTCTTTTACAACGTGAGCCGCGTTGGCAAAAATCTCGTCTGTAGCTTCTTTGTCACCCACTTCCCAGTGCCAAATCCGATTGGTTTTTTCGTCTTTGTCATCACGCACAATCGTTTTGTCTTCGAGTGCTTCGAATGGATCTACAACGGGATCAAGCGGTTCATAATCCACATAGACTTTTTCAATCGCATCGGCCGCAATGTAGCGGCTGGTGGCGATAACGGCGCAAACTTCTTGCGCGTAGTAAACCACTTTGTCGAGCGGTAGAACCATTTGGGTGTCAGACATCAGCGTCGGCATCCAAGCTAGGTTATGAGCCGCCATGTCTTTACCGGTAATGACGGCCAAAACACCTTCGGTTGCTAGTGCTTCACTCGCATCGATATCAAGAATTTTGGCATGAGCATATGGGCTACGCACAATGTCCATGTACAACATGCCGGGTAGCTTGATGTCATCAACATAGTTGCCGCGCCCCTGAATAAAGCGGGGGTCTTCTTTCCGTTTCATCCGGTGCCCCATCCCACAAATTTCAGGTGGGGTGGTCACACGTACTTCTTCAGTGGTTTCAACGGTGGCCGATTCATTTGGACCCATGGGGGTCACTTGTTTTTCAATCCGGTCTTCTAAATGCCGGGGTGCATTTGGATCATGATATGGAGATGTCATTATGCTGCTGCCTCCGTTTCAGGATTTGCGATTTTATCGGCCGCATATTCAATCGCTTCAACGATTTTGTTGTAGCCGGTGCAACGGCAAAGATTGCCCGAAATTCCCCAGCGAATTTCTTCTTCCGTTGGGTTTGGATTTTTGCTCAAAAGATGGTCTGCCTGCATGATCATACCGGGGGTACAGTACCCGCACTGTAGACCGTGCATCTCCCAGAATCCTTCTTGTAAAGGATGGAGCTCAGCGCCATTTGCCATCCCTTCGATGGTTTTAACGCTTTTGCCGTTGGCTTGCACCGCAAACATGGTGCAACTTTTGACCGTTTGCCCATCGACTTGGATGGTGCAAGCGCCACAGCTGGTGGTGTCACATCCGATGTGAGTTCCGGTCATGTCCAGATTCTCACGGATAAAGTGGACCAGCAACAAGCGGCTTTCGACTTCTTCTGTGTAGTCGGTTCCGTTTACATTTACAGTTATTTCGTGTTTTGACATTTTTTTTGAAGCATGTCAGCACTTCAGCGGATCAGCATGTCAGCTTTTTTGCCACACCCACCATCTTTCGGAGTGGGGAGGCTGATTGGCTGATAAGCTGAAAGCGAAGCGTGCTGAAACGCGGATTGGCTATCCAGCTCTGCTGGCCGCTTTCTTAATTGCTCGTTTTACTAAAACGCGGGTGAGGTCGCGTTTGTACTCAACCGTTCCACGTAGGTCGGCCGATGGGTCGCACTCTGCCGCTGCCGCGGCACCGGCCGCTTCTAGCACTTCGTCGGTCAATTCATTCCCAACAAGGGCGGCTTCAGCGCCGGGTGAACGCATTGGCACAGGGCTGACGTTTGTCAAACCGATGCGTGCTGAGGTGACGGTATTGCCGTCCATGGTCAGATTTACAGCTGCTGCCGAAATGGCGTAATCACCCACTTTCCGCTCAACTTTGATATAGGCTGAGCATGAGCCAGCGGCCGGCCGTGGAACCCGAATCTCGGTCAGAATCTCATCATCTGCCATCGAGTTTTCAAACAGGCCGGTAAAGAAATCGTCGATTTTGATTGCTCGTGTGCCAGATGGCCCGAGCGCCACAATTTCAGCATCGTATGCCAACATCACGGCCGGATGGTCATTTGCCGGATCCGAGTGGGCCAAGTTGCCCCCCACAGTTGCCTTGTTGCGAACGACAGGATCCGCAATCACAAATGCCGCATCTGAAAGCATGTCGTAACCATTTTTAACGATGTCAGAATCCTCAAGATCTGTTTCAGTCGTCATGGCACCAATCGCCAGATGGCCGTTGTCTTCACGGATGTAGCTCATCCCATCAATACCGGTGATATCGATGAGAGTTTCGGGAGAAGCCAAGCGAAAACGCATGGCCGGGATGAGACTTTGCCCACCGGCTAATATTTTGGCATCGTCGCCATATTGAGCCAGCAGAGCAACCGCATCATCCAGCGTTGTGGGAGCATGGTATTCAAACTCGCCAGGAATCATGGGGAACCTCCATTTTGTAGAGTGTCGATTTACGATTGACGAGTTACGAATTTGATTCGCTACCCAACAATTGAAATCGAAATCAATAGTTGAGCGGGTAGTTACCCGCATTCTTCATAAATTTGACAAACTTAAAGACAGGTGCCAGTTTCCCGGACCGATCTCCCTGTTTGTTATTCGATTAATTGGCTTAGATGTTTAACCTATGCTTTCGTACCGAAATTTTATTCGGTAGGGGAAACCCACAAGGGACGCCACTACATAGGAATTTATGTTAGGACAAAGTAGAGAATCACGAGAACGATAAGAACCACACCACCGATAATGTATGGAGTAAGATTCAAGTCGCTTGCCACCTGTGAAGCTACTTTTGAAGCCAGTTCAGCCTGAGTAGGGGC
>JAHDGV010000578.1 GCA_020631655.1 Chloroflexota bacterium | reverse complement strand
CTCATTGAGCACCAAAACACCGGCCAGCACCCCTGCAATGGGGATGAGGTAAATGGTCATCGATGCCGTGCCTGCTCCAAGTTCTTCGATCAAGAAAAAGTAGGTTACTGTAGCTAGCCCTGTCACTCCGATCCCTAAAAAGATGAGATTCCAAATTGTTTGAACTGAGGGTTGAATGGCGAGTGGATCTTCTAAAACAAAACTGGCGGGCAACAGGACAACAAGGGCCATAATAAACTGAGAGGTGACCACTCGCAGGCGCAGGGGCCAGCCGGTCATGTCGGCCGGTTGTAACGGGTAGACAAAACGGGCATAAACGGCCCCTATCGCATACAGCAAAGAGGATCCAACCACGGCAAGCTGAGCAATCACGTTGATGCCTAACCCTTGAAACGCCGATGGACCGATAAGGATTACAATCCCGATTAGCCCTGAAATAACCCCGGCCGCTTTCCAGATCGTTAGCTTTTCATCGGCCGTAAACATCGCAGCAAACATCACCGTAAAAAGGGGCATGACGGCCAAATAGATCGATGCTAAACCGGCTTCGATGTGGGTTTGCGCCCAAGATGAAAGCGCAAAAGGAACCGCTTGGTTGAACAGTGCCATCAACAAAAATGGCCACCAATCTTTAACCCTGTTTGGTAACCTTGCTCCAACCGCGTAACACAAAATAAGCAGGGCGAAGGTTGAAATTACGCTCCGCAGAAGAGTCAATGTCACAGGTGGGACATCGCGTAGCACAACTTCAACAGATATAAATGAGATTCCCCAGACGATGCCGGGCACAAGAAGCAATATTCGGGCGAGGTTTTTCATGGGCTTGCCAGTAAAAAAGGCCCGCTAACAAGCGGACCTTTGACGTTTTTTGAATTTTAGATTGTTTTGAGCATCCTGCACAACTTAAAAAATTTAATCGGCCGGAACTGCTGCTTTGACCGATGGCATCGGTTTGATGTCGGGCAAAAAGTAATATGCCAGACCAAAAATCACAACGAACAAAAGACCGGTAACGCCCAGCGTAGCCCGGATGCTGTACACGGCCGCAAACCCAGCCGCCGCCAGCGGTGCTACAAAGCGGCTGGCAGAAACGATGGCTTGGTCAAAGCCGTAAACGCTACCTTCTTCACCCGGTTTGGTAAAGGTGGCGAGCAGTGCGGTTAGGGATGGGATGATGCCGCCCATTGCCGCACCAACTAAAATTTGCAAGATAAGCAGGTGCCAAACCTCAACCACCCAAACATGGGCAAAGTAAAAGATTGCGGCCGCCAAAACGCTGACAAGCAGCACCGGCCGGTGGCCGATGCGATCTCCCATCTTGCCCAAATAAACGGAGGTTAGGACGCTAGCACCGCCGCCGATCCCTACAATCAGGCCGGTCCAGAAGTTGACCGGGGCATTTTCTGGCAAAAGTGAAAGGACAAATAATGGGGCTAGGGGAACCAAAATCATTTGTGACATACCCATCAAAAAGCGGATTAGGTAAGCTGGTTTAACCCCTTGGGTTGAAAGAATGTCTTTCCAATCTTCCCAAACAGAATTTTGGTGTCCGGCCTTATCGGTTTCAGGCACAAAGTTTTCTTCAACCAGCCACCAGACTAAGATTCCGGCAAATGTGAGCAGTGCGGCTGTGATGATGAACGATAGTTCGTAGCCAAATGCATCGGCCAAAACGCCACCAACCAATGGTCCAACGGCAACTCCGGCCCAGAGCGCCATCTGCATTAGCCCCATGGCATACCCCATCCGTTCACGGGGCACAACGGCCGCGATCAGCGCATTGGCGGCCGAGACGGTTCCGGTAACGGCACCTTGTATCAGTCGCAAAACGACCAACGCCTCACCCGTATTGACAAATGCCATCAATAAGACCGTGACTGCACCCCCAAAGGTGGCGCGGGCGATCATCAGTTTGCGGCCGTACCGGTCTGCCACCGCACCCCAGATGGGGGCGGCAATCATCATTGAAAGCCCCTGCATGGCGTAAACTAACCCAGACATCATTTCGTTGCTGATGCCATAAACCGAATCAAGCGAGCTGACATAGAGCGGGAGGAAGGGAAAAATCATCGAAAATCCGACGACATTCACAAGTTGTGCGAAAAATACGATGTATAGGGTTCGCTCCCAACTTTTTAGGCTTTTGATCCGGTGCAGAATATTTTCTGACATACTAATTGCTCCTGTCCGTCTCTTCTTGGTCGTCGAGATGGACGCGGGTGGGGCCATATTTATAGACGTGTAAATATGTGTTGGTTCGGGTGCTAATCACCCCGGGAACTTGGTAAATGGTTTTGGTTATAAGCTCGGTTAGATGTTCTCGATCACGACAGCGGGCGTCGATCATGATCGGGTATTCGCCCGTCATCATGGCGACAAAGCGAACTTCGCGTATTTCAGCCAGCTTTTCGGCCGCTTCTTCTATCAGACTAGGAGGCTCAATGGCGATTTGGATCAGGGCGGGAGCGTTGAATCCCACCGCGCGGGGGTCCACCCAGCCGATAATGTTTAACACACCGGCCTCTTGCAGTCGTGTGACACGATTGCGCACAGTGTTCTTTGCAATGCCTAACTGATTGGCGATGTCGGTGAAGGATTTTCGGCCGTCTTCTTGCAACTGGCTGATGATTGCCTTGTCGGTTTTGTCGATATCGATCATGCAATAAATTGTATGACTTGAGAACTAATGGTCAATAAAATCGATCTAGTTCTGACTAAAATTCAGTAAACAGGCTCATTTTAATGCAAATGTTCAATTCAAGATGTGATTTGTGTAGGATATGTTGGCTACCTACAATCGGCCGCGTTTTTGCATGTGGGCTTTAATTTCTTCGTGATAAGCAAACAGAGCAGGCACACCACCAGAATGGATTAGCATCACATGGTCATCTGGGCCCCAATGCCCCTTTGCATGATGGTTCAAAAAGCCAGCAA
>JAHDGV010000577.1 GCA_020631655.1 Chloroflexota bacterium | reverse complement strand
TCCTATTTGATAATTCAAGGCCGGCCGGGTTTGTATAACTCGGCCGGCCTTTTTTATTCAAACGTATCCCATAACGAGGAAACGTAAATCGCCTGCTCAAGCTCCTCAACTGGCAATTCGGTTTCTAGCGTGATCTCGACCTCGTCCCCCGGAAACACATGGACAAAATTATCGCTAAAGCCGTGAGCGCTTCCATCAAACTCCAGCCATACCCACATGGCAGGTAAATCTGTTTTTAGTTGGATGGTGGCGATATTCGCCTCTTTTGTGATGTCGGCCGTAATTGTAGGCGGCTGAAGCAAGATGTGTTTTGGACGGCTGAGATAGGTGACGTTGCGGGACACCAACTCACCATCGGCCGACAAGAGCATGAAGCGAACAAACAGATTACGAACGCCGTGTTTGAGGATTGAGTGCTTGAAATCAAGGGTAGTCACCAACTGGCTCTCAGTAGCAGAAACTCGACAAGCCTGCTCCCCTTCTTCCACCAAAGCCCCATCCTGCGCTGTAAACATTTGCCAGACAATTGTCCCTTCAAAGGGCTCAGGCTTGTCGTGGGTCACGTGGATTTCGAGCGTCCCAGCATCTACGTTTTCCACGGCCGACAAAAGTGTGGGAGCAAAAAAGTGTTTCGCCATGTAGTGCAATGCCTTCCAGCGGCCGAGGCTGTCTAACGACGACCAACTGGCAACGGGCCAGCAATCGTTCAACTGCCAATACAGCGTCCCCATGCCGCGCGGCATCGTGCGTCGCCAATGTTCAACCGCATATTTAATCGCCATCCCCTGCTGGATTTGGCTGAGCCAAATTGTGTCTTCAAACGAACTTGGCAAGCGGAACCAATCCAACATGTAAGTCATGATTTTGCTGTTACCTGCACCGTTTTTCTGATGTTGCTCCATGACAAAGCTGGTTACATTTTTATCTTCCTCTTCTAGCACCATATCGAGCGTGGCCGGTTCTGGGAACGACTGAAAACCGAACTCGCTGTTAAAGCGATGCATGCAGGTGCGATAAAACTCAAACGGTTCCATCCCGTGCCACACATCCCAAATGTGAGCGTCCCCCCAATCAGGATGATTGAAGTTGAGCCGGTTACCGTGTGGACTGTGCGGGCTCCCCGGCCAGTAGTCGGTCTGTGGGTCTAAATGTGAGACGATCTCGCGTAAACGGACGTCAAACCAGCGGCTGTAATCCTGCCAGCTCATCGCAGAATTGGTCCAAGTGTCATCGACCAAGCCCTGCTCAAGTTCGTTGTTGCCGCACCACAGCGCCAGCGACGCATGATGACGTATCCGTTTGATCTGCTCGGCCGCCTCCACTTCGATATTGGCAAAATATTTAGGATCATCAGTTGGATAAGCGGCACAGGCAAACATAAAATCTTGCCACACGCAAATGCCTAGCTCGTCACACAGATCATAAAAAACGTCAGGTTCATAGATGCCGCCCCCCCACACACGCAACATGTTCATGTTGGCATCTGCGGCCGACTGGATCAAATTTCTGTACCATGCTTCGTCAACTCGAGTCACAAAGGTATCGGCCGGAATCCAGTTGGCCCCTTTGCTAAAAAACGGCACCCCGTTGCACTCAAAATGGAAGCTCTCTCCCCACTCATCCGGCTGGCGCACCAGCTTTAGCTGGCGCAAACCAATTTGGCGGGATTGGGTTTCGAATAGCTCGTCAGCCGTGCGCAACTCAACCACTACACGATAAAGGGGTTGATCACCCAGCCCATTGGGCCACCAAAGTCGTGGTTCTTCGATGGCAAAATTTAAATCGGCCGCCCCATCCTTTACAGGAACAATTTTCGAGTCGATTGACGTATCCCCCAACCAAACTTCAGCCCGAACAACAAGCCCGCTACCATCCTGAACTTCCGCTTGCACAGCAACATCCAACTGGACCCGCTCACCATGTGTTTGAGTAATGTGGATGTCAGAAATGCGAGCCACATCTAACCCGATAAGTTCTACTTTTTGTAAAATGCCGCAGGTGATAAAAGATGGTCCCCAATCCCACCCAAAATTGCACTGACTTTTGCGAATATATGGCACCCCAACGTTGCTGTTCCACGCGTGTAAGTAGCGTTCTTGGTTTTTGCTTTGGCAGTATTGTAAGGCTGAATCGAACCGGATTTCAAGTTTGTTTTTTCCGGCCTGTAGTTGCCCTGCTACATCAAATTCCCATGCTCTAAACTGATTGTTGGTTTGACCAATTTGTGTCCCGTTTAAGGTGATGGTGGCCAGCGTGTCGAGGCTGTTAAAGCGCAAAATTTGCTGTTTGTGGGCCAAGAAATCGACCGAAACATCAAACTCTGTCCGATAGACCCAATCTGCTTCGCCGATCCACTGTAAATCGAGCTCGTTGTCACGATAATATGGATCGGGGATCTGCTCGGCCGCCAATAAATCTGTGTGCACACAGCCCGGCACCGTTGCCGGGAGCCAATCATTTTTTTTTGCTTGGGAGAACTCCCACGCACCATCAAGAATTAGGGTAGTCATGAGGCAAAGCTTACTGTTGTTGTGACCATTGGGCAAAAAAAAAGACCAGTTTGGTTTTTGAAACCAAACTGGTCTAAATAGATTAGGGTTTAACAAACACTAGTGGTTTGCCACTTATCGTCTGATTGAAATTCCAACGGGGCAAACCACTTTAGGCTACGTCAAATAAATCCATCTATCTAACATTGACGTAGCACTAGTTCATGTGCTCAGCCATCCAATCTTGGAAAGCTGTTACTCGGGTATAAACGCCGTAGTAGTTTTCCAGACCACAGCCCTCACCCCAGCTGACGACTCCAACTTGTACCGGTTCACCACCTTCATCAGTCACCAGCGGGCCGCCGCTGTCGCCGTTGCAAGAGTCCTTGCCACCTTCCTTTTCACCGGCACACAACACACTGTTGTTGATATCACCGTCGTAGGCGA
>JAHDGV010000576.1 GCA_020631655.1 Chloroflexota bacterium | reverse complement strand
TTGTCGGCCGAGCACCTGTGCCACCCAACTGGAACAGCGTAAAGTTCGCCCCTTTACCAGACTCTGGCCAAGTGGCTCGCCAAATCGTCATCCAGCCGGGATCCGCTCCACCGGCCAGCACCCGATCCGGAATCACTTGCGACAGTGCGCCCAAAATCACACCGGGTAAAAAGTGCCCCACAAGATGACGTGACGCAATAGCGGCCGGCCGTTTGCAGTTCAAAATCGAGCCTTCCGGAGCCGTGATATTCACCGGCCGGAACGCCCCTTCGTTATGTGGCACCTCTGGGCTGATCGCCGCCTTCACCGCAAAACTGGCGTACCCTTTGGTGTAGTTCAGCACCACATTAATCCCGCGCGAACTTTGGGGTGACGAGCCATCAAAATCGATATCAATCTCATCATCCCGCACGATCACAGCCACTTTCAGCAACAGGGGCTCTTCAAACCCGTCGCTCCAAACCTCGTGCTCATACCGGCCGTTCGGTATTTGGCCGATGGCATCCCTCAGCGCCTTTTCTGAGCGGGCAATGATCTCATCTGCTAACGGATCGATTGTTTCCAAGCCAAACTCATCCATCATTTGGAGCAAACTACGCGCCCCCACAGCATTACTCGCCGTTTGCGCATACAGATCCCCCACCGTTTCATCCGGTGTTCGCACGTTGGCCCGAATCATGTCAAACAGAATTTTGTTTGGTTCCCCTTTGTCAAACAGCTTCATGATCGGAATTTGAAGTCCCTCTTCATACACTTCGCGCGCCTCGGCCGACAAAATCCGGCCGCCGATGTCGGGCGAATGACAGCAGTTGGCAAAATACCCCACAATCTTTTCACCCCTAAAAACCGGCGTCATCACCGTCAGGTCATTCACCTGCCCGGCCGTCATCCACGGATCATTCGTAACCAGCACATCCCCCGGTGACAGTATTTCCGGCGGATACGCATTCAAAAAGTGAATCGCCCCGGTCGCCATCGGATTAATATGCCCCGGCGTACCGGTCATCGACTGCGCAATCATCTGCCCACGTGTATCAAACACGCCGCAGGCCAAGTCCAAAGACTCCCGCACAATGGTGCTAAACGCGGTTCTGATCAGCGTCGTCTGTTGCTCATTTGCAACCGACAGCAGCCGGTTCCATAAAACTTCTAATTGAATAGGGGTTAATTTTGTCATAAGTTTTTCAAGTGGCAGGTTGCAAGTTTTTAAGTTGCAATCGCCGTGATTTAATTATTTTCGCACCGCATCTGTACGGGCTATGACATTCGCATCGAAAAATCTGACTCGTGCCAAATTGGACTGCGAATGTCTCGCCCCGGTTGCGTTATCCGCGTTTACGCGGTAATCAAAATCACCCTTTCGGATGATGCGGATCAACCCAAATAACCTCTTCCGGTTCATCCACCGAAGGAATATCCAAATTCACCACAATCGGATCCTGGTCATTCCGTACCAGCACACACTGTAGCGGTTCATCCTCACTACCGTTCATTTCCTGATGCGGCACAAAAGGGGGGACAAAAATAAAATCTCCCGCTTCCGCATACGCCACAAATTCAAGATTATCTCCCCAACGCATTTTTGCTTTGCCGCTCACCACATAAATAATCGATTCCAACTCACCGTGGTGGTGCGCGCCGGTTTTGGCACCAGCATCGATCCCAACCGTACCGGCCCAAATCTTGCTGGCCCCGGCCGATTCAGCCGTAATCGCCGCCATCCGCTGCATCCCCGGCGTTTGCGCCGTGTTTCCGTCTAGCTGATCTTTTTTAACAATCCGCACCCCTTGGTGCTTCCAATCTTTGTGTTCGTGTGTCATATCTCATGGTAAGCAGTATTCGGTAGTCGGTGATCAGTTTAGGGTTGCACTCATACTGACCACCGACTACCGCTTACTGCTTACTGCTGTCTGGCATTTCAACAATCAAATTATGATGTTCATCAATCGAACAGTTCGCGCCCGGCCCAACGATCACCGTTGATTCCCGTTCCTCAACAATTGCTGGCCCTTCAAACGTCATCCCCGGCTTCATCTTGTACCGATCATAAATCGCCGTATCGACAAAACCGTTTGTCTCTGGGAAATAAGCCGGCCGTGACCCTTTCACGCAGTCGGCCGCCGTTGTCGCCCCGTCGTCCGTCTCACGCACCGTCAGGCTAACATCCGGCTTCGGCCCGGCCGAAACAACTCGCCAGTTCAAAATCTCAATCGGCACAGGTGGCCCCGGCCGCTCATACAGTTCTTTGTACGTCTCTTCAAACCGAGCAATCAACCCATCTCGGCTCGAGCCATCTAGCTGACCAAGCGGCATCGACACCCGAATCTCGTGCCCCTGCCCCACATAGCGCATGTCAACTTCACGGCGATGGGTAATATCACCGGCCGCAACGTCAGACTCGATCAAAAGCCGTTCCCCTTCACCTTCCATTTCAGCAAACAAACCATTCGCCTTCGCCCAATCGATCTCGTCCAACTCCGTCACCCAAGAGCGCACAAAGTCAAACGCCAGCGGAGCGGTCAAAAAGCCGACCGTACTCATCACCCCGGCCCCCAACGGAGCTAGCAACATCGGTGAGCCTAACGAGGCCGCAATCCGATACGCATGGACCGGCCCAGCACCGCCAAACGCAAACACAGGGTACTTGCGCGGGTCTTTGCCTCGCTCCAACGCATGAACCCTTGCCGCATTAGCCATATTCTCATTCGCAATTTGATGGATGCCCCAGGCCGCTTCTTCTAAAGTCATCCCCAAAGGGTCCGCAATTTTTTCTTGGATGGCCAGCCTCGTTTTGTCCATGTTCAGCTCCATTTTGCCCCCCAAGAAATAAGCCGGATCAAGATAGCCCAAAATCAAATTTGCATCAGTAATTGTCGGATCTTCCCCACCACGGTTGTAGCAGACCGGCCCTGGTTCTGACCCGGCCGAATCTGGCCCCG
>JAHDGV010000575.1 GCA_020631655.1 Chloroflexota bacterium | reverse complement strand
AATTGGGAGAAACCACGGCCGCAATGGGTAAAGCCCATCCACCGATGGCGGCCGAACGGCCGATCCGATTTGGCCCCTATGCCTGTAGCCCAACAGAATCCTCTTTTGAAGCGATTTTCCAAAGCTTTGAGCTTGCCTCCTGTCAGTGGAAACCACACGGGTAAAACAAACATCCTAGACAAAACATATACAGGGCACAAATTTTTTCCCACTTTTGTCCACCCAAGCCTATAATTCCCCTGTTCTAATCGTGATATCGTGCCTACTTTGGGGAGATTTTTGCATCCTAGCAGGAATATCCCTGTTACAAATTTTCAACATGGATAATGCGGAAAAAGTCCAAATCGAATCTCCGGCCGACCTGCGTGCATGGCTCGAAGCCAACCACACGCAGACCGATGGTGTTTGGGCCGTAACTTTCAAAAAGCACACGGGCGACAAATATGTCTCGTATGATCAGGTAGTTGATGAAATCATCTGCTTTGGCTGGGTAGACAGCTTGCCGCGCAAGCTTGATGATGATCGCACCATGCTCTGGATCGCCCCGCGTAAGGCCAAAGGCTCAAACTGGTCGCGGGTTAACAAAGAGCGGGTTGAACGCATGACGGCCGCAGGCAAGATGCACCCGGCCGGGCAAGCCGTGATCGATGCGGCCAAAGCCAACGGATCATGGACCGCACTCGATGCGATAGAAAATCTGGACATCCCGGACGACTTAGCGGCCGAATTTAAGAGATACAACGATGCGGCCGCCAACTTTGAAGCATTTCCCCGCTCAGCTAAGCGGGGCATTCTTGAATGGATTTTCAATGCCAAACGGCCGGCCACCCGCGCCAAACGGATTGCAGAAACGGCCAGACTCGCTCAAGAAAATATTCGCGCCAATCAATGGAAGAAGTAACAAGTGTTAAGTAGAAAGTGTGAAGCGAAAACCCGACTTAATACTTTCTACTTCATACTTAAAACTCACTAAAGCAACTATGACATTAACCATCCACTGGTTCCGACAAGACCTCCGACTCACAGACAACCCATCCCTCTACACCGCCGCCCAAAACGGAGACGTGCTACCCGTTTACATCCTAGATGATGAAAATGCAGGCGATCACAAACTTGGTGGAGCCAATCGCTGGTGGTTGCACCACTCGCTCACCAGCCTTAACGAGTCGCTCGGTGGCAAACTGGCCGTTTTTGCCGGTGATGCAAAAACCATCCTGCCAGAGCTGGCGCAACGGAGCGGAGCCACGGCCGTGAGCTGGAACCGCTGTTATGAACCGTGGCGCATTGAGCGAGATACGGTCATCAAAGAAACCTTAAAAGCGGCCGGAATTGAAGTGACTAGCCACAACGGCTCGCTGTTGTGGGAGCCGTGGGAACCGCTCAAAAAAGATGGCACTCCCTATCGGGTGTTTACACCCTATTACCGTCGCGGTTGCCTCAGCCAGCCAGAACCCCGTCAGCCACTGCCCAAACCATTAAATCTAAACTGCATCCGCGCAAGCGGCAGTTTAGACGTAGATGGCTTGAATCTGCTCCCGAAAATCCGCTGGGACAAACAGCTTGAACCCCATTGGGATGTGGGTGAATCCGGTGCGCATAAACAGATGATGTCGTTTATGGAAGGCGGGATCAGCGACTACAAAGACGGCCGGAATTTTCCCTCTCAGCAAAATGTTTCTCGCCTGTCCCCCTATCTGCAAATGGGGGAAATCTCACCCAACACAGTCTGGCACACGGCCAAAGAGTACGGCGCAGGCCCAGATTTAGACACGTTCCACAGCGAGCTCGGCTGGCGTGAATTTTCATACAGCTTGCTTTACCACTTCCCTACCCTGCCGTGGAAAAATCTGCAAGAAAAATTTGACCGCTTCCCGTGGGGAGACAATCCTGAATTTTTAGAACGCTGGCAGAAAGGCCAAACCGGCTATCCGATTGTCGATGCGGGGATGCGTGAGCTGTGGCAGACGGGCTACATTCACAATCGGGTCCGTATGATCGTCGGCTCGTTTTTAGTCAAAAACCTGCTCCTTGACTGGCGGCACGGCGAACGCTGGTTCTGGGACTGTTTGGTCGATGCGGACCTCGCCAACAACAGCGCAAGCTGGCAGTGGATCGGCGGCTGTGGGGCAGATGCGGCCCCCTATTTCCGCATTTTCAACCCGATCACCCAAGGGCAGAAATTTGATAAAGAAGGGGAGTATACCCGCCACTTTGTGCCTGAACTCAAAAATCTGCCTAAAAAATATTTATACAACCCGTGGGAGGCCCCGGCCGACGTTCTGCGTGAGGCAGGCGTTGTGCTGGGCGACACTTATCCCCACCCCATTGTCCATGTCAAAGCCTCGCGCGAACTGGCGCTTGAGGCCTTTGCATCGTTAAAACAACCACAACCGTAGGGGTCGAAGGGGTCGGAACCAACTTGGTTTCTTGAAAGAAAAAACCGCCCGATCCCTTCGCCCCCTACCCAAATATTCACATGACTAAAACATTCATCATTTACGGCGGTTCTGGTGGGATTGGATCCGCCACGGCCGAACTTTTAAAGGCACAGGGGCACGCCCTCCATCTCGTGGGTCGCAACGCCGATGCCCTGAGTAGCGTCGCCGCCACCTTGGGCGCCACGACCACCGTTGGCGACGTTACCGACCCATCTCTGTTTGACCAAGTCAGCGCCGATGTCGACGGCCCAATCGACGGCCTCGTCTATGCGGTAGGGACCATCAACTTAAAATCGATCCGCCGCTTATCGGCCGATGATTTCTTAAACGACTACAGGGTAAACGCGATGGGCGCGGCGTTAGCTGTCCAATCGGCCCTGCCCCAGCTGAAAAAAGCAGATGGTAATCCATCCGTTGTGCTTTACTCGAGCGTAGCGGCCCAGCAAGGGTTCAACTTTCATGCCTCAATCGGCATGGCAAAAGGAGCGATAGACGGGCTAGTGC
>JAHDGV010000574.1 GCA_020631655.1 Chloroflexota bacterium | reverse complement strand
CACTCACAGAGTACCCTTCTTGATCAATTGAACCAGCGGCCAATTGAAGCTCCATGGTGATGGTGCGACTTTCACCCGGAACCATCGGCCCCAAGTTAACCCGGATAAAACCGTTGGCTGGGTCAAACTGCGCGCCGTCGCTAAAGTCTACCGTTCCGCCGTCAATGCTGACGAAAGACGGGTATTGCGGCACACCGTAGACAGAAATTTGAGACCAGTTCAAGTCTACGTAGGTATCTGTGAAGGTGTCTGAACCAAGCACGTCCAAATTACGCACAACCAAGGTATAAGTCGATTTACCCGGAATAGGCAGACTGCTTGGGGTAATGGTTGACTCGAGTTCAAACACACCCACTTCTGGGCGGATATAAGTAATTTCTGTGTCGCTCGTGGTAGCTGGAGGGGCTCCCATATCTACCAAAGTTGTCCCGTTGTCATACTGCCACATCGCCGCGCTTGAGGTGTTGGTGTACGTGCGGGCTTCACAAGCGTAGGTGTTGTTAATCGGCTCGATTAGAACGTCAAAGCCCACGATGGCTGAGTCTGTGATGACGCTCGAGTCGAGCATGCCGGTTGCAATTTCTTCAAAGTACCAAGCGATCCAAGTCGTTTGGGTAATGTCGGCCGGTGGATTCAGCGGATCAAACGGCTCCCAATAAGTATTGACACCGGTATCGATGTCAACAAGCGGATTGTTGTTGTCGTAATCTGGCGGAGTTAGTTCATCTGTAAAGCCAGCTTCGGTTGAATAGTAGATTTGCCCCGTAAATCCGGCCGGGAATGGCTCGATTGAGGTTAGTGTGGTTGAAATCGGTTGGATACGGTCAAAGATAAACCCGTCATGGTTGTCGGTAAATCCGCTGTTCCCGATGCTGAGCAGATATTTTAGGTTTTCCCCGTAGGTGGCCCAGTTGGTGTTGAGGCCGGGTAGATAGGTATCATCGTCAAATGCTTTGATCCCAGAAACGCCCCGATGGCCGTTGAGCTCATCCGCTTTGTAGTGGTTCCAGCCGGGTTCAGCTGTACAAATAACGTTGAGCTCAAAACTGCTCGATACCGGATCTGTCCGCACTGAGTCGAGGTAGGCGGTGTTTACGATAGTAGTTGGATTTCCGCCCGGACAAACCGGCTGAACGGTAAAACGGCGGTCAAAGTTTGCGCCGGGGGTTAAGGTGCCAACATCCCAGTAAATGGCTGGGAATGGACCAGACCCATCAGGAGCGGTGTAGGTGGCGCTGTAGACACCACCGCCGCTGATGTCGAAACCGCTGGTTCCGTAACCGGTGTTAATTTTGCCCGCAAAATCTGAGACGTCATCGTACACCACAGACTCATACATCGTTTCACGGCCGGACTGAGCCCAGTTGTTGTTGTCTGTCGGCCCTAAAGGCGAGCGTAAAATATACTCAATCGTTGTTCCATCGAGTGCGGTTGGAACCCCATCAATTGACCCGATGTTGTTTCCGGGTGTTTTCAAGATATGTGGGCTGGGTGAGGCGATGTATTCGGTAGAGAAAATTGGACTGCTGGCGTCATCTGCATTTGACGCCCGGCTGTGGGCGATATTGTTGACCACGGTTCCCGTTTCGTCGCTGTGGCGGCCCAAGTCACCGTTGTTGGTGCTCAGGTTGAACTGCAAGGTTCCAGCCGTTCCGGCCGCAACGTCTCCCAAATCCCAATAGATAGAGTTGGGTGGAATGACGACTCCGTTCACCGTTGTCCCACCGGCCGTATATTGCCCCCCATCTGAAATGGTATTTTTGCTTGGATTAAAGAATGGAGCATCATCTTGGCCATAATCCCCAGGATACACCACGGTTGAATCTGGGTCGTTGGTGCCTCCAACGGTAGGCAGAGTGTCGTACACAACTAAATCTTTAGCCTCGACATAGCTGACTGAGTAGCGCACCAAATACAGAATGTTGTTCCCGACAGTTACCGTATCTGGGCCGAGTTTGTCTAAAAGCACCACTGAGCGAGGATTCCAAGTGACTTTAACTTCGTCGATTGTCGGTTTAGGAATAGGCAGGCTTCCATCCAAAATAACCCGTACCCGGATTGGGCCGCGACTGGCATCTAGCGAGGAGATATCTACCCGGCCGCTTAGCGGAAGCACGCCGGATAAAATGGGGGTTGGGTTTGAAGTAGCTACAGGAATGAGTGCACCTTGGTCATCATAGTACACCTCGTAGCTCACTTGGTTAAGCGTTGCCCTGTTTGCTGTAATTTCCAGTTCTTTCCACGCGTCAAAGCCGGGTGGGTCGATTTTCACCGTAGTGAAATATCCATCTGTCGCCCCGTTTAATTCGATAAGACCGGCCGTTGCGTTGTGCGCAATACCGTTTGAATAACTTGTAAAAACCCCTGCAATATCTGAGTATCCGTCAATCCAGACACCTTCGTCGTTGTCGATATCCGGTGCGGCCAATGCCGTACTGCTGTACAAAGCTATCACGATAAAAAATGCTGAAATGCAGACAATAGGCAGAATGGTTTTTAGGTTTTTCATTTTGGAAAACTCGCTATGGTGTATGGTTTCTTTGATTCCGAATTTGATACCAATGGCAATTGATTCTTTGGATTCAGGGTGCAAAAAGGCGCGACACGTGCTCGTGGCATAGTCACTTTGGGTATTGTATGGGGCGTAATTAGCGATCTATATAGGAAATAGGCGTCATGCTCCCATGATGCAAAACGGCTTGTACGAGGCTCTACCACCTAAATCTAGCTAAATATTTTGCGAAACCCTGACTGTAGGACTTTTAGGTATTTAGTCATTAAAACTCGTATCTTTACGCTAATTAGCGCTTTAAGAGGGGTTTTCAAATACAAATTCCAACTTTTTAAGGAGTAAGGAGTTGGAACCGGCCAAAAAAATAAGCCAAGCAGATTAGCCTAAACAAAAACAGGGCTGTCAAATGACAGCCCTGCTATTAGGTCAAAAA
>JAHDGV010000573.1 GCA_020631655.1 Chloroflexota bacterium | reverse complement strand
GCCGTTGGTCCGTGATCGGGCGTTGAGGTTGGTGGGAACCATCCTACCGTAACTTCCAGCTCAACCCCGTCTGGCCCTGGTTCAGGGGTTGGTTCCGCCGCTGGCTGCTCTGGCTCGGGTGGTGCTGAAGTTGGTGCGGGCTCGGCCGGTTTGTTAACCTGAACGGGGACCGCAGTTGCGGTTGGAGCAAAGGTAGCCGTTGGCAACGGGGTGCTTGTGGCCGGTGGTGCAAAATAAGGGGTCAGGCAGGCTTGAATATCATCAGGGCCACCGACAAATTGAGCTAGAAATTCTTCGTACTCAGCCGCCATCCTAACCGAAATCGGTTCAAAAACCGGTTCTGCCTCAACATCGGCCGGATTGAGGCTCACACGTTGCCCCTCCGGAATCGAAACAGAGCTGTGTCGGCCGATTTTGTACTGGCAGCTCCCTTCAAAGCAGGTTGCCTGCAAGCTAAGAGCCGCCTCATCATACGCGACCGCCATACACGAGCCATCTACAGAAAACAACACGTCGTCACTCGTGGTTCGCGCTTCAATTTGTGCCCCGTCAGGATAATCACCCGTCTCGATCAACACATCTGATAAATCAAACAGGCGGAACATAATCGCTTGGTTCACCTGATCAATTTCAATTTCGCTCCCTTTTTCGAGGTACAAACTTGCATCATTTGTGCCCTCGCCCAAGGTGTCGATGTGTAGCTCAAGGTCTTCTTGCGCAAAAATCCATTCGTCCTCAGTCAGCATCCGCATCGCTTCTTCATTGGCATATTTTTGGATGCCGATTGGAGTGGGGGCCAGTGTCGGCCGCAGGGTGGCCGTTGGTGAAGGGACCAACGTGGGTTCTTCAGTCGCAGTTGGTACAAGCGTTGGCTCTTGGGTTACGGTTGGAACCAGAGTTGGAGGGACATCAACCGTCGCGGTTGAAACCACAGGATTTGTTTTTAGCGTGTTGATCTGTCGATCAAGGTCGGTTGTGATCGCTTCAACCAGCTCGGTAGATGGGGTGCTGGCCGCCAGTGCTTCGTCTTGCGAATCGAAAATAACCAATCCTGTAACCAAGCAAAGGAGCAAAACGGCGCAAACCGCTCCGTAAAAGAGAGCCGACTGTCCAAAAGTCCGTCTGCTCGTTGAAACTGGAACAACCACCCGCTTCGGGTCTTCAGTCTGCAAAATTGCGGCCGATGCGCTGTCTTGGGCGTTCCGGCCGAGCGCAAACGAAACGAGCACGCGTGCGGCTTTTTCGCCTTCTTGGGTGGCCAGCACCTGCGTCACCTCATCATTTCGGATAAGTTGAGCCTCTTCCGAATCGTTCATGAGGCCGTCGGTGCATAGCAAAATCGAATCTTTTTCTTTGATGGGCAGGCCGCGCATCCCACGGACCTGGGCGATCTGATAGCCGTGCTTGGTCAGCCCCGGCTCCACGTGGAAACCGATGTCGATCATGAGATCTTCAGGGTTTGCACGTCCAAGTGAGCGTTGTAGCTGATCGGCGTTGGGGTTGCAGGCGGCCGTTTCAGCATCCATCTTCCCTTCAAGCGGAACAATGTTTTTGAACGTGTGGGCGAGGTTGAGCTTGATTAATTTGTTGTCGCGGACCAAGTAGATGCCCGCATTGCCCACGTGGGCGATAAACAGTTTTTTGCGGTGTTTGTTTTGATGGATAACGGCGACGGCCAAAGAGCAATTGTCTGTCTCTGCATCCACGATAATCGGTTGTACAATTTTGTTGGCAAATTCAATTGCGTTGATGGTTAGATCGCTGATGTCCGTTTCAGCACCTTGGATCAAATATCTAAACGCCGCATCGGCCGCTACATTGGCCACATAACCGCTGGTTGGTCCCGCTTGCCCCCCATCTGCCACAATAGCGATGGCCAGATGATCCCCATTCGGCCGAACGTGGTTATAGGTTTTAACCTGATCGGTCTCTTGATTCGCTTTGCCTTTCCCTTTGTATGATCCAATTATTATTTCTGACATATCACATCCTCTCGCGCTGTAACCGCTGACTTGATGTGTATTACGTCAGAAATTGGGTTTTGAATTGGTGGTGTTAACTATTTGCTAATAAACGGCCGATTCTAAAACCGTCACATTTGGTCCATCTGAGCTGATTTTTGCCCGGCAACCGATGGGGAGTACCAGAGAGGAAGTGTGATGCCCCAGCTTAAAATTGTTCAAAACGGGAAACTCATAATCAGCCACGAGTTCCATGATCATTTCTTGCAAAGTGGGATGTTCAATGTGATCGAAGTAGGTGTTGACCCACACCGGCCGACAGGTAATCAATCCGCTAATGCGATCCAAAATCCCCATAGATTGCATCTTCTGGAAGTAGATGGCGATGTCGTAATAGGTCTCACCAATATCCTCCCAAAATAGAATCGCCCCGACAAACAGATCAAGCGATGGGAAGTAGTCTGTTCCGGCCAACAGCATAAAGCGTTTTAGGTTGCCCCCAATTAACGTCCCCTCGGCTGAGCCTTCGCGCCAAACCTCAATTTCATCCCCAAACGGCAATTGGCCCAGTGGTTCATTGCCAGTTAGCAACCGGGTGTAAAAATCAGTCAGGATGGCTTTGTTTTCGGCCGGTTCGTTGGCCCACTGCTGGCCAAATCCGTAAGTAAAATCGTTCCCTTGAAAGCCCACCAGCCCCGTTTTGGCAAACATGGCCCACTGGTAAACGGTGATGTCTGACAGCCCGATGAACGGCTTGGGATTGGCTCCAATCAGCTCATAATCAAGTTTGTCGATCACGCTCATCGATGAAAAGCCGCCGGTGTGGCCGATGATCGCTTTTACATCAGGATTGGCGAACATGCCGTTGATATCGGCCGCGATTTGGTCGGGCATTCCGGCCGACCAGCGGTGTTTGAGCGACATCGTTTCACCCTCAAGCAGGCGAAATCCTAAGTCCTCAATCACTTTTGTGGCCTGTCCTTTTGGCTCTTG
>JAHDGV010000572.1 GCA_020631655.1 Chloroflexota bacterium | reverse complement strand
GATGATGATTCTGACGAGCAAGACTTCGACGATGACGACTCTGATGATCAAGATTTCGATGATGACGACTCTGATGATTCGCCAGAATCAAATCCAACGGCCGAACCAACCTCACCACCAGCTCCAACTTCAACCCCAGAAGCGGCTCCAACCGCACAACCGGAACCAACCGAATCACCTGAAGATGATATAGATGATGAAGAGGAGCCAGAAGAAAATAAAGAAGATGATGAAGAGGACGAATCGGATGAACGTGATGACGAAGATGATGAGGATTAACTTCGTTTATGAATTTATACAGTAGAGTGATTTTTGGGCAGAACGTAAAATAGTCACCATACTAAATACAATTTCTCGCATGCGCCGCTTCTAACAATGATGGCCCCCCTCTTGTTAGAAGCGGTTTTTTCTTTCCAAATTTTATTTGTGCAAGGAAACAATGTGACAATCAGACTGATAGCTAAACTACAGTAAGCGTAACTTTAAGCGAGTAACATTTTGCCAGTCATAGCGACTATCTCCATGTAAATTATGATTCAAACAAAAGAAACTCCCCTTGAAGAAAGTTTAGATCAGGCCGGCCTCGAAATCTTTCAGGACGCCATCAGCCCAAGTTGGTTGTTACGACTGATCAAAGTTACCGGCGTTGCTCTATTTGTTCTCATTGTTTTGGCCTTTGCATTCTAGCCTCATCATCCCAGCCTATGACCCAAAACTAAAAAATTAATTGATTGCTAAAGCTGATCTCATCAAAATTGCTATCATTCTCCCATGAGCAATTTGATGACAATAGGCCAGCTGGCCAAACAAATGGGCGTCCGTACATCTACTCTGCGTTTTTATGAAAAAGAAGGGTTGATTACCCCTGATGACCGTTCAGAGTCCGGCTACCGGCTGTATAAGCCGGAATCGGCCGAGCAGGTGCACCTGATTCAGCGTGCCCAGCGGGTTGGCTTTTCGTTAGCAGACATTCGCCTGTTTATCAGCAATTTAGCAGACGGGAATCTAAGCAACAAAATGCTAATCGAAGCAACTGAAAAACGTTTTTTCGCCCTTGAAAAAGAGGTGACCCAAAAGCTGATTTTACGCAACGAGCTGACTCATTTTTTGCAAGATCTGTATCATCACGAGCAAGAAGATCACCCAATGGAACAAAGTGCATTTGGGGAGTTGATCGATCGCATATGCCCACATCCTGATGAAGTGCCCGCCAGCAGATTAGCTTTTGAACAGCTGTTGCAACTGCATGGCTGTGTTCTCACTTCGGCCGATGGGCAGGAAATTATAGACAGGCTTCGCGGTCAGCACGTCCACATTTGGCAAGAAGAAGATCAGTTTAAAATACTAATCATCAGCCAAGATCACACCGTGCGTGAGGCGCTTGAACAACTCGCTGACCTAGAAGCCAATTGCGAGGTTCATGCGGAACAACGGCCGGAGGTAGCACATAATTCAGAAGGATTTATGTTGACCGCAAAGGGTGAAAACAGCTTTTTGTTTGCGAGATTATTTTTGGCATTGGCCGAAGAATCGCTATGATTGTGCTATGAATGCAAACGTTGATGACTACCTAAACCACCTTGATCAGTGGCAAAAAGAGCTAATGCAACTGCGACAAATTCTGCTCGCAACTGATCTAACAGAAGAGTGGAAATGGAAGCAACCGTGCTACACGTTTGACAAAAAGAATGTTGCGATTATCAGCCCATTTAAAAATTACTGTGCTCTTAGTTTTTTTAAAGGAGTGCTACTCAAAGATCCTAACAAGATGCTGGTTGCTCCGGGCAAAGATTCGCAAACATCACGTATGTTCAAATTTACGCAGGTTGATGAAATTGTTGAGTTGACGCCAATCATCAAAGCTTATATCGAGGAAGCAATTGAGATAGAGAAATCTGGTCTGCAGGTTGTGATGAAAAAGACTGAGGAGTTTGCCGTACCAGAGGAGCTAGCTCAGATTTTTATTGAGATGCCTGAATTTAAAGAGGCGTTTTATCAGCTTACACCCGGCCGACAACGTGGTTATTTGCTCAACTTTGCGGCTCCCAAACAATCAAAAACCCGTACCGCTCGCATCGAAAAATATATGGATCGCATCTTTGATGGCAAAGGGATTCATGACTGTGTTTGCGGGCTTTCAAAGCGCATGCCTACGTGTGACGGCTCCCACAAACAGCTAGCTTGATCTCTTTGCCCCGTATTAGCTACTGGCGTCTGAACGAAACAGAGACAGGCCGATGGCAATCAGTAAAAGAACCTCAATCACCTTGGCAAGAATCCCCAGAAAATCAAAGTGACTGCCGATATGATCAATGAGGTAAGCCCCGATTGTGACAAGCGTATAAATGGCCAAAGCCACGGCCGTAGCTGTTTTCTGCCGAGGAAAAAGCTCTGTTGGCAACGCCCAGAAAATGGCTAAGCCAAAGAATCCGATTCCGTTAAGCACAAACAGGTTGCTCCCCCAAATAAAACCCATCATTAAGTGAATCATACCGGTTGCCCCTGCCATAGCTAGCCCGCCTAGAACAACGTTTGACGGCCGGGGAGAAAACATAAATGCGGCCAAGCCTGCAAGCAACGCAGCCCCCACAATCGCCCCGATCACATATTGCAAAATTTCAGCCGTGCTTTGGTGTGTCACCGCTCGAGCGACAATTTCGCCCCCAAAAGCATTAGCCGGAACGACTGTAAATAATCCAACAGTTAATAGTGTAAAAAACAAAAGTTTATTAGGAATAGTTTTCATTGCTAACGCCTTCAGCCCCTAAGATTTCTAACCATCCATTATATCTACTTGGTGACAGACGAGCATAGAGATTGAGTAAAGTTTCAAATTCCCCTTGACATTAAACTTAGGTTCAAGGTTTATAATCTGGCCATCAATCAAAAAATGAGAAGGATGAACTGATGAGCACCACCCAAACATTCAAAATCAGCGGCATGGACTGTGCCGGATGCGGC
>JAHDGV010000083.1:14277-18576 GCA_020631655.1 Chloroflexota bacterium | reverse complement strand
ATATGATTGACTCCGTGCTTGAGCAACAGATCAAGAATTTCGTCAGCCTTTTTTTGATCGCAATAGCCGACGGCAAATGCGCCAAAAATCACGCGAGAGCTGTGGTGGCCGGTCCGGCCGAAGGGAATTTGGGTAATCATAATATCCAAATTGTACATCACCTCGCTCAAGTGCAAGAGACATGATTGGGAATCAAAGAACCGTGAATTTTTGAAAGTTAACTCGTCAGACGATAGAATTAGAATGAAGTCATTGCTTTGGTGGGGCAGCCAAACCAATAGACACAAAAAATACCGCACACACCAAGACATCCAATAAAAAAGGACGTCCGTTTATGTTGCCCGTTTCCCACCTTCGACCCAAATATTTTGTTTTATCTTTGCTCCTGTTTCTTTGTTTAACAGGTGGCATAAGTGCGCTGAGCTACCCAGATGTGGCCAGTTCACAAGTTAATCCAACAAAAGCTTATTTACCCGTTGTCATGCACAACAAGGGGCCTGTTACTGAATCTACGGTTCCAGACTACACAGATCACCATGAAATGTCGATGGAGGAATTGGAAGAGCTAGTCAAAGACTTCCCTCCATTTGAACGTAATCAAACCGCTACTCGGAATAATCTGCCGGTAAATAGAGGTGGATCTTGGGGAGAAGTGATTGAATGGCCCCATATCCCCGTGTCGGCCGCCAATCTGCCAGACGGCCGCTTGATTACATGGGCGTCGAACCAGCGAACCGCATTCCCCGGCGGGCAACCCGAAAGAACCTACACCGCAACTTGGGACCCTGAAACAAACGACTTTGTTGAATATCTGCATGAAAGCCACGACATGTTCTGCGCCCATCAAGTACTACTCGAAGAAGGTGAGGTATTTGTGAGCGGCGGCCGTAACTTCAACCGGAGCATCTGGACAAGTACGTTCGACTTCAGAACAGACACATGGGAACGGAAAGAAAACATGACGTATGGTCGCTGGTATCCAACGTCTTTAGTTATGCCGGGCGACGAGGTCTTTATTGCGATTGGTAGCAACGGTCATCGCTACCCAGAGCTTTACACGCCAGGTAGCGGCTGGGATGTCAAAACCGGCATCGACATGCAGGAAATCGTCGATTACAAGGGAGAATACAATCGGCCAGATTGGTGGCCTCAAATTACCCTAGCTCCTTCTGGTGAAATTTTGCACATGGGGCCTACCCCGCAGATGCATTGGATTGATCCGGCCGGTAACGGCACGATGACCCCGGCCGGTGTGGGTATTTCTGGCTGGGACTCTGGCAATCAAACCGGTACACACGTTGTTTACGACGAAGGTAAAATCTTAGCCTTGGGTGGGAAAATTACTGCACGCCGCTACATGACCATTGATATGAACGGCGATACCCCAACGGTAGCCGACATCACCCCACCAAACACAACGCGGCAACACGCCAATGTAGTCATGTTGCCTACGGGCGACGTGATGATGATTGGTGGTAGCACCACGGCCGGTGGTTTTAATGACATTGACTCGGTCCTAATTCCTGAGATCTGGAACCCTGCAACCAACACTTGGTCCGAGATGAATGAGATGGATATTCCCCGGAACTATCATTCAACGGCGCTTTTACTGCCTGACGGCCGGGTGTTCAGCGGTGGTGGTGGATTATGTGGTAGCTGTGCGGCCAATCACCAAGATGCTCAAATTTTCTCGCCACCTTACCTGCTAAATGCAGACGGCAGTGAGAAAGCTCGTCCTCAAATCCTCGCCGGCCCAAATGTTGTCAAAGTGGAAGAAAGAGTCGTGATAAACGGGTCTAGCAATATCGAGCGGTTTACGATGGTGCGCATGTCATCAACCACCCATGCTGTAAATACTGACCAACGATTTTTGAACGTTGACTTTAGCAAAAGTGGGGCAAACGAGTATCAGCTACGGATGAATGACAACATCAATGTGTTGTTGCCCGGTTACTGGATGCTCTTTGCCCTAGATGGAAACGGAACCCCATCTGAGTCAAAAATTATCCAAGTTTCCAGCGAAGGAAGCATCGTTGATCCGAACTTGCCCAATTTGCCCGACATTGAAATTTCGCCGATTATTTCACCACCAAAAGAACAGAATCAAGCGATTGTTTTCACCGCCAATGCGACAGGCACCGATCTACAATACAAATGGCTGTTTGGGGATGGAACACCTGAATCAGGTTACAGTGATTCTGTTGCGATAGTTCATACTTTTACGACTCCGGGTCGTTATTTGGTTCAACTTACTGTTCGTGATCGAAACGGGCAAACAAACAGCATCGACTTTACCCAATCGGTTTACGGGACACCGACCAGCAACAGACCTACAAGCTCTATGAGCGTTGTGGTTGATAACAGCAACCGCGTTTGGAATGTAAATCCTGACAACGGAACGGTGAGCGCGTTTAACACCAACAACAATGCCAAGCTGGCTGAAATCACGGTTGGTGATGAGCCACGCAGTTTGGCGGTGGCCGCTGACGGCCGCATCTGGGTAGCGAACAAAGGCTCTTCAACGATCAGCATCATCAACCCGAACAATATGACGGTTGCCAGCACGGTCGATTTGCCACACGCATCTCAGCCGTATGGGCTAGCGTTTGCGCCCAACGGGTCAAATGCATATGTCGCCTTAGAAGCAACGGGGCAACTGCTCAAACTCAACCCGTCAACTGGTGCAACCGTCAGCTCGGCCGATGTTGGCCCCAATCCGCGTCACATCGCTGTTTTAGCTGATAGCAGCCGGGCCTATGTTTCAAGATTTGTGACACCCCCTGTACCCGGAGAAGCCACTGGCAACCCGAATGTTGCAGGTCAGGGCGGACAAGTTGTTATTGTCCGTTTAAACAACATGTCGATCGAAAAGACGGTGATACTGCAACACAGCGATGCCCCTGATGCGGAAAAAGGGGGTCGTGGGTTACCTAACTATTTGGGTGCTCCGGCGGTATCTCCCGATGGTCAATCGATTTGGGTCCCATCTAAACAAGACAATATTGTGCGCGGATCTCTGCGTGATGGGCAAAACCTAGATCACGACAACAGCGTCCGGGCGATCACATCAAAAATCAATCGCTCCGGCCAAGTTGAAGCATATGGGGCGCGTATCGATCATGATGACGCAAGCGTTGCGAGCGCGGCCGTTTATGGCCCGTTTGGAAACTACATGTTTGTAGCGCTTGAAGGTAGCCGTGAGGTTTCTGTCGTTGATGCCTACGGAAATGCGGAAATCGGCCGATTTGATGTCGGGTTTGCCCCACAAGGGTTGGCTTTATCAAATAACGGAAGAAGCCTGTACGTCCATAATTTCATGGACCGTACCGTTTCAGCTCACGATATTTCAGACATTATCAATTTGGGCGAAGTGAACGTCAGAAACCAAGCGACCTTCACGACAGTTGCAAATGAATCACTGACCCCGACGGTGCTAGCTGGGAAGAAACTCTTCTATGATGCTCGTGATGAACGACTCTCGTCTGAGGTGTACATGAGCTGTGCTAGCTGCCATAATGGTGGTGGCGAAGACGGCCGTGTGTGGGACTTTACCGGCTTTGGCGAAGGGGTGCGCAACACAATCAGCCTTGAAGGTCACGGGGATCACGGAATGCTCCACTGGAGCGGAAACTTTAACGAAGTGCATGACTTTGAGCAGCAAATTCGTGCATTTGCGGGCGGTACTGGGCTCATGAGCGATGCTGACTTTAACGCTCGGCGTGATCCGTTGGGACTGCCAAAAGCAGGCTTAAGCAGTGATCTTGACGCTTTAGCCGCTTATGTAAGTTCGCTCCAAACTGTCCCTAGCAGTCCATATAGATTGGCTAATGGGAGTCTAACTGCGGCCGGAGAAGCCGGGAAGCAGATCTTTGTAGCGCAGGGGTGTGCTAGCTGTCACGGTGGCGCAGAATTTACCGACAGTGATACCGGCGTTCGGCATAACATTGGCACATTAACCGCTGCAAGTGGCGAAAGGCTGGACGGTCAGCTTGATGGCCTGGATACCCCCACCCTACAAGGGTTGTGGATGACCGCCCCGTATCTGCATGATGGCTCGGCCGGCACGTTGGCAGAAGCTGTAAATGCACATAATGGCATCAACTTATCAGGGGCAAATCTTAACAACTTGGTCGCGTTCTTAAATCAGATTGATGAGCGTGAACCAGCCCCGGGCACCACGAATTCAAATCGTGACCCTGTTCTAAATAATCCGGGCAACCAAACGTCTCAAGTGGGCGCAACTGTTTCGCTACAGCTCAGCGCATCTGACCCAGATGGGAATCAATTGAGCTTTAGCGG
>JAHDGV010000083.1:0-14177 GCA_020631655.1 Chloroflexota bacterium | reverse complement strand
ATTGGAATACCAGTTGGGGAACAACGCTTGACGTATTGCGTGGCACCCCGAACTTCCCAGACAACCCAACAAACAGTAGCACCCTCACATCCTTTGAAGCACCGGTAGACCGTGCGGATATTTTTGGCCAGCGGATTAGCGGCTACATTTACCCACCGGTTTCGGGCGAATACACCTTCTGGATTGCCAGTGACGACGCAGGTGAGTTGTGGTTAAGCTCTGATTCAAACGCGTCAAACCTAGCCTTGATTGCTTCGGTTCCTGGCTGGACGATCTCGCGCGAGTGGGACAAGTACCCATCGCAACAGTCACAAACGATTACTTTACAAGCGGGGCAAGCATACTTTGTTGAAGCGCTATCACAAGACGGTGCGGGTGGCGACAACTTGGCTGTAGCTTGGCAAGTTCCGGGCGGCAGCCGTGAGGTTGTGGCGGGCCAATACCTCTCACCAGTTAATAATGGTGGAGGCGGCCCTAATCCACCACCAGCGCAGAATGCGCCACCTGTTTTAACGAATCCCGGTCCGCAAACAAGTGAGGTAGGTGTTCCTGTGAATCTACAGCTGACGGCGACTGATGCAGATAATGATTCACTGTCGTTTAGCTCTCCGGGATTACCGGCCGGTTTATCGCTGAATCCAAACAGCGGCCGAATTACAGGCACGCCTCAGGCGGCTACGTCGCTGAATGTCAATGTCACGGTCAACGACGGCCGAGGCGGCACCAATTCGGTCAGTTTCTTATGGACCGTTGAAGACAACACCGCCCCACCTGTACCACCTGTCGTACGTGACTACGTGTTTGACTACACAATCAATCGAAACGGCTTGCCAAGACTTAACTACACCGAAACAACATTAAATGTGTATGTTGGCCCGGCAACAAGACTTGAAGTTAGAGCAGATGGGCAGATTATTCCCCATACCTTCTACCCAACCAGCGGGTACGTAGCGATCACAACTGACAAGGCCAATGTTAGAGTCTCTGTCTGGGGTACGGCTGAATCTGATCGTGCTGGTAAATTCCACCTCGCCCCGCTTAAAGACAACAAAGCGTTCGCTTGGTCAATCGGCTTTGACGATAACACCGGTTTTGAACCAGCCATTGAAATGATGGACAACTATGGGTATCGGGGCACCGTCTACGCTATCGCCAGCATTATCGATGATACGCGTGAAGAGGATTGGATTATTGATGCGCCCGATCTGAAGCGGTATTTGGCAAACGGCTGGTCGGTTGGCTCGCACGGCTGGTCAACGGCTTGCGATGATGCCAATCGAGCGGACATGATCCGTGCGCTTGATCGGATCGAGCAAATTGTTGCTCAATCTGAACGGCCGGATTATTTGGTCACAAACTTCGCGGCACCCTGTTTTATTGCCGATTATCATCCCATCATCATGCAGTTGCGCAATGAAAACAACTATGATGTGTTGTTCAATGAGAGTGGCGGAAGCGGTCTAATGGTGATTGATCCGGGTGTAACCGATGCGGTCTTCAATGGCGGCCTGTTGGCTAAACCGCTCAATCTGGCAGCAGCACCTACTGATGATTTCACCAAAGCTGACAGAGACGATCCGATCGGCCGTGATCTCACCTTAGAATCAGATTACGATAGGGCGATTGAAATGCTCGATTGGATGGCTGAGAATGCGGAGAACGGCAACAATTTCTGGTACAACACCTTCTTGCATGATCATGACGGTGTGCGCTTAGGCAACTTCATCGGATATATGAATTCTAATTACGGTGAACAGGTTTTGGTTGCACCGGCCGATGAGATTTACAGTTACCTTCTGGTGCGTGATTTGGCCGTTGTAAGCGGTGGCCGTGGGGCAGAATCTGACCCATCACGGGTAGACGCTCCAGACAACAATCGGCCGAAAATCGAAAATCCTGGAACGTTGGCCCACTATCGGGGCAACGCAGTCAACGTTCAACTTATCGCTTCAGATGCGGATGGAGACTCGCTAACCTTTACAGCCACCGGTTTACCAACCGGTGTAAGCCTCAACCGGTCAAGTGGCTTGCTCTCCGGTACAGCCACGCAAAACGGAAATTTCAGCGTCACTGTGACCGTGAGCGATGGCAATGGTGGCGAGAGAACAGCAACATTTGTGTGGATCATCGAGGAAGACTCCACGCCACCTCCACCGGCCAATCCAACGGGCCAAATTAAATGGGAAGTTTGGAACACAGGCTGGGGAACATCGATTGGAGTTTTAACCGAGCTACCCAATTTCCCAAATGCTCCAGATATCAGTGGCTATAGAAATAGCTTCGCGGCTCCTATCGATCGAGCAGATATATTTGGCCAACGAATTAGTGGCTGGATCTATCCACCAGTTACTGGCAATTATCAATTCTGGATCGCCAGCGATGATGAAGGGAAGGTTTGGCTCAGTAACGATGAAACACGTGGCAATGCGGCCCTAATCGCCCGCGTCCCCACTTGGACAACGCCTTTTAACTGGGATTCCACCCCAGAACAAGCTTCGGGCCTTATCTGGCTGGAAGCAGGGCAACCTTACTTTATCGAGGCTTTGGCCCAAGAAGGCGGTGGTGGAGACCATCTGGCTGTGGCATGGCAGATTCCGGGGCAAGGGCGTGAGCTAATCGACGGGCAATATCTAGCTCCTATGGATTAATGCAACTATGCCCTCTCTCGTCTATGGCAATCAAGCCAATTGGTTGAGAGAGGGCATAACCTAACAGGAATCAACGAATAATCACTTAAGGAGAATGGCTAATTACAAATTCGTAAGTTCCGGTAATGTCCGAGTCTTCGCCTACTATCAACGTAAATTGTCCTGTTTCAGAAAGTTCAATCGGTCCTTGGTCGCTGAGTGATACGGCACTAAATAAAACATCCCCATTGGGAGCCATAAGCATCCAATCAACCATAAAGTTCACTGTAGATTGCTCAAACTCTGAATCGAATAAAAGGCTTTGCCCAGCTGTCCCTGCAAAGGTGTATATGTCTCGCGCACTAGGAACCTCAATATTCCCTGCACCGGCCGCTGGAACGCCATCGCTGACAGCTTGACCTATGGATATTGTGAATGTCTCGGCCGGTAGGATTTCCCAAACGGTGAACGTATACGATCCAGTAACATCGCTGTCTTCCCCAACGGTTAATGTGTATTCACCCGTTTGGGGTAGCTCAATAGGGCCTTGATCACTAAGAGTTACGGCAGTGAATACGACATCACCATTTGGAGCCGAGAGCGTCCAATCAGCCTTGAAATTTAGTGTGGCGATTTCATACTCTGAATCAAAGAACAGGACCTGCCCCGCTGTACCAGCAAATGTATAAATATCGCGCGCACTTGGAACCTCGATATTCCCTGCACCAGCTGCTGGAACACTGTCGCTGATCACTTGGCCGAAGGTTATCTCAAACATTTCGGCCGGTGGGATCTCCCAAACAGTGAAAGTATATGGCCCCGTCACGTCACTATCTTCCCCAACGGTTAATGTGTATTCACCCGTTTGGGGTAGCTCAATAGGGCCTTGATCACTCAGAGTTACAGCGGTGAATACGACATCTCCATTTGGTGCCATGAGAGTCCAATCAGCTTTGAAGTTTAGTGTAGAAATCTCATATTCTGAATCAAAGAATAGATTCTGTCCCACTGTGCCTGTAAACGTATAAATGTCCCGCACGGACGGAGATTCAATATTGCCCGCTGTGATTGGTTGATCAAAATTGATTGTGGTCATGTCTGGATCTGGGATATCCCAAACTGCAAATTCATACGTGCCAACAACATCTGTCTCATCCTCAACCTTCAAGGTGTATTCGCCCGTACTTGGCAGCTCAATAGGCCCTTGATCGCTGAGAAGCACAGTCTCTAGCAATACAGTTCCATTTGGCGTGGTTAGCGTCCAATTCGCCTCAAAGTTCAAAGTGGCAATCTCAAACTCAGAGTCTATAAAAATACGCTGACCGGCCGTGCCATTAAAAGTATAAATGTCTGCAACGCCGGGCGTCTCTAAATTGCCAGATGTGACCGCTTGCCCAAAATTTATCGCCGAAACATCAGGTTCAGGAACGTCCCAAACTTTCAGCTCATAGTCGATGGTTGAATTATTGTCTGGGGTCACAAAGATTAAATATTGACCTGATTCTGTTAGATCAACCCGCCCTAGGTCTGAGCCAACCCCTTGGCCACCAGCTAGATCAACACCGGTTGGCCCAGTTAAAGTCCATCTGGAGAATCCTGATAAGCTTTCAGTTACAGCATCTAGAAAAAGGGTCTGCCCTGCATTAGCTTGAAAACTATAGATTTGTGCCCCTTCATCTGGAGCGATACTACCGGCAAATGTTTGTCCAATTGTGATGGGGGTGCCAACTGGCTCCGCTTCTCGGGTAAAGTCGAAACTCAAAATTTCAGCCCCGTCTAAAGGCGGTCCTTGGCCTACCTGCATCCGTGTTTCGCCGGTATCGGTATTGATGGCAACAGCAGTATATGTCTCACCTTCAGGCACCATCGGAAAGAAGAAATACCCACTACCGTCGGCCGCCGCGCTGAATGGCTGTGACACCCCGCTTGTGTACATTTTGACAACGATTTGATCTGTATCTGGCAAATTAAACGGAAACTCTACTTCAGGATCAGTTAAAGATGGCGGCCGGGTGATCGGTGTAGAGGGATCGGTACTAGGTTGAGACGGCGGCCGAATCAACGGGGCAGATGGGATTGATGGGGAGACCAACGCCCCACAAGCTGGCCCACCGGTCGGGACGGTTGATCCCATCCCTGTAATAACTTGGCTGGTGTTTTGGCTTGGAGTGTTTACCGTTGAAGTAGAGTTTGATGGAGCACATTGAACAATGGCATTTAAACTTAGCCGCGCTGAGTTGAGCGCCATTTGCAGGGCCGCCAAACCAAACGAAGACCCACCATCAATCTCATATCCGTTTCCATTCAAACTACTTAATATCGCCTGAATCAGCACCATCAGCTCGCTCATGCTCTGAAATTGGTCGGCCAACGATGCAGGCTCGCTCAGCTCAGGAGCTCGGTTCCAGTCATTTGCTACTCGAGCAGCAGAACGAAGTGCCTCTAGTGCAGCTTGCTGATTGGTGGAATTTTCCACTAACTCCTCCATTCGCTCAGCAAAATCTGCAAAACTACCCTGCATACCATCAATGTCTCTCGACATCTGGCTTGATTCAGAGCCTTCTAACTGCTCTTCTGCCGCCGCTTCCAAATCATCAATCTGCCCTTGTGCTTTCGGCAAGAAGGTACTCATCTCTTGCGCCGGATCATCCCCCTGATTGGATTCAGAAGCAATTTGATCGGTTAAAATTTCAATTTCATAGGTCTCAATCCGTTCACCACTGTCCTGGTCAATCAGCATCAAAATAGCATTCCCCACCGGTATATCTGGGATGATTGTGAATAGTTCCCTCACTTCAGTTTGAAATCTCCCACCCGGCCCTTGGCCTACAGGCACACTAGGGGCTGAGACTGAAAGGGACGTTGAAACAGCAATATCCTCTACAAGAGAAATAAAAATCGCACCGACCCTAATTGAGCCGTTTATCCCAACCGATCCATCAACATTAAACCGGAGCTCTTCCCCCGGCTGGCCGGAAAAGTCAGCATTTGGGCCCCGTTGACGTCTCAAAGTTGGTCCGTTCCCGATTGCGACATCACGCACGTTTGTGTCCGCAGGGGTGTTTGACACGACAAAGCCGCTTGGCCCAATCGAAGCTGTGTTTACCACAATTAGCTCATCAACACCGTCCCCGTCTGCGTCTGGCATAATGCGATAGTTGACGATGGCCTGACCCGGCTGAACTCGATTCGAAAACCCGGCCGAGGCCACCATCGCAGGGGCCTGGTTGAGCGTCGATGAGGTATCAACGACCTGTGCACCCAAAAAGGTAACAGCCATCTCATCCCACTCAAACCCATTAGCATCGGTAATTTCTTGCTGGGTTTTCTCAGTCACCGTCACGTTTGAATCGATTTCCAACGCCTCCTCTGGAAAAATGATGACGCTCCCAATTTCGCTGGCTAAAGCTCCCCCAGCTTCGCCAACGGTTCCGTTCGTTGGCAGATTTTTAACAACGTTTACCTCGATGCTCTGGCTGGTTGAACCACAATTGCTAAAGGCGGTTGCCATTAGGGTCAGCGGCCCATCAGCAAATTGAGAGGTGTCGACAAATGCAGAAAAGCCATCTCCTGGCGTTGAGTCAGTCCCAAGGTCAACACCACCTGCCGTAAACGTGACTGACTGCACGTCAGAGACACTGCTGGGCTGAACGGTAAAGTTACTCACGGCACTAATCGTCCATCCCGGCTGAGGGTTTGTGATGGTGATATTTGGTCCGGCTAAGGCCAGCCCGGCTCGCGGATTTCTCAAGCCGTTTTCGGCCGATTTTGCACCGCTAAACCCGTTGCTCAGATTGGGTAAATAAGCAGAGAAACAGTCCCCCACCGCGGCCGGGGCTCTCGAAAAATCAGGGTCAGACTGGACGGCATGAATCACATTTTGGGTTGATGGAAATGGGGCGAACAGCATCGCACCCACAAGGGTTAATAGCAATGGAATCAGTTTGTTTAATCGATTAGGGCTCATCTTTTTCCTCCTCTGGTGACAGGCTCCAAACCTGATTGAGTTTAATTATTTAACAAATTTAAGCAAATAGAATCAATCTGAATCGATGGAGTTGGTTGTTGATCCGATTGATCGCAGAAACAGGACAAGATTGTTTATTTCCTCGGGTGAAAGCTGAACGGGTTGACTTGGATTTGGATGGCCGGACTCAACCACGCTGGTTAAATCAAAAAGCGACCCATCATGCAAATACGGAGGAGTTACTGCTACGTTCAGCAGCGAAGGGACATCAAATCCCAACTCGCCGCGAATATTCCGGCCGTTGCCGGTTCCAACGTCGTGTAAAACCGCATCGATTTGCAGATTCTGATCTGGGTCTAGCGTTCCAACCATTCCGGGCAAGGCGCTGGTTGTCCAGTTTGGTCCACCGTGACAACTATGGCACCCCTGAGTAATGAAGATCTCCCGGCCGTTTTGAACCGCACCCTCATCAAACATTATGGGAATATTTGGGGTACGAATGTTGCTTTGCATGAACAGGGCCAGTGCATCAAGATCGGTCGAGCGGCCCCGATTGGGCACACCCAAGAGTTCAGGATCTTGCCCACCGGCAAGCCCCAATCCGTGCTGAATCCCGTGGATTGTGTCCTCTACATCCTGCAATTCATCAAGCGCGGCCGACCAGTGGAACGGAGCTGTATGGGCCACATTCCAAAGTGGTGGCGTTTGCCTCGGACCGTCTGGGAACATCCACGTCAATCCATCATGCGCCCCGTTTGGATGGCAACTAGCGCAAGAGATCCATGCACCGTTGCTCAATCTGGGATCGTTAGCCAAGTTAAAAAGCTTTTTCCCTTCGAGCACGGCCTGCGACAACGGTTCATCGGTCACTTGGATTTCAGAAACCAGTTCTAGGTTTTCCAAGTCTAAAACTGTCACACTCCGTGACAGATAGGACATGACATAGCCAAACCGGCCGTCGGCCGAAATCGCCATCCCTCTCGGATTGCTACCGGCCGGTAAAAACCGAACCAACTCAGGATTTTCTGGATCAGACACATCGATGACTTCGATCAAGTCGCTACCGGCCAGTACAACATAAATTAACTGCCCGTCTGGGGATGGCACAACAGCAACCGGATTATTTACCGGTGATCCAAAAATTGCTTGATCATTGAGGGGTAAATAGCTTTGCGGATTGTGCTCAAGCGTTACCCCATCTACGGCTGAAACGGCTGCGAATACCGAGGTCGTCAGCCCGGCCGGCAGGTCGGGTGCGGCCCGCACGTGGGGAACCCAAATCGTCCCATTGGCCATAGATGGATACGCAAGTAGATTGGGAATCCCTTCTCGATTAGGCTCCAGCACAATTTCTTTTTCAACCTGATTGGTTTCGGTTGAAATAACAGTTAGCTTGCCAGCTCGGCCGTCGTCTCGCGCTTCTTCCCCTCCCTCAGCCTGAAAGGCCAATTGATGGGTCACGATGATTTTGTCTTCAGTCAATAAAATCCCCATCGGGTAGTTGCCAACATCAATCGACTCCACCAGCGACAGGGCATTTAAATCTATAACAACGATCTGAGCAGCGCTGTTGAGCGTGACGTAGGCGCGCTGTGATACGTTGTCAATCGCCATTGAATATGGCTCTGGGCCGACAAAAAGTGAGCCAACTATGGAACGATCTTTTTGATCGAGCACCTTCATTTCCCCAATTGCTCGATCCAACACATAAACTTCATCCGTTTGATCATTGATGGCAAGGCTCCAAGGTTCAGCTCCCACCTGAATTTCATCGAGTTTTATACCCAAATTGGGGTCAACTACCGACAGTGAACCCGAGTCAGGATTTGATACCCAAATCAGGCCATCCACGGGTGAGATGGCTATGGGACCGTTTGGCACAACTGCCTGATTCTTACCCCCTGCGGTGTCGTTAAAAATAGTTGGAAGCCAATATGTATTTTGACCGTTGTATTCAAAATAAGATTGTGCATGCTGAACTGTGTACACTCTCCCGCCCATCCACGTACCTGCACAGAGCACAAAAAATATGGCTAAATTTTTGAGCTGATGGTTCAAAACCGATTTCCTCTTTCTTGGCGGCCGATTATAGCCCAATCTGTTTTGCACCCATTGTCAATAAGGGCAGATTGATGTCAATCTAAATTTGAAACAGGCAATAAAAAAGGCGATTGGTTGTTACCAATCGCCTCTAGTTTTAGGTTGAAATATCGCTGACTTAAGCCTGTTTCGTCGCCAACTCCATCATCTCTTGCAAACGTGGGACCATATCGGCCGGGTTTGGGTGCAACCCTTCTTGAAGCAACGCGGTGTCAAACACCTGCTCAACCGTCAGCTCAAGCATCGGATTCTCTGCATCGTCGTTCAACATACTAACCAAATTGTTGATAAGCGCATGTTTACGGTTCAGTTCCAGAATCCGTTTTGGCACTTCGTAATCCTGCTCTACGTAGCGATACAAACGGCTCATGGCGCTGTCTGGGCCGTCTTCAGGGGCCACCAAACGGACTGCACTGGAGCGCAACACTTTCGAGATACGAACGTCTGTTACCCGTTCGCCCAAAATCGCTTTGAACTTTTCAACAACGCCGTTCATCTCATCATCGCTCAAAGAGGTGCTGTCGTCATCGGCCGATTCTTCCTCTTCAGTCGGTTCGATATCTGGCATCTCAAGGCCACCATCGTCGATATTTTTGAAGTTCTTTTCTTTGTACTCGCGCAGGTTGGGAGCCATAAATGCGTCAAACGCATCGGTCAAGAAAATCACCTCGATATCGCGTGATTTAAACGGATCGAGATGGGGACTGTTTGCTACTGAGTTCGCATCATCACCCAACACAAAGTAGATGTCGCTTTGAGCTTCCGGCATGTTTTCGATGTAAGCATCGAGCGAAATCAGCTTGCCTTCAGACTTCGATGTGGTGAAGTGGAGCAGAGGCATGATCTCATCCCGATCTTCATGAGCAATCCCCAGTCCTTCTTTGAAGAACCGGCCGAATTGGTCCCAAAACGCGGGGAACTTTTCATCATCTTTAGACAGCTTGCCAATCTCACGCAAAACCCGTTTGCGCACCGTTTTGCCCAACTGCCGCATAATGCGGGTGTTTTGCACACTCTCGCGGCTAACGTTCAGCGGCAAATCTTCAGAGTCAACCACCCCATCCACAAACTGGAGCCATTTAGGCAACAGGTCGGGGCTGTATTCCTGAATCAGCACATTTTTCGAGTAGAGCATCACGCCCGGCTCTTGACGTTTGGCAAACATCGTTTTTTCCCGCTTGGCGGGGATGAATAAAAGCGAGCGCAAATTGAGCGGAGAGTCGGATGAAAAATGGATCGTTGAGGTTGGAGGCTCAAAATCCATTGTCATTTGTTGGTAGAAGCTGTTGTACTCTTCCTGCTCCACTTCTGACGGCTGTTTGCGCCAAATGCTCTGCGTGGTGTTGGCCTGATCCCCATCTACATAGATTGGGAACGCCACAAAGTCAGAATGTTTTTTGATGATGTTGCGGATGTGCCAACCGTCTGCAAATTCTTTGGCATCGTCGCGCAATTTTATATGGATTTCGGTGCCACGGTCCTTTTTATCGGCCGCTTCTACCGTGTAGTTCTCACCGCCGTCAGACGTCCATTTAGCCGCTTTTGCCTGTGGCTTAAAACTGCGTGAAATCACCTGAACTTCGGTGGCGGCCATAAAGACAGAATAGAAACCGACACCAAACCGGCCGATCACATCATTCATGTCCGGCATCTCTTCGCCTTCTTCTAGCTTGGCAATAAATTCCCGTGCGCCAGATTGAGCGATCGTTCCCAGGTTTTCGCGCATTTCTTGGCCGGTTAGGCCAATGCCGGTGTCTTTGATGATGAGCCAAGAATCCCCTTCCTCACCTTCTTCGGGCTTTTTCGTTTCGATGTGGATGGCTAGCTCCGCATCGGGGTCAAGGATTTTGCTATTGGTCAGCATTTCAAACTGCAGGCGCGTAATCGCGTCAGATGCGTTTGAAACAAGCTCGCGCAAAAAGATCTCTTTTTCTTTATAAAGAGAATGGATCAAGATATCGAGTAGCTGTTTAATTTCAGCTTTAAACGTGTAATTTTTTTGTTCTGCCATGGTTTTTATGTTTTGATAGGGGTTAAGAATATTTGTTCAAAAATTCAGCTTCTATCTGGGTTTCCCTCAGGGGTTTGATTTTTTCCGGTCAGAATTTTATCTCGAACAAATTAGAGATGCATATATTCAAATAGTTGGGAGCCCTTGCCAAAAAATTGAAAAAAAAGGATGATCCGTTTTACAAAAGAATAGAGGTATCAGAATAGAGACAAGAGATCCGCCAACGCGCCCTTCTATTCTCTTGACTCCCCTCTCTTTTCTTCCCAAAGGAGATAACGTATGACAACAGCAGAATTTGTAAAAAAACATAATGCAAAACATCTGATTCACCCCATGACCCATCAGGCCCCGTTACAGGGCAAAACCCCGCCTAAAATTGTGAGTCAGGGTGAAGGCGTTTACATCACCGATGTGGATGGCAACAAAATGGTTGATGGCGTTGGTGGATTGTGGAACGTGAATGTTGGCTATAACCGGCCGGAGATCAAACAGGCGATCATGGATCAGCTTGATAAGATCCACTACAGTTCGCTGTTCGGCACCATGACCAACGAACCTGCAATCGAGCTATCTCACAAGCTGGCCGAAATGGCGGCTCCTGAAGGGATGAAACGGACCTTCTTTTCATCTGGTGGTTCTGATGCGATTGAAACCGCTTTGCGTTTGGCCCGCGTCTACTGGAAATCGGTCGGGCAAAAAGATCGCTATAAATTTATCTCGCTTAAAGGTGGTTATCACGGCACCCACTTTGGCGGTGCCAGCATCAATGGCAACACGATTTACCGGCGCAACTTTGAGCCGATGCTCCCCGGCTGTTTCCATGTGCAAAACCCCTATCTATATCGCAATCCATACGGCATCACGGATCACGAAGAGCTGGGAGAAGTCTGCGCTAAAGTGCTTGAAGAGGAAATCTTGTTCCAAGGGCCGGACACCGTGGCCGCGTTTATCGCGGAGCCGGTTCAGGGTGCCGGTGGATTGATTGTGCCCCCAGCCAACTATTGGCCCCGTATCCGGGAAATTTGCACCAAGTACGATGTGTTACTCGTTTCAGACGAGGTTGTGACCGGCTTCGGCCGGACAGGTACCATGTTTGGCGCGCGTACATGGGGTGTTAAACCGGACATGATGACCTTCGCCAAAGGGATCAACTCTGGTTATGTCCCATTGGGAGCCACGATGGTCAACGAAAAAATAGAAGCAGGGTTGCTCCAAAACGAAGACACCTTTGGCATGGTGATGCACGGTTACACCTATTCCGGCCATCCGGTTGCCTGTGCGGCCGCCATCCCTAACCTAGAAATTGTCGAAAACGAAGATATTCCAGCAAATGCAGGCATTCGGGGCGACTATTTCTATAACAAACTAGCGCCGTTTATCGATCGCTTTAAATCGGTCGGTGACGTGCGTGGCAAAGGGTTGATGTTGGGAATCGAAATGGTGGCGGACAAAGAGACCAAAGCGCCTCAAGACCCGCAGTTTGGTCAGCAAATCGCCGCAATCGCCCAAAAAGAAGGGGCGATGGTGCGGGCCGCTGGTCACAAGATTATTTTGTCGCCACCGCTAGTGATTAACGACGAAGAGATTGATGTGATTGTGAATGCGCTTGATGTGGCGTTTTCGGAAATGGATCGGTAATTTTCACCAATCGGCACAGGATGAATCCTGCTTCTATTAAATGAAGCCTGTTAAAACAGGCTGGCCTGAACATGATTTATCATGTTTAATTTAATAAAGTGGGATTCATCCCATACACACATAAGAAACAGTTTAAACATATAAATTTTGAGGAGAGAACATGCCTTTTTGGAGAACCTATTACCATTTGATCTGGGCAACTAAAAACCGTGAGGAGCTAATCACACCAGAGTTAGAACCTGCGCTTTACCAGTACATCACAAACAAAACCTTAGAGCTTGGCGGCCGGCTATTTGCCATTAATGGCTGGACAGAGCATGTCCATGTAATAGCAACCTTCCCACCTAAAATCGCTATCGCAAGCGGGGTTAAAAACCTAAAGGGGGCTAGCTCTCATTACATCAATGAACAGGGGTTATGCAGAACCAAGTTTGTATGGCAACGGGGATACGGTGTGCTGACTTTGGGGGAAACTCAGCTACACAGGGCTATAGATTACGTCGAGAATCAAAAAGCACATCATAACATGCAGACGACCAATTCTTGGCTTGAACGTGCAGATATTGAGGATGATGGCCCAGAGTTCAATGGGCTAACAAAACAACCTATCCCAAAAACGATACGCGAAGATGGGCCGGTTTATGCGATCAATACCGATAGGGATATATTCCCATTTTAGCCAACAAAATGAATTCTATTGCTATATAAAAAAGCCTGTAAAAACAGGCAAGCCTCAACATGATTTATCATGTTTCATTTGCTAGCAGGGGGATTCATCCCCTGTAGCTCCGCAATGGCAACACTCGGCTCGGCCGCATACCCCTTCAGAAAAACCCGCAACCCATTAAAAATAAAGCGATCAATCTCAGCCTGCTCCATCTTTTTGCTCGGCATAATCTGCATCATTTCGCGTGGGGCTGACAAAATCAGCGACCAAAAATCGTGTGCCGCCAACTCAGGGTCATCTATGATGAGTTGGCCTTCGGCCGCCAAATGCTCCAACCACGTCTGAATCCCCTGATGAGCCTTATCCGGCCCGGCCATGTAGTATTTCTCCCCGATCTCAGGAAAACGGGTCGCCTCTCCAATTACCAAGCGCCCCAACGACAACACGCGTTCAGACAGCACAATGTCGGCATAGGTCCGGCCGAAATTCACAAACGCCTGCACCATCGACGTTTCGTTGGAGGCTGATTCAAACAGTGGCCCCAGAATGTCCTCACTGGCGTCGGTCAGGAGCGCTTCAAACAACCCCTCTTTGTTGCCAAAATACATGTACAGGGTTGGCTTTGAGACACCCGCCTCTTCCGCCACCGCATCCAACGATGCCCCTGTATATCCGTTCCGGCCGAACACGGTCCACGCCGCGTCTAAAATCTTTGCTTTTTTGAGTGCTTTTTTCTCGTTTCGGTTCATAAGTGGCTGTTAGCTTGTTAGCGCAGCGGCGCTTTTGGCTTGTTTAACCACGATGCAAGTTGTTGGTTAAAATCTGAAGACTTTTCGATGTTGATCAAGTGGCCTGCGCCCGGAATTATAGCTAACTCAGCGTTGGGAATGCGTTCCGCAATACCCCCCATCTCGGCCGGGGACGCAAGCTTATCATGCTCGCCAGCGATCAGAAGCGTGGGGAAGTCGAACGCTTCAAAATTGATTTTGTACGGCGGGGTTAAAAAACAGCGTAACGCGGCCACGTATGTTCCTCGTGGGATGGCGACCATCGATTCCAACAGTTGCTGGCGGGATGCGGCCGTGCTTTCCGGCCCGCTCAGCGCCTCAACGACGGCCGGTCCAATTTCGGCCGGGGTTTGCCCAGCTTCCATCGGTTTGAGCCGTA
>JAHDGV010000571.1 GCA_020631655.1 Chloroflexota bacterium | reverse complement strand
CGTAACAAATATTTAGGATATCGAGATCAATCGGCCCATATTTATCCATCCAAAAACCTAGCATTTTTGTGAGCCGAATTTCAAGCCCCGTTTCTTCCAAAAATTCTCGCTTGGCACCCGCTTCTGGATGTTCACCCGAATTGAGAAAGCCGCCCGGAATGTCCCACCAGCCTTTAAACGGCTCAATGCCCCGTTTGATCAAAAGCACCTTCCCATCTTTCAGGGCTAAAACGGATGAAGTTGGTTTTGAGTTTTTGTAGTGTATGGCTCCGCAGGATTGGCATTTCTGCTGAGTTGTTTCCTCAGCCTCGATCCATTCATCTGCCAGCTCTCCACCACATTTGGGGCAAAATTTATCCATAAGTGAAGTTATGCGTTTATAGACTTCGGAAGTTTTTAACAAAAACGTGGTGCGTAGACCGTCTTTCAACGTTCCGCGCACCACGAGTCTCGGTTTAAATTTTATCTTGAAGCAATTTAATCGCTTAGGATCACCCACAAGGCATGAATGATGCCGGGGAGGCCACCCAAGATGGTAAGCAGGATGTTGATCCAAAAATGGAAGCCTAAGCCTACTTTGAAAAATACACCTACTGGGGGTAGGAAAATTGCCAATAAAATCTGAATAATTTTTGTTGTTTTGTCGTCCATTCTAATCTCCACAAATAATAACCATGATCTGTGTCATGTCACTTTAAGTCTAGCTGAGGCCATACAAAATGGCCCGTTTTTCAGTTGAACCGGCCGTTGCAGATTAGCCGACTCAAACAGTTGGTTCACACGATGTCACGATTCAGGTGTCAACCTCAATCACATTCTTTTACGGAAAATGGGGAAAAAAGATGCAAAGTTGCCCGGCCTCGGCCGGAAAGCAGACGATTTCTGGATGGGAGTGCTACCTAAAAAAGTAAAGCACAATGACGACGGTGAGCCCCCACAGCAGCATATTGATTTGAAACTGCCGGTCCTTGAGCAAAATTTCTTCTGGTGCGCCACCTTCACCTTTAACCAGAATCAGGTACAAATACCGAGCTAGCCCAAATAGCACAAAGGGGATCGTCAGCATCATCGAATTGTTGTCTGGCAGCCCTTCGGCCTGAAAGGTGTACATCGAATAAGAAACGAGGGTGCCAGCCAAAACGATGTTGATCATGCGATCGATAAAATCAAGATTGTATTCTTTGAGGATCGAACGGCTGGCGGCCGCGTTTTGCCCCATCAACACCAGTTCATGACGCCGTTTGCCCAAGGCCATGAAGAGGGCCAAAAGCCCCATGCAAATGTAAAGCCACGGGGAGAAACGCTGAACCGTGATTACGGCAACACCGGCCGCAACCCGTAGCACAAATCCGGCCGCAATCACCATCACGTCTAAAATCACAACCCGTTTTAAGCGATAGGTATAGGCAACTTGTATGAGCAGGTAGGTGAGCAAGATGATTCCAAACGGAATGCTCATCCAAAATCCGGCCGCTAAACTGCCTGCGCCAAAAATCAGCGCGGCGATGGCGGCGGTTGTTTTGTTTAACCGACCAGAGGGGAGCGGCCGATTCTTCTTGGTGGGGTGCTGTTGATCCGCCTCGATGTCAGACAGATCATTCATGATGTAGACGGTGCTCGACATGAGGCAGAGCAACACAAACGCAATCGATACGCTAACTAGGCGGCTGGGTAATTGATCCAATGTGCCATCAAACACAAGGGCTGCAAAGACAAATATGTTTTTTGTCCACTGTCGCGGACGCATCGTTTCTAACAAAGGTGGCACGTGGTAAAAACTCCGAGTAAATATGAAGTCGATAATTTTCACATGAACGCCATAAACATACAACATCGATTGCAAAAATTTAACCAAGGCTTTTTGGCTCAATGCATTGTGAATCTCAGACTTTTCAACGGCCGAAACCGATAAAAGACCGATTAAAGTACCTAGACGGCCAATTTAAGTGCAATTCTGTCTTCCCACATCTTTATATAGTTGTTTGAAATGAACAATTTTTTGGGAGCTGATATAAGGAGATGGAAAAATGACCACAAATACAGTTGAAGAAACAAATGAAGGGACGATTCCCACTTGGATAATTTGGTACGGCATCATTGTCATGATTGGTGCACCGCTTGTTTTTGCGATTACGACGTTTATGGGGCCAAACCTAGGCTTGGTGGAACTTGCTAACGGGACTGAGATCGATACCGGTTTGTTTAAATACGCGGTTCGGAACCTTGTTGCGGCCGTCATCACCGGTTATGCGCTGTACAAACGATCAGCCCCGATGCTTCTCTTGGTTTTCTTTATGCGGTTTATGACTGAAACGGGGGACATGATCGACAGCTTCTTATACGGCGAGCTAGACACAATGGGCGCTCTTAGCTTAGTCGGCATGATGATCGTTGTATTTCTTGGCCCTTACGTGATTGGCATTCGCAAGCTCTGGCCCATGGTTCGCTAATCAGACGGCCGAAACAGGCTTTGGGCTAGAATGGACCCCCTACAAATGTGATAAACGTTTTGTGTGGGAAAACGATAGGGGCGCAAAAGGCATCTAAGAAAACATCAACCTCTTGATCTAGCGTTTCAGTTTCTGGGTTGTAATTGCCTTCCCAAGTTTGGAGAAGATCTACCGTATCGCTAAAAACCTGTAGGCAATATTGGGCCGAAGAAGAGTGGTTCGCATCTGCGAAAACGGTGCTAAACATGATCGTTGTTTCGTTTAGGCTTTCTAACGATTGAATACTTAGAGTTCTTCCACGAAACTCACTTTCTTCTTGGCCATTCGTGATCGAGATAAACTGAACGCTTTCAATCATGGTCTCGTTGACAAAGATAAAGCAGCTTGACGTCCAGCCACCACAATAGATTGATTCAGGATCTGTGGTGGCTTCGGTCACAAGATGGATTTGGTAGGCACCGTTTGGCCCCTCAATTGAATTCAAAATTTGGTAATTGGGGTCATTTAGGCTGGTGGGCTTGGCTGA
>JAHDGV010000570.1 GCA_020631655.1 Chloroflexota bacterium | reverse complement strand
CTTCGGAAGTTTAAGTTTTTGAAAAAAGAGCTCGGCCGTTATTTTGAAAACTTCCGAAGTCTTTCCCAATTAAGTCGGTAACACGAGTTGCTAAGCAAGTTGTATTTGCTGATAAACGTCCCTTTTTCAAGAGATTAGTGTGATCCGGCCGAACGTGCAAGCATTGAACACCAATCGTCTGTAAAATTACCTTATGGATCAACAGACAGCATTAAAGAAAAAAGCGGGGGAGTTTGCCGCAAGCCTAGTTCAATCTGGAATGCGGGTTGGATTGGGGACTGGTAGTACGGCCGTGTGGGCCGTGCGCAGTATTGGTGAAAAAATTAAATCTGGTGAACTAACCGATATCGTTGCTATTCCAACTTCGATTAGGACGGCCGAAGAGGCTAAGTCTTTGGGGATTCCACTAGCATCATTTGATGAGATAGATGAGCTAGATATCACCATTGACGGTGCAGATGAAGTAGACGGCCGCTTAAACGTCATCAAAGGGGGCGGTGGTGCTTTGTTACGAGAAAAAATCGTAGCCCAAATCACCAAACGACTGGTCATCATTGTTGACCCATCAAAGCAGGTAAACCTGCTGGGTGAAACATGGGCCGTACCAATTGAAGTCGTTCACTTCGGCTGGGAGTCGCAAAAGCGCTTTCTAGAGTCACAAGGTGCAGTAGTTGAAGTGCGTATGGGAGATGATGGCAAACCTTATCTAACTGATAGTGGAAATCTGATTTTAGATGCGAATTTCGGCCGGATTTACAATATTTTGGCCCTTGAGCAAAAGTTGCAACAGCGGGTAGGCATCGTTGAAAGCGGCCTGTTTTTTGAAATGGCCGATGACTTGATCGTGGCTAGCGAAGAGGGCATTCAGCACGTTCAGGGACGAATTGCGTGATTCTGCCCGATTACGGATTAGAGTTTTGGGTTGCCACAATTATTGCAGTTATTTTTGTTGGGATTGCAAAAGCAGGCTTTGGGGGCGGTGTTGGGGCACTCTCAACACCCCTGATGTCACTTGTGTTGCCGGTGGCTGAAGCGGCTGCACTTTTGCTCCCGCTCATGATCTTGGCCGATCAAGTGGCCGTCTACAAATACAAACAGACGTTTGATCGCAAGACAATCTGGATTACCCTCCCGGGTGCAATTGTTGGTATTGGGCTGGCTTGGCTCGTCTTTGATAGATTAGTATCTCAAGAGCGCTTGATGAAACTGGGGATGGGATTAATCTCACTCCTGTTTGTCGTTTACCAATTAACCCGAGACTATATATTTAAACAGATTGAAGGCGTGCGGTTCCCCAATTGGGTTGGGCAACTTTTGGGTACAACGGCCGGATTTACGTCTACCATCGCCCACGTGGGTGGCCCACCGTTCCAAATTTACGTCATTCCGCAAAAGTTTGATCGAGACGTTTATGTGGGGACCAATGCTTGGTTTTTCTGGGCCGTGAACCTGCTCAAATTGATCCCGTTTGGCTTTTTAGGGTTCTTGACGATTGGTAATTTAACAACCACGCTTGTATTGATTCCTATCGTTATCGTTGGGGTCTATTTAGGCGTGTGGCTCAACCAGCGGGTTAGCCAAGGGTTGTTTAATGGCATCATTTATTCCTTAATGGCGGTCACTGGGGCCCAATTGGTTCTCGGCCGAAGTTTGCTCAGCTTGTTTTTTAGCTAGTAAAATGACAGGGACATCATGAAACTATCAATTTTAGATCAATCACCCATTCGTAAAGGGGGCACATCGCAGGATGCGCTCCGCGAGACGATTCAGCTAGCCCAGTTAGGGGAAAGTTTGGGATACGAACGTTTTTGGGTCTCTGAGCATCACAACACAAACGCCCTTGCTGGCAGTGCGCCTGAGGTGCTTTTGGCCGCTATTGGTGCCGCAACCAGTTCGATTCGTCTAGGCTCTGGTGGGATTATGCTTCCTCATTACAGTGCGTTTAAAGTTGCCGAAGCATTCTCACTTTTGGCCACGCTGTACCCCGGCCGGATTGATTTAGGCATTGGCCGAGCGCCCGGTAGCGACATGGAAACCGCTCGCGTTTTGGCCACCGACGGCCGACCAAAGTTTGAACGCTTTCCAATTTTGGTTGAACAGCTGGAGCAGATGATTCATGATCGTACGTTCCGACCAAAAGTGACTCCTGTGCCGTCGATTAACCCAGACATCTGGATGCTGGGCTCCAGCCAAGACAGCGCCGTTTTAGCCGCTCAGCGCGGATTGCCCTACAATTTTGCCTTCTTCATCAACAATCGCATGGTCCCTGCCTTGTTCGAATACTACCGCAATAATTTTCAACCCAGCGAAATGTTGGCTGAGCCGAAAACCATTCTGACAATGAACGTGGTTGTGGCGGAAAATTATGACAAGGCGTTTAAGCTGGCCCTGTCACGGAGCTTAACCTTCCTCAAATTTGCGACAGGCCAAAAAGTGGAAGGGACCGTCTCGCCAGAAGAAGCGGCCGAGTACCCATATACGGCGCAGGAGTGGGCCTTTATCGAGAATCGACTCAGCAATGCGGCCATTGGCTCACCAGAAGAGGTAAAGACTATTTTGGAGAATGTTTCGCACGAGTGGCAGGCTGACGAGATTATGACAGTGACGATCACGTATGATTTTGAAGATCGAATCAGGTCATACGAAATGCTGGCCGATGTGACCAACTTGGCTAAAAACAGCCGAGAAATGGCAATTTAGCCCATTACCATCAGCGCCGCTCGTCGGCCGATTTCGTTTGATGATTTGGCTGCGGCTCCACATCCCCCTGCACACACAAACAATTTGCCCGTCTCCAGCTCTTGCCACAGCGGATTCCCATCTCTTGTATAGCTAACGGCGCACGGCCGGACAATTAACTCTTCCGCCTGCAGGCCGGGCACCACCTGATAAATTTCATGTTTGAGCGCGTCCGTTTCGATCTTGCTCCCTTCAGTTTTGAACCACGCGTTTAAATCATCGGCCGATTCTGGGAAATACTGATCAACAACTTTGCC
>JAHDGV010000082.1:15714-18701 GCA_020631655.1 Chloroflexota bacterium | reverse complement strand
GGTGCGGTCGGCTGGGGCGGCCGGATGGCGGACCTGCTCCATGCAGGATACAACGGCAACGATTCGAACGTATCGATGTCTCTATCCTTATCAGGCATCAACACCTTCCAAAAGGGAATGAATCCTGAAACAGCCGCCTTCCCGATCTCGGCCGATGGGGCGAAATCACTCTCAGGCTTTGGAAACAACTACCAAAACGCTTACGAAGATGGCAGTACCTTTGAAACCCCCATCTACAAAACTGGAACCCCCGGCAAGCGCTTAAAAATGGTTGAAACATTGATGAAACTGACCAACGACAACTTATTGGAAAATGAGTATGCTCAAAGATTGGTTTCAGCTCGGAGCGTCGAAAGCGTGATTGGTACGGCTTTAAGCGATGATAACGGCATAGATTACGATGCCCTATTTAACCAAGCCCAAACTCCGCTTGGGGATGATCTGAAAATGATTGCAAAGCTGATCGCCGGCCGATCTTCGCTAGGCAACCGACGTCAAATCTTCTTTGTTGAAGTAGGTGGATATGACACCCATCGGGATCAAATCGAAGCCCATACGGAGCTCATGGTTGAGCTTTCAACCGCTTTGGCCGCTTTTAGAAATGCATTGGTAGCGGTTAACGAATGGAACAACGTTGTCACTTTCACGGCTTCTGACTTTGCACGCACCTTTAGCCCCAACAATACCGGTACAGACCATGCGTGGGCCGGTCACCAAATGGTGATGGGTGGTCCAGTTAGTGGTGGACAAATCTTCGGCCATTTCCCATCGCTTAAATTGGGTGATGCACCCGGATCGATGGATGCCCATCGCAATCGCGGCCGTTGGATTCCATCAGTCTCGGTTGATCAGTATGCAAGCGTCATCGCTAAATGGTTTGGAGTAGGCTCTAGTGAGATGGAAACAATTTTCCCGAATCTCCCCAACTTCAATGACCCGTTCACGTCGGCCGAACCCAATTTAGGCTTTTTACCATTCACCTAGTTTCTAACTAACACAGTTGCGATACCTCTTGGCCGCGGATACATTCAAATCAGCGCGGATGATTTTTCTTATCCGTTAATATCCGAAATATCTGCGGCTAAAGCGCAAGCACACGCTGAATCAATTGCTTGCGCGCAAGCTCATCCTCAGCCCCATCTGTCATGATTTCAAGCAGGTGGGGCTGTTTTGATTCCAGAGCCTGAGCCAATCCATCCCCAAAAGCCGGCCGATCAGAAAAGCGCATGTGAACCAAACTATAAAGTTGGGCCGTATGGCTGAAATCAAGATCATGTGCGGTCAAAAAATGTTTTTCAAACGGCTCGCCAAATTTTGAAATCGGCAATCGTCTAAAAATGCTCCCGCTATTATTGTTAAACAGCACGATGGTTAGATTCGGCAACTCTCGTGCGGCCAGCAAGCCGTTCATGTCATGGTAAAACGACACGTCACCGATCACCAAGACGGCTGGCTTGTCTGGCTCGGCCGCCGCTATGCCACACGCCGTAGACACCACCCCATCGATACCGCTGGCCCCACGATTGCCAAACGGCCGAATAGCTCCGCTAGACGGTTTGCCAAACGCATCCAGATGGCGCACGGGCAAACTATTCCCAATCATCAAATTGCATTCGGGTAACTGATTGACCATATCCCAAACATAGGCCGCATCAAAGTCGGCCGATTCCATTTCACGCTCCACAGCATCCCAACCGGCCGCTTCCCACTCTTGCACTTGCTTGGCCCAACCACTTTTTTTGCGGGATTGGGTCAACATAGCCACCGCGCTTTCGCAAAAAACTGCCTCGTTCACCTGCCAAAAATCGGTTGTCAGATGGCCATCATCCGCCCAAACACCGCTCTCGCGTACGTGCAAACGAACCTCTGGCTCAATTTTGCCCAAATAATCGTTTAACCATTTTGATGTGGGAACAGCTCCAAACCGAATCACAATTTCAGGCTCAGCAAAGGCAGGTTCACGGCCGCCCGCAAGCCAAGTCTCATAACCGCCCACAACCAAGTTAGGATTCTCGCTATTGAACCGAACGCCTGAAATAGGGTCAGCAAAAATCAGGTATCCGGCCGAACATGCAAACTGTTCAAGCTGGGCCACAAACTCCCCCTGCGGGCAATTGGGACCGCAGACGATAATCCCTCTATCGTATTTGGCGAACCAATGGGTCAGCTGATCCTCTTGAGCAGGATTTAATTTGCAGGTTGGCACAGCCTGAATTGACAATTGAAAATTGTCAGTTGCCAATTGCCAATTTAAACCATCAGCCTCCGGCTGAAGCGGCTTACGAAACGGGAAATTACAGTGCACCGCCCCATTTCTAAGCCCATTGGCAGTTGCATATGCTCGGCCCGCCGTCGTGGCCACATTCCGCCACGCAACCTCAGGCATAGCCGTATCCGGCAAAGGCATGTCAACGGCCCACAGCACATGATCCCCAAACATCTTAACTTGATCGATCGTTTGATTCGCCCCGCTGTGCCGCAACTCCGGCGGCCGATCAGCCGTCAGCACCAGCAACGGTACCTGCGACATATTTGCCTCGATGATGGCGGGAAAAAAGTTAGCGGCTGCAGTGCCACTGGTGCACACAATCGCCACCGGCCGAGTCGTGGCTAACGCCATACCTAACGCGAAAAACGCTCCACTCCGCTCATCCAAACACAAATGTGTCTGGATGTCTGGATGCGCATCAAAAACCAGCGTCAGCGGCGTTGAACGAGACCCCGGGCAAATCACCACGTCGGTCAGTCCAGAGTCAGCCAATCCCTGAACAAAAATTTGAGAAAGTTTGATATTTGGATTCATGTTTTATTAGTAGCGGGGATATGAAGTAGCGAGGGAGCGAAGTAAAAACCTCCGCCACTCCGCAACACAGCTACTACGCTACCCCCAACGCATTCAACATCGGCCGGAATTTGATCGCCGTTTCATCCCACTCGCTTGCGGGATCAGAATCGGCCACGATGCCTGCCCCAGCATAGGCCCAAAC
>JAHDGV010000082.1:5195-15614 GCA_020631655.1 Chloroflexota bacterium | reverse complement strand
ACTCGCTTGCGGGATCAGAATCGGCCACGATGCCTGCCCCAGCATAGGCCCAAACGCGATCTCGCTGAGCCACGGCCGAGCGAATGGCCACCCCAAATTTACCATCCATATTTTGGTCCAGATACCCAACCGGAGCTCCGTACCAACCGCGCGTCACCGGTTCATCCTGCGCAATGAACGCCATCGCCTTCTCTCGCGGGGCACCACCCAAAGCCGGGGTTGGATGGAGTTTTTCAACCAGCCCCAGCACTCCGTTGGCCTCGGCCGTTTCACCCTCGATGGGGGTGTAAAGATGCTGAATATTACCTAGCTTCATCAGCCTTGGCCCTGCGTCGATGGCTAACTTTGTGGTGATGGGTTCTAAACGGCGACGAATTGCATCAACTACCAACTTATGTTCGTGCTGGTTCTTGGGGTCATTGAGCAACCCATCCCCGAACACCTTATCAGCCTCGGCCGTTTTGCCGCGTGGTGCAGACCCTGCCACACCCATCGTGCCGATTTTACGGCCGGCCGTCTCAATCAACGTCTCTGGGGTTGCCCCATAAAAGGCATGAAACGCCCTCGGCTCAAACAAAAAGCGATTACATTCGCCGTAGCCGATCTCGAGCCATTTTAAAAGATGGGTCACGCTTACCGGCCCGTCTAGTCGAATCTCGCACAAACGTGACAGCACCACCTTATCCATCTCGCCCGACCGCATTTGACCAATCGCTAATTCAAGCATTGTGCGCCATTGGGCCTCACTCATCGGGTAAGTTGTGTCATTGGGGGATGGATTGGTCAGGGGTGTAAGCCCATCTTCCGTCATCAGATCACTTAAACGATCTTTTAACCCCAATTTCAGATCGGGGGCTAATTCTTGTGCCTCGGCCGCCGACGGGACCAAAACGTTCATCGTAAGCCAGGTGGCCCCATCTTGGATCAGCATTTGATAGTGGGGCAACATAAAATGGGCCGGATAAAAAGATGACCAAGCCACATCTGGAATAAATTCTGACATGAACGAAAAGCCGCCAAAAAGGTGAGGAGCCGCATGTTCAGGTGCCTGTTCTGGCTTTTGGATGACCGCTGTGCGGAACAGATCGGCCGCCTGTTGCTGGACCTCGCGAAAACGACGTTTTCCCCAGCCGAAAATCTCTTTTGCTGACCCGATTCCCGCCAGCGTAAGTGACCCATCCCCCCAGAAAAAGCGGGGGCCACCACGGCCGTGACGTAAAAACGTATATGGATCCAGCCCATCGGCCGGAAGTGTGACAGACAACAGCACCAGTGGCGCAGTCTCTTCTAACTCAGACATAGGTTTATTTAAGCCTACTCACCTTCAACACCCACAGATCGCAATAGCATAGGGACCAAGTCGGTCACAATTTTCTCATTGTTGGGTTCACCCGTGTACACCCAGCGTATAACCAAATGGTAGATGGCCCCCATCCATGCGTGAGAAGTAAATTCGACATCAATGTTTTCTAACGGAATTTCACCCGCCTCAACCGCCTCGTGCAGATATTCCGCAATCATTCGTGCGAAACGTTCGTTGACTTCCATCCGCTTTTGCTCAAATGGCTGTCCTAGCCCCATCGCCTGAACCAGCAAAATTTTGGCCGGTTGACGGTAGCGCGAAAAAGTTTCGAGCACCGTTTTAAGTGCGATTTCTACTTGGGCAATTCCCTTTGGCTCAGCTTCAATCGCTTTTCGCGTTTGCTTTTCAAGCAAATCAGAAAATTGATCGACTAGCGATAAAAATAGCCGTTCTTTGTTTGGGAAATGGAAATAGATTGAGCCTTTTGACGTGGCAGACTCCGTTGCGATTTCATCTAACTTTGTATCGTGATACCCCTTGTTCGCAAAGACATCAAGGGCGGCATCAAGTATTCTGTTTTTTGTGGTTTCTGGATCTCGTGACATATTCAGTTTTAGGCCTTCAGCCTACATGGTCTAAAATCAAGATTGAACTGGATGGCAATCTTGTCCTTCTTTATTTCCCCAAAACCGACTGGTCAGTCTATTGTGAAAATTGTAACAATCTCGATTTCGGCCGTCAATCAGAAATAAATATAAATTTACAATTCAACTAGCCCAACTTGGTCCTGTAGGGCTAACGTTTCACTCAAAACCATAGTAAGTGCAGTTTTCCGGAAGTAACAAATAATTCTTTAGCTAGATCGTCATTCCTGCGCGTCATCCCTGTGCAGACAGGGACAGGAATCCAGAGCCAAACCTAGCACTGGATACCCGCCTCCGCGGGTATGACGCCTCAGTAGCAAACTTGCAAAACTTCTGGGACAGTTTAATAGGTACAATCAACATATGAACAATCAACCAGAAATTAAAGCTATTATTTTTGACATAGGCGGTGTGCTTATCCGCACAGAGGACCGCTCGCACCGAAACAATCTTGAAAAACGCTTGGGGCTTGAGCCGGGTGAGTCTGAGATATTGGTTTTCAACGGCGAGATGGGGCGTAAGGCTCAGCATGGGGAAATTAGCTCGGCCGAACTGTATGGCTGGATTCAGCAACATTTAGGGCTTGATGATGCAGGTATTGCACAATTCAGACATGAATTTTGGGCCGGTGATCAACTGGATACCGATTTAGTCGAATTCATCAAATCCCTGAGAGAAAAGTACACCGTGTGTGTGATTAGCAACTTTATGGATGCGTTGCCCGCAATGCTAAAAACTGAGTACCCGGCCGCAGATGCCTTCCACTTTACAGTTGTTTCAGCGCATGTCGGTATTATGAAGCCGGATCCCCGAATCTTTGAATACACCATAAAGCTCCTAAATCTTCGGCCGGAAGAGACGGTTTTTATCGATGATTTCCAACACAATATCGATGGATGCAGGGCCGTCGGCATGCACGGGATTCATTTTAAGCCGCAGGAAAATTTGAAACAAAAATTGAAAGAATTTGGCGTTATGCTATAGGCTAGATTTTTTCAACAAATCAAATTTTGCGCACTCTTCTCCCCACATCACTCCCATCAAACCAAAGATTGTGTAATTGGCACATCCAAGAAACATTGCTAATAGTCTAAGAATGGCCAAGCTGTTCGTGCTCTTCCCCGACTGATTCACTATGCATCATCTATTTCTGTCTCCCCACTACGACGATGCAATTTACTCGTGTGGTGGCACAATTGCAAAGCTTGCTCAAGCCGGGAAAGATATTACCGTTCTGACGGTCTGTGCGGGCTATCCGCCGTCATCAAATATTTCTCCCTATGCACGCTCGCTACATGAACGCTGGGGGATCAAAGATGATTCGGCCGTGAATGAGATGATCGACATTCGTCGGCAAGAGGACAAAAATGCGCTCGCCATCGTCGGGGCAAAAGGGATGTATTTTGACATTGCTGACTGTATTTACAGGCTAGAGTCTGACATCCCAAACAGCTGGTTCTACCAAAGTGATGATGACATTTTCGGCCGCTTAAATGGAAACGAAGACAGCCTGATTTCAGTTATCGCCCGATCGATCCTTGATATTGCTGATAAGTTTTCGCCAAATCCCAACAAAATTCGAGTCTATATCCCCCTAACAATCGGCAACCATGTTGATCATCAGCTGGTCCGCTATGCGGCCGAGCGCGCATTCGGTGCAGAAACGCTGACCTACTATCAGGATTACCCCTACAGCAAAGACCGCCAACAGCTCAAGACCTACGAAAGTTCGGTTGATTGGACATCCACCATCAACTACTTAGGGGAAGAAGTCATCTATCAAAAAATTCAGGCTGTCGCCGCCTACAGATCACAAATCAGCACATTTTGGGCCGATGAGCAGACAATGGCGACTGACGTGCGGGAGTATTTACGCGCTTGGGGAAACGGGGAGCTATTCTGGCGCTACACGCCTACGCTTTAAAAAGCTGACCAAATCATTGACAACCCAATTACGGTTAACAGAATTTGAACCAGTCGCTTAAACAGCTGTTCCGGAATATATTTGTCTAACAGAATTCCGGCCGCCAATCCGCCGAAAATGCCGGTCAGCGTCCAGCCGTACATCCCCATCAGGTCGGCCGTAAAACGACCTTGTACAAAATGGCCCACCAAAGACAGTGACGAACAAAATATAAAGAACGACTGCATATTCACCCGAAAGCGAGCCTTCTCCCAGCAACAGGTATCCCCATAAATTACCACCGGCGGCCCCGGCATGTTATAGGCTCCGGTCAACAATCCAGAGGCAAATCCAGCCCCCCACGTGAGTGGTTTTGGCGCAGGGTCCATCGGTTTTAGCTCAGGCTGGAACACCCGATACCCCACGTACAACAAGATCAGTATGCCCAAAATCGGCCGTAATATCGCTTCATTAACAACCGTTATAATCAACAATCCGGCCGGAATCCCCAGCGCGGCCGGAATAATAAGTGGCATCACATCTTTAAAACTGATGCTGGAACGAAACCACAGAATCACCAAAATCTGGCTCGTTAACATCGCTAAGCCAGTTAACGGTGCGGCCATATCGATGCCCAGCAATATGGTTAAAATCGGCATCACAATTAAGCCTTTGCCAAATCCCAAAGTGGCGGCCGTGAATGTGCCAAAGAAAACGGTTAAGATTACTAAAATAATTTCATTCATAAGTCAAAGAACTCTACACCTTTATGTTTCCCCATTTGTTCAGAACAGATTTAGGTTTTGTATACACGTTTTCAGCCATTTGGCTCTTGGGCCTGTGCATCAGCCTGCTCATCATTTTGCGCCGCAACCCTGGTTTTAACGGATGGGATGGCCTGCTCACGGCCGGTGTTCTAGCTCTTGGGCTGGGAAGATTACAGTTTGTACTCGAAAACAGCGAATGGTTTGCCGAAAATCAGGCCGCACGCTGGAACTGGCTACAAGGTGGTCACAGCTTTGCCGGTGTCGCATTTGGCGCCCTCATCGGCCTGTACTTATGGTCCTACGCGACTCAAAATAATCTGCGCCCCATGCTCAGTGCACTTGCCCCAACCATCCCCCTGCTCTTTTTTACAGGATGGCTAGCCTGCTATTTTGATGGATGTGGCTACGGACAACAAACATTTACCAGCTGGGCCACGGCCGAACTGCCAGATAATTTTGGTCTTATGGCCGCACGCTACCAGACCCAAGTTTTAGGAATGATCACAGCCATACTAGTCGGTTTCCCAATGTGGATCAGCATTCGGCAGAGCAACGGCCGTAAATACGGCCCCCATCACTTTTGGGGATGTCTGACGATTCTGGCCGCCATTCGAGCGCTTATCTACCTGTTGCAGGGTAGCACCGTGCCGATGCTGGGGCAAAATCGTATCGATATGCTCTTGGCATTGGCGGTAGCCGCTTTGGCAATTGTTTTGAGGGCAACAAAATATTTGGGGCATTCAAATTAGATGGGGTAATATCTAGCAGATCAATTTGACTATTTAGGCACTTATTTATGACACAATTTCCAGAAGACGAACTAAGCAATCTATTGGCCGACAAACTGCCCGAAGGCCACAAATCCGGCTATGTTGCCTTGGTCGGCCGCCCCAACGTGGGCAAGAGCACCCTGCTCAATACGATGTTGCGTCAAAAGATCGCGATTGTGTCACACCGGCCGCAAACAACCCGCATCCAGCAGTTGGGCATCGTCACCGAGCAGGATCATCAGATTGTGTTTGTTGATACGCCAGGAATTATGCAAAAGGCGATGCACAAGTTAGATGAGCTGATGCTAGAAAACGCTGTTGACGCGCTAAACGATGCGGACGTGCTGATCTGGCTGATTGATGGGACCGTGCCACCCAACGCAGAAGATGCAAATTTGGCCGAAATGATGACCAAGGCACGTGGCAAAGTAATTCTTGTCATCAATAAAAACGACCAAATTCCACCGGAACAGGTGATGGAAAAAACCGATGCCTATCGCACACTGCTACCACCCGAAACAGATTGGTTCTTTATCTCAGCCAGCAAACAGCTTGGGACAGAGGAACTTTATAATCATATTGTCGCCAGCCTGCCAGAGGGGCCACGCTACTATCCGGCCGACCAGATCACCCAAACCTTTACCCGCGACATCGTAGCGGAGCTTATTCGGGAGCAAATTCTGCTTAACATTCGGGATGAGATTCCACACGGCACAACCGTTTTAATCGATTCATTTAACGAGCAGGCAAAACCGATCCACATCAAAGCCAACATTTTTGTAGAGCGTGATAGCCACAAAGCGATTGTGATCGGGGCTGGAGGAAAGATGCTGAAACACATCGGGGCCAATGCCCGTAGAGAAATCGAAGAGTTAATTGATGAACAGGTTTTTCTTGAGTTATGGGTAAAAATAGCCCCTAAATGGCGTAAACGAGAAGGCCAGCTCAAGCGGTTCGGGTATCTTCCACCGGACAAATAACATTGAAATACCAGCAAGCTGGTATTGAAAAACAGTTCCCATGTCAAATTCAGATAACAATCAAATTAGCCGACGCCGCTTTATTACGGCCGTTGGTGCCGCGTCTATTGTTTCGGGTGCGGCCGGAGCCCGTTTAGCTTCACGGCAAAATCAAAGTGGCCCAGCTATTATTTCTGTTTCTCCAGAACCAGAATTTAACGATGCCCAGTTTGACCGTCCCACGGCCGAGCCAGTCATCACCAATCCGGCCGAGCTCACTCAGGCTCAAGATCAAGTCACCCGGCTCACGGCCGAAAACAATCAGCTCATGGCAGATTACTCCGCACTACAGCAAGAGATGGAGACGCTAAAGGCCTCGTTATCTGGGCAAACAGATCAGGTTACAGAGCTCGAAACACAACTAGCCAGTGCGGTAAAGGGGCGCTCGGCCGCCTTGGGGCTTGTTGCCCTCTACGAACAGCTTGAAGATATTGATATTTCAGAAACGTTTCAGTCTGGCATAAGCGCAGTTGGCGATGCATGGGACGAGTTTATCGATGATTTGCCTGACACCAGCGTGCGGCTAGAAGAAATCAAAGCAGTAGTAACTGATTTTGATTCCCAAATCCCATCGTTCCAAACAGCTCGGGCTTGGCTATCAACACGTTTAGAGCTGATGCAACGGGACAACAATCTGCTCCAAGAAGTGCTACAGGCGATTAGTGAACCGGCCGGTTCGCTTTTAGAAATGCTCGGCCGCTGGTTTGATGAGGTCCGTTCGTGGCTCCCAGCCCGTTTTCTTGAAACCGCAAACAACGTGATCGAATCCATCTTGTCGCTCATGGCCGGCCTACCGGTCACCATAGATGGGACCCAAAGCAATGTCGTTGCCGCATTAGACGGCTGGTTCGCAGATGACGATGACCCTGACAACGCTTCTCCAGAATCTCCCATTATTCGCAAACGGTTGTTCAGCCCGCTTGCAAACGAGACCTTGCCACAAACGATCAGCATGTTGCAAAAAACCCGTATCGCCAAACAAAAATACGAGGCCAATCTTGTGTCTCAAGTAACCGATAAAATCCAAAAGCGGCAGGCGGTTGAGCAACTCATCTCTGAATTTAGAGAGCGGAACGAGCTACAGCGTACGGAGCTTTAATACGCTAGCAACTGAATGTAGCTAACCTCAATTTTCCAAATGAAATCAACCGGCATTAATCCCTGTCAATGGCCGAACCAACTGCCAGCAAGAAGCTTAGAACTGGTCATTGACTGGGATTTTTAGCGAAATCAAAGTTGGTCTACCGTAAAATCCCAGTCATTCGGCCTGCTATTTTTGCCTCGAGCAAATTTTTATGTCCGATTGACAGGGATTGTGAGCGACTCACGCTTATTTAGAATTCAGGCAGGTTAGCTTTTAGCTTTATAAAATTTTGATTTTGTTAGGGGGCGTTTAAAAACGGCCGAGGGCCATCCAGATAACCGCAAGCAATATGGCTACCAGCAGGAGTCCCAACACCAGACGCATCATCCAGCGATAAATGGGAGCGCCTGTGCTAATATGCGTTTCGTTTGGATGATGGCCGTTTGACCGATCATCACTCAGCGCATCAACCGACATCGGTTTGGCCTGTTCTGACTTTTGAGTCTCCCCATTCAAGCGGGTTGGCCCATTTTTCGACCGGGGCTGAGACTTCATCTTGATCGTAGACATCATATCCTCAGCACTTTTCATCCGATTGGCTGGGACCATGTCCTGAGTTACCTTTGGCATGGATCGAATCGTAACCGGCGCAACTGAGTTGCTCTTGATCGACCCGCCCACTAGCGTCAGTTTTTCTGGCTCTGGCCCGGTGTATCTACGACGAATTGTCTCTAATGTCGGGGGAGGAATCGGCATCATCCGGTTCGGTTTGAAACTCGTTGCCGGTTTGAACAAAATCACAGTGATGTTGTCACGGCCGCCAGCTTCGTTTGCCTTGTCGATCAACTCGACCACCATCTCTGAAACTTCAGTATCCTCTCGTTCAATCGAAAGTTTGATGTCGTAGTCATTGATCATGTCAGACAAGCCATCTGAGCAAACCAAAACCGCATCGTCTTTGCGTAGCGGCATCCCCTGCCAAAAGTGAATCCCTTCGGCCGAAATCATCGCTTGGTCTACTTCAACCGATTTCATCGTTCCTAAAGAGCGTCGAATAATATTCCGATTGGGATGATTGCGCGCTTCCTCAACACTGATAATTCCAGCTTGCAATGCTTCTTGAACCCAGCTGTGGTCATTGGTTAACTGATAAAGCGTATCGTTCCTGAACAAATAGATTCGACTGTCACCGATATGGGTCGTGAATAGTAATCCCTCTAAAATGGCTACAATCGCAACAGTAGTTGCCATCCCTTTTAATTCAGTATGTTCGTTGGCCTCATCAATAACCGCTTGATTGGCTTGGGTCACCGCTTTTTCAAAATGGTCACCCACATCATCAATTGTCATCGATTCTATCGACTCAAAGTAAGCTATGATCGAATTTGTAGCGACCTGGCTAGCCCGTTCCCCGGCCGTTTGTCCACCGACTCCATCAGCCACGATTCCAAGGTGCAGTATTTCCGGGGAATCCCCTTCTCCACCACCGGTATCAAAAGCAGCAAAAGCGACGTAGTCTTCGTTGTTTTTGCCCACCATACCAGCGTGGGTGCCATAGCTCACCATAAAATCTGAAACGGCATTGTTGCTAAGTTGTTTCATATTTTTGGAACCTTCTCAAATTATCCCAATACAAGTCTACTTTTGCTTTGTGATTATAGCTAGAAAATAAGCGTAAAGGTTGAGATAAATTTTGATCTGGTTGTAGGGAGACATTCGATTTTCCCTTTGTCGATGATGGAAAACAGACCATACTAGCTTAAAGCAAAGCGATTAGAACAGGTCCATTGTGTTATTTTTATTTCAGAGATTTTAGCAGAATCGGTTCCGATGGCCGTAGGCACCGGGTATTCCTCTTCCAAAAGGAGATCTAATTCAACACTATAACGTGTTATGATATTCTATATTAATCAAAAAAAAATAATTTAGGAGACACTTTGCACATTTTTTGCTCTTTCGCAGAGGAAAAATAGTAGTTTTCAACACGATTTCCACCTTAAACAAATAGAGGGGTAGAGATCGGTTTAAATCCTAACGATGCATGAGGGTTTGTTTTAGTTTATTCATTCATCTTTTTTCTGGCGTATAATGATCACACGGAATCTGAAGAGGACTTTTTGAAATGACAGCTACCTATCAGCAAGCAGACCAAGCAATTGAAAGAAACCCCTACAACCCAAGAGAATACCCCGTTCTAATCGTAATTTCTGGCCCATCTGGGGTTGGCAAAGATACGGTTGTGCGCGAGATTCTCCAGAAACGAGAAGACTTCCATTTTGTGGTAACGGCCACTGACCGGCCGGCCCGCGCAGACGAAGTTGACGGGGTTGATTACTTCTTTTTAACCACCGAAAAGTTTGAAGCGATGATTGAAGCCGAGGAATTTCTTGAATATGCCGTTGTTCATGATTGCTACAAAGGGGTGCCCAAATGGCAGATTCGGGAAGCACTGCAAAGCGACCAAGACGTGATTATGCGGGTTGACCCCCAAGGTGCAGCCACCCTACGCCAACTTGTCCCTGAAGCTACCTTTATCTTTTTACTTGCTGAGTCTGAAGATGAGCTTTCTGAGCGGCTTCGAGCGCGCAATAGTGAAACGGCCGAGTCGTTTGAATTGCGCATGGCGATCACGCGTCAAGAGCTTACCCGTATTCATGAGTTTGATTACTGCGTTGTAAATCGCTCTGGCCGAGTAGAAGAAACGGCCGAACAAATTTTAGCCATCGTGACGGCCGAGCGTTGCCGCGTAAATCGCCCCCCCATCATATTATAAATTCCTGATTGAATGGTTTTTTTCAGGATAAAAGATTAAGCTAGAGCCAGAAGCGCAATTTAACAGATTGTGCTTTTTTTATTGGTAAGTCATGTTACGCGCGAGGTCTATAAGCGCGTAATAGCGGTTGGCAAAAAACAGGATTTATAAGATGGG
>JAHDGV010000082.1:0-5095 GCA_020631655.1 Chloroflexota bacterium | reverse complement strand
CGAGGTCTATAAGCGCGTAATAGCGGTTGGCAAAAAACAGGATTTATAAGATGGGACAACTTGTAGACGGCAAATGGGTGACTGAACAGATTGTGGTAAAAAACAAGGATGGCCGCTTTAAGCGCAAAGCGATGGCTTTCCGAAACTGGATCAAAGCGGATGGCTCAACACCGTTTACCCCAGATGCAGATCGATACCATTTGTACGTTGCCAATGCTTGCCCGTGGGCCCACCGAGCGATGATTTTCCGCAAGCTACGCGGGCTAGAGGATGCCATCTCGATTTCTATCGTCGACACGCTCATGTTCGACAACGGCTGGAGCTTTCGAGAGGGAGAAGGTTACATTCCAGACACGGTGAATGGCAAAACCTATTTGTACGAGATCTATGTGAAGGCTGATCCTACATTTACCGGCCGGGTAACCGTCCCGGTTTTATGGGATAAGTGGAACAACACCATCGTAAACAACGAGTCATCTGAAATTATTCGGATGTTGAACAGTGAGTTTCAACCTATTGCAACGGCCGGAATAGACTATTATCCTTCACACTTGGCGGCAGAAATCGACACCATAAACGAAAGGGTGTACCACACCGTAAACAACGGCGTTTACAAATGTGGCTTTGCCAGAACGCAAGAAGCATACACAGAGTCGGCCGCCGCTTTGTTTGAAACCTTGGATTTCTTAGAAGAGCGGTTAAGCCAGCAACGGTATCTAGTCGGTGATCAAATTACCGAAGCAGATTGGCGACTATTCACAACCTTGGTCCGTTTTGATCCCGTTTATGTGGGCCATTTCAAATGCAATTTAAAACGTATTGTTGACTACCCAAACCTGAGCAACTATCTACGCGATTTATATCAAATGCCCGGCATCGCAGATACAGTTGACCTTGCTCAGATCAAAGAACATTATTATCGTAGCCATGAAAGCATCAACCCCAGTCGCGTTGTTCCCATCGGCCCAGAAGTTGATTACATGCTACCCCACAACAGAGATCGATTTTAATCTAAACGTCTAAATCGCCTCTAGAATAAACCTTTTCATGAATCAAAAACGAATATTTGGACTAACCATTTTTATCTTCACATTGCTCATCTTCGCCATTGCATCAGCATCTGACAGTGACAAAGATGATGGTAAAAAGCCACCCAAGCATGTGCCTGAAAATCGTATCGTTGGTGGGACCATTGCAGATACAAACGAATATCCATGGCAGGTTGCTTTGGTCAGCGCCGCAGCCAGTGATCCTCGTAACGGCCAGTTTTGCGGCGGTAGCTTAATTGCACCCGGCTGGGTTTTATCAGCCGCCCACTGCTTTTTTGATCGGAATGGGGCCCAAGTGCCAGCATCAGCCATTGATGTGGTGCTTGGTGTAAACAAGCTTTCGCAAGGGCCCTCGGCCGGTAGTGTGGGGCAACGGCGCAGTTTGGCTCAAATCATTGTCCATCCCGACTATGATGATTTAACCAGCGACAATGACATAGCCCTGTTGCGCTTAGCAACCCCTGCCGTGTTGAGCTGTTCGGTCAATGTGATCGACCCCGCAACTGCGGCCGATGCGGCTCGATTCGCTCCGGGTGAAATTGCGATTATCACCGGCTGGGGTGATACGGTCTCAGGGGCAGGTGCAGGATCTGATGATTTACGTGAAGTAGCGGTCCGACTGGTGTCAAACGATACGTGTAATCTAGACTCATCTTATAACGGCCGTGTTAGTAGCAACATGATTTGCGCAGGTCAAACGGTTGGCGGCCGTGATTCTTGCCAAGGTGATAGTGGCGGACCGATGGTTGTTGCTGATGGTGCAGGTGGATTTATCCAAGCCGGCGTTGTTAGCTGGGGCGATGGATGCGCCCTACCCAATTTCTATGGCGTTTACTCACGTGTTGAAAATTATGAAAGCTGGATCGATAGCCATCTTAACAGCCGCCGAGGCGATGCCCCATTTGCACCGTCTATCAGCTTGGCCCAAATCGCCACTGAATTATTTTTGCCCGTTGCGGCAAACGAAACCCATTCAGGACACACCTGTGTTGATGGGAGTGTGGAAGTACCGGATCCAAATCCCCCACCACCAACCCCATTCCCAACAGAAACCGGCCCTGATTCAGACGACATCGCGGATGCGCTCCCAATCAATTCAGGTGCAACAGTCACCGGAATCGTGAGAAACCCGGGTGATCGAGATGATGTGTACGCCATCAATGTGTCGGCTGGTCAACGGATAGAAATTTGGCTAACAGGTAGCGGCGGTGATGCTGACCTTTATCTGTATCCACCCACAGCGTCCACGGTAAATAGCAACACTTACGTGCAGTTTTCTCAAAACAACAATACGGACGAGTACCTCGAGTGGAATATCGATCAATCTGGAACGTGGTACGTAGATGTCTATGCTTTTAGCGGCACAACAAACTATGAACTACGTGTTGAAGTTCGATAAATAGATAGCATGAGTAAAATCGCACTGATTACGGGTGCAGGATCGGGTATCGGCCGATCCTGCGCTCTAAAGCTTTTGGCAAACGGCTATTCTGTCGTGTTAAACGGCCGTCGTGAAGCACCACTGCTAGAAACTAAAAAGCTGGCCGGGGAACTGGGGGACAACACGTTGATCTTTCCGGCCGATGTGAGCAACCCTGCCGAAGTCAAAACGATGTTTGATGCTTGTGAGCAAACCTATGGTCGGCTAGATGTTTTGTTTAATAACGCAGGGCGTGGTGCCCGGCCGGTCCCGATGGAAGAGCTGACTTTTGAAGAGTGGCAGGCGGTGGTTGATGTAAATTTGACCGGAGCCTTTTTATGCACCCAGCAGGCTCTACGACTGATGAAGGCCCAATCCCCCCAAGGAGGGCGCATCATCAACAACGGCTCAATCTCGGCCGAAGCCCCGCGGCCAAATTCAGCCCCCTACACAGCTACCAAACATGCGATCACCGGTTTAACCAAATCTACCTCGCTAGACGGCCGAGGGTACAACATCGCCTGCGGACAGCTTGATATCGGCAATGCTGAAACTGAAATGACCGCCCGCATGGCCGATGGGGTGCCACAGGCTGATGGGTCGATCAAAGTGGAGCCACGCATGAATGTGGAGCATGTGGCCGATGCCTTACTCTACATGGCAAATTTGCCCTTAACGGCCAACGTGCAGTTCATGACGGTGATGGCAACAGAAATGCCGCTCATAGGCCGGGGATAAGCCTCTCTAACCCATACCCAACCACAATTTACCCGTTGGCCCAAATGGCCCCCATGCTGGGACTATAGTTGCGTTCATATTTGTAGACTCATTTAATACACTTTAGCCTGGAAAATTTTATTACACAGGTACGTATGAGTCTCAAGGACATCGACCAAAGACATCCAGCCAGAGCGGATAAAACGATTGAAGAACTTCAACAAAAAATTGAAGCGCTCGAAGCTGAACTAGAGGCAACAAAAAAAATAACTGACCAACTACATGGGTTTCGAGTTGTTGCTACTCATACCTCAAATTCCGTTTTGATTGTTGATACAGATGGGATTGCACAGTGGATCAACCCCAGCTTTGAGCGACTCTCGGGACTTACATTCAACGAAATTGTGGGAAAAACGACGGGAGATTTTTTAGTTGGGCCCGATACGGAGCTTGAAACAATCAAAAACATTTGGGAACAAATGAAAGCAAGGCAGAGCTTTACCTATGAAGTAACTCACTACAATAGTCAAGATCAACCGTACCAGATCATCACCAATGGGGAACCGATTCTATGCGAAAACGGCGAATTGCTCGGGTATGCGATGATCGAGACCGATATCACTTTACTCAAGGTAATGGAAGAAGCGCTCGCTAGTGCTCATAAATCGGCCGAAGAAAAAGAGCGTGCAAAAGCAAATTTATTGGCAAATCTAAGCCATGAATTTCGAACCCCGCTAAACGGCATTTTAGGTTTGGGACACCTTTTGTTAGACACCCCGTTAAATGATGAGCAAACTGACTACACCAAAACAATTATCGAATCGGGCGATATCCTGCGGAACTTGATAGAGAATCTTCTTTCAATGGCTACGACAAAAGTTGATCACGAAACGGATCATACAAAAGTTGATCTACGCAAATCCTTAACGGCCAAATTTTGTCAGCACGAAGAAGCTAATCAAAACAAAGATCTCAAATTTGACCTAAACATCGCGTCCGACGTCCCGGCCGAAATTCTTATTCCTTGGGGTGCTGTACAAAAAACGCTCCACTATCTGTGCGAAAACGCGGTTAAATTCACCCAGGCTGGATGCATAACAATGACGGTAGACATGGAATCTGCAAGCTCTGTGCGGTTCGCTATCTCAGACACTGGGGTAGGCATTCACCCAGACATTCTGCCATACATTTTTGATGAGTATTATCAGGGAGATGAGAGCCACACGCGGCAGCATGGCGGGATCGGATTAGGGCTCCCATTGGCCCGAAAGCTGGCCAATAGTATTGGGTCTGACATCATTGTGGAATCTACACTGGGACAAGGAAGCACATTTAGCTTTTGCGCACCAATCCAGCCAGAGCCTGTCAACTAAAGGTTTTTCAGCGCCTAAAAGCTATTTTTTCGCCTCTGTTTCCGCAAACGTCTTAAATGCATTCATCTGTTTTAAGGTCTCTTTTTTGAACATGCCAGGCAGAAAAAAAGTAAATAAACGCATAAATCCGGTACATTTGAACTCAGTATCGGTCACGTAGCGAGTTTTATCACCCTCATCAAAAAAATAATTTTCGTGCCTGTTCCAAACCCCTTTAGTTTCGTAGATGGCGATAAACGCTTCCGGCAGATTTCGGCTTTCAATCGTTTCGGTTAGCTCCATTTTACGGCCGTTGTTGTCGTATTTTAGCAACGACACCATGCCCGCTTTCCCATACTCTCCGCTCTGGTGTTCCATCGAAACAAAGCCTTCTTGCCATTTTGGCAGACTGTCAGGGTCATCGAATATTGCAACAACTTGGTCACGCGGCAGGTCAATCATCACTTCAGTCTTGTATTTCATATTTCCTCCCATATGAACGGCTAACTTACTTTAGCACAATCAATTTAACCCAAGATGCAGTGATTTGGCAACGG
>JAHDGV010000081.1 GCA_020631655.1 Chloroflexota bacterium | reverse complement strand
TGGGTCGGATTAACCGAGCATATGCCTGCCAAAGCTGAGCAATATCAGTATCCCGAGGAGCAGGCGGCCGGGCTTGATGCCAAGGCCGAGCAAGCCCGATTCGCAGACTATTTTAAAACAGGCTGGGCGCTCAAAGAAAAGTATGCGGACAAAATCGAGCTATTGGTGGGGTTTGAAACTGAATATTACATCGGCTATAAATCGTTTATTGAGGAGATGATTGAACGCCATCGGCCGGACTATTTCATCGGCTCACTCCATCATGTGCATGATATTTTGATCGATGGGCCGATAGACCTTTTTAATCAGGCAGTTGCTCAGTCTGGCGGGCTTGCTGAGCTGTACTGCGACTATTTTGATCGGCAGTTTGAGCTGATGGAAGCGTTGCGCCCACCTGTGATTAGCCATTTTGATCTTATCCGCTTACATGACAAAAACTACCCTACCCAGCTTCAGCATCCAGACGTTTGGCAGAGGATTGTGCGTAATCTTGAGCATATCGCTGAGCACAAAATGATTCTTGATCTTAATCTGCGTGCCTTAAAAAAAGGGCAACCTGAACCCTATATTTCCCAACCGATACTCGAACATGCGAAACGGCTTAATATTTCTGTTGTGCCGGGAGATGATTCGCACGGTGTCGCTGACATTGGAACATATTTTGAAACCGCGATCCAAACGCTAGAGTCGGCCGGATACGGTACAAATTGGAAAAAACCGATATAGAAACAGATGATTAAACTAATCGCATTAGATTTAGATGGGACCCTGCTTAACTCTGACCATCAGATTTCACCCAACACCCTGCAAGCACTCAAAAAAGTAATGGCCGACGGCATCCAAGTGATGATTGCTACCGGCAAAACGCCATTTTCGGCCGTCGAGGTCAAAAAAGAACTGGGGATCAAAACGTGGGGCGTTTACACTCAGGGGTTAACCATTCTCGACCCCAATGATGAAATCGCATACAAAAACGATCTGCCAGATAACATTTCAATCAAATCGGTTGAATTGCTTGAAGAAAAAGCCGAAGCATTTGATTTTGTGATTTACAACATCGATGGGCTATTCTCAATTCGCCCCTCTTCTTTCGACACGTTCCTGACAGATCATCATGAACCACACCCAATCGCTAAGGGATCGGCCGACGGGCTTTTAGGACACCTCCCCTTTCAAAAGATATTGATCCAAGGCAACCGATCAGATCTTGATCAACTTAAATCGGACCTAATCGAGCAATTTGGTGATCAGGCCCACTTCGTGTTTAGTCTAGAAACGGTGCTTGAAATTGTTCCGGCCCTCTCTTCAAAGGGTGATGGGGTTGATCGGGTGCTAAAAAAGCTCGGCATACAATCTGATGAACTGATCGCATTTGGAGACGGGGACAACGACATCGAGTTTTTGACCAATGCAGGCACCGCTGTGGCTATGGGAAATGGGACAAAAGGGGCAAAATCAGCGGCCGATTATGTGACTTTATCAAATGATCAGGACGGAATCGTGCATGCGCTGTATCATTTCGGAATATTAAAATAGGACGATCCCACCCGTCGAGCATAAAAGGAATTAAACATATGAGCGACAAAATCGAAATCTATAAATATCCGGTTCAATATCGCACAATTGCCGTTGTCGCCCCGTTATTGATTATTTTTGCATCAATCGGGGTCACGTTTGTGTCGTGGCAAAACCTAAACGCCTCAGGCTGGGTCAACGAGGCCGGGCAAGTTGTCTTGCCGGGTGTTTTTTGGGGCGCGGCCATGCTCGGGATTATATTGGCCATCTTTTTTGCCGCCTGCATTCACATCACTTACCCCACCATCTACAAACGCCAAGATGGCTTTCAAGTTGAAACCCGTCTGTACAAAAGCCGCTGGTTCACCTGGGATGAAATTTCAAAAGTCAGCCTACCACCATCAAATTTGGTGACTCAAATTTACGGGATTGGTGTGCGCGAACTCAACCCACTTTTTTGGGCCATCGGCCTATCTCGCGGTATGTTGGCACCTGGATTCCTCATCCATCCCCGCATGATCAACGGGGGTAAATTGCTTAGAGCCATGATCAAAGCACGGCCGGAGCTATTTGAATCATAGACACAAATTTTAAGGTCTTATTTGTTGTAATTACGCAACATCTGTTGTACCATGTCAACAATCAAAATCGCCTGATTTACCGGCCGAGAGGAAATTGATATGCAACAATATTTAGACCTGATGGAGCACGTGCTCGACAACGGCACTGACAAAGGAGATCGCACAGGAACAGGCACTCGCAGTATTTTCGGCCACCAAATGCGCTTCGATCTTTCAGAGGGATTCCCAGTCACTACAACCAAAAAATTACACCTACGTTCAATCATCCACGAACTGCTTTGGTTCTTAAAGGGGGACAGCAACATTCACTATCTAAAAGAAAATGGTGTTTCAATTTGGGATGAATGGGCGGACGAAAACGGGGATTTAGGCCCAGTTTATGGGGTTCAATGGCGCTCTTGGCCTACGCCTGACGGCCGTCACGTTGATCAAATTCAAAATCTAGTAGATGGGTTAGTCAATAATCCCAACTCTCGCCGCCACATTGTAAATGCCTGGAACGTGGCCGAAGTAGACAACATGGCCCTCCCACCCTGCCACTGCTTGTTTCAGTTTTATGTGGCGGATGGCAAGCTATCATGCCAACTCTACCAGCGTAGCGCCGATATCTTTTTAGGCGTACCGTTCAACATCGCATCTTATGCCTTACTCACCATGATGTTGGCCCAAGTGTGCGGCTACGAACCGGGCGATTTTGTTCACACACTGGGGGATGCCCACCTATACGCAAACCACTTTGAGCAAGCCGAGCTCCAACTTTCTCGTGATCCGCACCCGCTACCCACAATGTGGATAAATCCTGAAGTCACATCGATTTTCGACTTTAAGTACGAAGATTTTAAGCTCGAAAATTACGTGGCCGAGAAAAACATCAAAGCCCCTATCGCTGTTTAAGCCGCTCTATGAATCTGCCTGATTTAAGTGGGATTAAAATCACCGCCATTGCGGCCATGGACAAAAACGGGGTAATTGGAGCTGATAATGATTTACCCTGGCGATTACCGGATGATCTACGCACGTTCAAGAAGCTGACGATTCATCGGCCGATCATAATGGGGCGCAAGACCTATGAATCTATCGGCCGCCCTTTGCCAAAACGCACCAACATCATTTTGACACGGGATGAAAACTATCTGGCCGAGGGATGTTTGACCGCCCAAAGCGTCGAGCAGGCCATCGAGTTAGCAACTCAAAACTTTGTGGATGAAAAAGAGATCATCATCGGTGGTGGCGGGGTGATTTACACCTTATTCTTGCCCCTGCTGACCCATATGGTTCTAACCAAGGTAGATGCGGAAATAGACGGAGATACATGGTATCCCAAGTTTGATGAGTCAGATTGGACCATTGAGCGCTCAGAATCCCATCCGGCCGATGATAAGCACGACTACGGCTTTGAAACTATTTTTTACAAACGAATCTAGTAGCCGTTTTCTCGATTAATTACGTTAAGCAGGGGCTCCCCTACCAAATACCGCCGCACATTTTCACAAAACAGATCAACGACACGTTCGTTGTAACTGGCCGTTTGTCCTGCTAGATTTGGGGTAATCACTACGTTTGGTAATTTATACAGCTGACTTGAAGGCGAAAGTATCTCATTGCTAAATCCATCTAAGGCGGCTCCAGCAATCCACCCTTTAGACAGCGCCTGAACCAATGCACCTTCATTAACTACCCGGCCGCGAGAAACATTGATGATGTACGAAGTTGGCTTCATCGCTTTAAACATATTGTCGCTAAAAAGGCCGTCTGTTTTTTCAGTAAGCGGCACAGAAATCACCACAAAATCGCATTCAGCAATCATCGACCGAGTTGCTTCCCCCGGATACAGACGTAGTGGCAGAACCCCTTCAGGATCACCCGTTCCCTCAAGTCTGTATCCATTTTCGCTCGTTTTGCGCAGGTTCCGCTTGGATGCGAGCACATCCATCCCAAATGTTTTGGCGACGCGGGCTATTTCTCGGCCGACGCTACCGTAGCCAACAATGCCCAAAGTTTTTCCACGCAGATCAATTGGAGCAAAGCCATCTGTAGCATGGCCCGATTGAGCCGTTTGCTGTGGCCCTAATTGGAAGGCAAAAAACAAAATCTTTGAAAAGACATATTGGGCAACATTACTGGCATTTACTCCGCTTGCAGACGTAATTATCGTGTCTAGCTGCCAAATCGGCCGCTCGCGCAGATCACGGATTCCGGCCCAGTGGCTCTGGACCCAGCGTAAATTGGGAGAGCTTTCCGCATGTGGCACCACAGAATTTGTATAAATGATTTCCGCCTCGGTCATAAAACCATCCGGCCAGTTCTCATCTGTCAGCCGGAAAGGTTCCACTACAATTTCGCGAGACACACCTTTAATTTTTTCGATTAGGTATTCAGGAAACGGCGCATTTACAAAAATATGTGTCATTAATCACCTAGGTGTTGGGACAATTACTTTCTTTTCAATCCTAAAAATAAAAATGATCTTAGCCCAACCGCTCAAATTTAGCATACCTTTTCCATCTGAAAATGATACTGGTTCATTATGAATCTCCTACATCAGTTTGAAACGCCCCTTTATGCATCTATAATCCCAAGTCGAATTTTGGTAGGAGAAAAGCGAAACAGCGAAAAGTCGTTTCCCGAGAGGGTGATTTCACGAAATGGAGCGATGCGATATTTCCCTGGTATGTTATTGCTATGAAAACTGCCCTTGTGCATGATTGGCTAAACCAGATAGGAGGCGCAGAGGACGTTTTAGAAGTCCTTGTGGATATGTATCCACAAGCTCCTTTGTATACCTCAATTTATTACAAGTCAAAAATGCCGGCACATTGGCAGGATTGGGACATCCACACAAGTTTTATTAACCGTCTACCATTGGCCCAACGTATCCAGCAAATTTACTTTCCTTTGTACCCAATGGCGTTTGATGCGTTTGATTTTCGGGGATTTGACTTGGTGCTAAGCAACAAAAGTGGGTTTTGTCACGGAATCATAACGGAGCCCGAAACCCTTCACGTTTGCTACTGCCTTACCCCCACTCGCTATCTTTGGCGGTATAATCAGTACACTGAACAAGAAAATATGAACATATGGGTCCAGCGCGGTCTCATCCCATTTTTGCATTATTTGCGCGTTTGGGACCGTTTAGCTGCCGACCGGGTAGACGCTTTCATCGCAATTTCAGAGGCTGTACGACGACGAATCGTCAAATACTATAAGCGAGATGCGGTTATCATCTACCCACCTGTTGACACAACCCGATTTGAACCGGTCGGGCAAGAGTCTGATGTGGAAGATTACTATCTTTTTGTCGGCCGATTAGTCCCCTATCGTCGCTTAGATTTGCTGATCGAAGCATTTAACAAAATGAAGAAACCGCTTTACATCGCTGGCAGCGGGCGGGATCGGGATCGATTAGAGTCCTTGGCCAACAGAAACGTTAACTTTCTAGGCTTCGTGGCAGATGAAGATTTGCCCGAAGTAATGTCGAAAGCAAAGGCATTTATCTGGCCCGGCGAAGAAGATTTTGGGATCGCCCCCATCCAGGCAATGGCGGCCGGCCGGCCGGTTATCGCATATGCGGCCGGTGGTGCGCTCGACACCGTCATCCCTAATGAAACCGGCGTTTTGTTCTCAGAGCAAACGGTGGCTGGGATGACCGAAGCCATCAACCATTTTGAAACATTGACATGGAATCCTGATCAGATCAAAAAACATGCTGATCAGTTTGACACCGAACTTTTTAAACAAAAGCTCAACTCATTTATTGAGCAAAAATTTGAAGAACACAGGGGAATCAACGGTGGACCTTCAAATCTAATTGGAGAAAATTAGGAAGAGAAAATGATAATCCCAACTGAAAATTGGTTTTTCATGATTTTCTCTTCAGTCATTAACGCTTATGGAATTAAAGGACTATTTTAGGATATTGCGCCAACGTGGCTGGTTGCTAGTGGTGTTAGCCATTATTACGGCCGGAGCCGCTTATGGCTACAGCCGTATGCAGCCGGTAGAGTATGAATCTACGGTCAAAATCTTGGTATCGCCTTCACGTACCGACTTTGGGTTAACCCAAACGGTAAAACTACTGCTTCGTAACTACACCCAATGGATGAACAGTACCAAACGGGCCCAGCAAGTCATTGATGAGTTGGGATTGGACATGACTCCGGGGCAATTGCTGGGGCAAGTCGGCATTTCGGCCGATGAGTCGAGCTTTATCATCCAGCTCGAAGTCAAAAATTCTGAACTGCAAAATGCAAACGATATCGCACGCACTTGGGGCAACCTGCTCATTCAGTGGGTTGACTCAAACAATGCGCAGTTACGTAAAGAAGATCGAATTAATGTTGAGCTGGTAGATGATCCCCGCCAATCAGGTGTCACGCCCAATGTCAGGGTAAATACCCTTGCAGGCGGGGTTTTTGGTGCGCTCGTCGGCGTCATCATCATATTCTTGCTCGAATGGATTGACAGTGGCATTTTGCGCCGCAAAGAAGATATTGAAAAGCATCTTGACATCCCTGTCATCGGCACGATTCCTAGAGGTTAACTTATGTCACTCGTCACACTTACAGATCCGACATCACAGAAAAGCGAAGCATATCGAACTCTACGTACAAATCTCTCTTTTTATAGCCTTGACGATCCGATAAAATCTATCGTGGTCACCTCACCGACACCTGATGCTGAGGTGGCTCAAACGGCCGCAAATTTGGCCATTACCATGGCTCAAGGTGGCAAGAAAACGATTTTAATCGAAGCTGATCTCCGTCGGCCGTCGATTAGCCAATTGTTTAACAACGTTGCCCAACAGCCGGGCCTAACGGACGCACTGATCGCGGCCGATGGCAAGTTACCTTTGCAAGATTCAGGAATTGAATCGCTCAAGGTATTAACCGGCGGCCAGCAAGCCCCAAATCCGGCCGACTTGCTTGGGTCAAGTGCAATGCAACAGTTGCTGGCACAATTAAAAAGTGAGTTTGATATGCTCATTTTCAATGCTCCACCCATCAATGCAGTATCAGATGCAACCGTTTTGGGGTCAAGACTGGATGGGGCCCTGCTTGTGATCAATTCAGGCAACACCAATCGTGATCAAGCAACACAGGCAAAAGAAACTTTAGCAAAAGCAAACGTCAGAATCATCGGCGCAACTTTAATCAACGCTGAGTCAGAAGCAGGATTTGGTGAATATTAATTCAACTAAAAACACCTGATCAATTGCTTTGACTAAGCTCACAAGCAAAGGCAAAAAACAACATATGAAAGGATTAATTCTAAGTGGTGGTAAAGGAACTCGATTGCAACCATTAACTTTCACCAGTGCAAAACAGCTGATTCCTGTCGCAAATAAGCCGGTCCTATTTCGCGTGATCGAAACGATCCGAGATGCCAAAATCGATGAAATAGGGATTGTCATCAACGTTGGCAGTCGCGGCGAACAGATAAAACAAGCGGTAGGTGATGGCTCTAAATTTGGTGTAAAGGTCACCTACATCATTCAAGATGCCCCCTTAGGATTGGCCCACGCAGTAAAAGTGTCTCAAGACTTTTTGGGCGATGACAAATTTGTGATGTTCCTCGGTGACAATGTGCTACAGGGGGGCATTAGCCCCTTAATCGAGCAGTTTGCACACAGTAGTTGGAACAGCCAAATTGTTTTAACAAAAGTACCAAATCCGGTTCAGTTTGGGGTTGCAGTCATTGGTGAAAATGGAAACATTGAGCGTTTGGTGGAAAAGCCAAAAGTTCCACCAAGCGACCTGGCCTTGGTCGGCATTTATATGTTCGACAAAACGATTCATGAAGCTACCCATGCAATCAAGCCATCGGCCCGTGGTGAGCTAGAAATCACCGATGCAATTCAGTGGCTCGTAAGCAATGATAAAGTTGTTCACCCTTATGTGCACACCGGCTGGTGGATTGATACCGGCAAAAAGGATGACATGATTGAGGCCAACGATCTTGTGCTTGATGAAATTGAGCATGTTATCAAAGGTGAAGTTGATGAGAACAGCACGGTTGATCATCGTGTAACAATCGAAGAAGGGGCACAAATCATCAACAGTGTTATTCGTGGCCCAGCCATCATCGGTGCCAACACAAGAATTGTGAACAGCTACATTGGCCCCTACACCAGCATTTATCACGATGTTGTCATTGAAGATGCAGAAATTGAGCATTCGATGGTGCTTGGGAATTCGACGATTAGTGGCATTGACGGCCGAATCCAAGACAGCTTGATCGGCTTCAAAGTTGAAATCAACAAGTCCACAAACAAGCCCAAAACGCACAAATTCACACTTGGGGACAACTCCAAAGTTGGGATTTTGTAATTTTACTTACGGCAAAAGACCAGACCGGTTTTTAAAACCGGTCTGATCTTTTGTTACTGAAAGCCTTCCGTTAGTTTCGAGTCTATTTTTCCCCCCGATCCTTGCCGAGCAACCGACACAATTAGATACTTGAGAGCATATGAGTGCACAAGCTGAATTTGTCGTTGATATTCAACGCAAAACCAACCATTCTTCCGCTGGGAAATGGATCCTAACCCAAGTCGGCCGGAATTTTTTCCCCTTTATCATTATGATTTTAGGCGCGGCCGGAAACGCTGTAGGGGCAGCGTTTTTGCCCCTGTTTACCGGCATCGCATTTGATGCGGCGCTGGCCGACCCACCCAATCTAAACCGCATTTTATTTGCCTCCCTCATGATTATCGCCAGCCAAACATCGCGAGCGTTTTTACAGTTCGGCCGCAATTTCTGCAGCGAACTTTTGGGGCAACGAGTTGAGCGGGATTCCCGCGAAGATTTATACATCAGCTTGCTGGGTAAAAGCATGACGTTCCACGGCAAACAACCGGTTGGAGACACCATGGCCCGTGCCACAAACGACGTTCGAGAAATGGGACTGATGTTTAGCCCGGGCGTCAACCTAATCACCGGCTCCAGCTTCTTTATGCTAATGCCGGTGATTTTTGCACCAAGATATCATCCGGCCCTGATCCTTGCCCCGCTTCTGTTTGTCATCTTTTACATCTTGGTGTTGATTCGATACATGGGCACGCTACAGCCGATTGCGGCTACCGCACGATCTGCATTTGGGCAGATGAACGGCCGGTTGGCTGAAGCGCTCGACGGAATCGAAATTGTTAAAGCAACGGCGACCGAGCAACAAGAAGTTAATCTGTTTAAAACCAATGCGACCCACTATCGAAATGCGGTAGTCCATCAAGGGCAAGTTGAAGCAAGATTTTTACCCTTGCTTTTGTGGGGAGTCACAAACGCGGCCGGTCTTACCCATGCATTAATCTTATTCCAAAACGGCTTAATCTCCATCGGTGACATCATAGCCTACATGGGGTTGCTTTCACTTTTTGGATTCCCCGTTTTCATTTCAATTTTCGCCTACTCCGCCCTAGCAAGAGGATTTGCTGGAGCCAAGCGTGTGCTCGAGCTGATCAACACAGAAACAAAATTAGACGAAAACGCAGACGGGTATGAGGCCGAAATACAAGGTGCTGTTACGTTTGAGAACGTAGATTTTGCATATATTGAAGGCAAGCCGGTTCTCGAAAACGTAAGCTTTGAAGTCCAGCCGGGGCAAACGGTCGCCATTGTTGGCCAGACCGGCTCAGGAAAAAGCACCCTCGCAAGGCTCATCAATCGCACCTACGATCCCGAAAACGGCAAAGTTATTGTGGATGGAGTTGATGTGGCAGATTGGAAGCTCGACTCGCTACGTAGTCAAATTTCAATCATTGAGCAAGATATCTTTTTATTCTCCCGCTCCATCCGAGAGAACATATCATTTGGGAATCACGAAGCGTCTGAACAAGAGGTTATCGATGCCTCAAAAGCGGCTCAGGCTCACGACTTTATTCTGACATTCCCTGAAGGATATGACACAGTTATTGGGGAACGTGGCGTAACGCTCTCTGGTGGGCAAAGGCAGCGGCTGGCACTGGCTCGAGCCTTTTTGGCTAATCCTCGAATCTTGATTCTAGATGACTCAACTAGTGCGGTTGACAGCGCGACAGAGGATCGAATTCAACAAGCGATTAGTCTAGCCGCATCTCGCCAAACTACATTTTTGATCACCCACAGGCTTTCTCAGATCCGCTGGGCTGACTTAGTTTTAGTGTTGCGCAACGGGAAATTGACCTCGGCCGGAAAACATGAAGAGCTGATGTTGAAGGAACCCGCGTATAGACGTATATTTGAGCAATACGGATAACAAAATCGATGAAACCACTTGTACTTTGGGCCAGATGGCACGACGCAAAAATACAATTCCACGGCCGGACACCGGATGAGGTTTGGGGGGAATTAAATTATTGGAAAGAAGAGCGCATGGTCCCTTTCCGATTTGATCTTAAAGAAGCCATCCTATCAACTGAAGATCAACAGTTGAAACTTGATGAGGCCGGGGTGGCCATCACGGATCAGGCCACTCCCGATCCCGATTAACGTCCAGCTTGTCAAGTATCGCCTGCTCCAGGTCGATGCCTGTCACACTGGCCAACTGGAGCAGATACAAAGCCACATCGGCCAGCTCGCCTGCAAGCTCACTTTTATCCCTCACTTCGTCTACCCACTGAAAATGCTCAAGCACTTCACCCGCCTCTAAAGCCAACGAGATGGCCAGATTTTTGGGTGACTGTTCTTTTTTAGAGTCAGCATCATACCAGCCTTTGCTAGCAACAAATTGATGCATTTTTGCTTCTAATTCTTTTAGATCCATAATCAAAAAAGGCCCCATGAGCGTTACTCACGGGGCCTTTAAATTTATCGATTTACAAAATTACATTTTGCTAGCGACATAGGTTGCCAAGTCGGCCAAACGATTTGAGTAACCCCATTCGTTATCGTACCAAGTAACAACTTTAACCATGTCACCAATTTTGTTGGTTGATAAAGCATCTACGGTTGAAGATGCTGGTGCACCGATGTAATCTGAAGAAACCAAAGGTTCATCGCTGTAATCTAAAACGGTTCCCAACCAGCCTTCAGAATCCGAGCCAGCTTTTAGAGCCGCATTTACTTCTTCGGCCGAAGCATCTTTGCCCAATTTCACAACCAAGTCCACAACTGAACCGGTTACAACAGGGACGCGATATGCCATACCGTCGAGCTTGCCTTCTAGATCAGGGATTACCAATGAGATCGCTTTAGCCGCACCAGTGGTGGTTGGAATAATGTTTGCAAAAGCGGTACGTGCCCGACGCAAATCTTTGCCAGCCACGTCCAAAATCGCTTGACCATTGGTCACCGCATGGATGGTTGACATGATTCCGCTCTCGATGCCGAAAGAATCATTCAAAACTTTCGCCACTGGAGCCAAACAGTTGGTGGTACAACTTGCGTTTGAAATCACGTGCTGAGTAGCCGCATCATAATCTTCATGGTTAACGCCCATGCAGAAGGTGCCGTCTACAGCGCCGCTCCCCGGAGCAGAAATAATTACTTTTTTAGCGCCAGCTTCTAAGTGAGCGGCCGCTTTCTCACGAGAACGGAAGATACCGGTACATTCTAGAACGATATCAACGCCCAGCTCTCCCCATGGAAGTGCGGCCGGGTTACGCTCTGCATAGCTTTTCATTAGGTTCCCATCAATGTAAAGATTGTCATCTTTTACTTCGATCTCGCCTGGGAAACGGCCGTATGTTGAATCGTATTTCAACATGTGTGCGTTTGTCGCCACAGGTGCCAAATCGTTGATGGCCTCTACATCCAAAACGTCTGAATAACGTTCGTAAATTACTTTGTAAACTTGTCGGCCGATCCGACCAAATCCGTTAATGCCAACTTTAATTGCCATTTAAAATGCCTCCGAAATAGATGTTGTTTTTAAGATGGGCTGTTCGAGTGGAAAAGAGGCTCCCGACACATGACAAAGTATACCTGATTCAGGTTACAATTTCACTCCAAAATGGATAAAAGAATGGTCGCCAACTTATGACAATCATGACGCCACGGTTTTTCCTCATCGATCAAGTCCGCTTCTTTTACAGTGATGCCCTGAACATGATCTAATCTTACCGGCTGACTTTGGCTTTCTTCCGGCAAATCGATCATTCGATTATTGGCGATCACGATATCAATTTCTGTGGTTGAAATATACTCACTTAATCGAGAAACGTGATCTGAAACGGAATAATTATCCGTCTCACCAGCTTGTGAAGAGACGTTGCAGACATAAACAACTTTGCCAACTGTGCTTTCAATTGCGCGCGAGATATCCTGTATCAGTAAATTAGGAATGATGCTGGTAAAAAGACTCCCCGGCCCCAGAATAACCAAATCTGCCGCCAATATCGCCCGGATCGCGGCCGGATATGCTCGCACATTGGCTGGCTCTATTTCGATTTTACGGATGATCCCGTTTTCATCGCTAATCGCAGATTCGCCAATCACCTTCTTGAGTTTTGAATCGACTTGAACATCGGCCGTGAGCGTGATGGGGGTTAGCGTAGATGGCAAAACCTGCCCTCGAATTGACAGCACCCGTTTAGTTGCTAGCAAGGCATCCTCAAAGCTACCCGTCAACCCAACCAAGGCGGTTATCAACAGATTGCCAAATGCGTGGCCGCTTAACCCTTCCCCAGCCCCGCCAAAGCGATACTGCAAAAGTTGGGTCATTAGGGTCTCATCTCTTGAGAGGGCCGCGATGTTATTTCGAAAATCGCCGGGTGGGAGCATGCCGTAATCGCGCCGCAAACGGCCGCTACTTCCTCCGTCATCACCAACCGTGACTATCGCCGTAATATTGCTTGTGTATCGCACTAGGCCGCGTAACAGGTTAGATAGGCCGGTGCCGCCCCCAATCGCCACAATTTTGGGGCCAACCTCTTTTTTTCGATGATTTAGCAACTCAACGGCCAAGTCGCTATCTAACTCTGAAAATGGAGACAAAAACACACGGATCAAATTGATAACCGAAATGGTGCCTACCACAATTCCAATGACAACAAAAATGAGCCAAACGACCCAAAGAGGAACAAGAGATTCGAGTATCATGGCTAAAGACTGGCTGTTTAAAGCAAGTAGCCATGCCAAAATACCAACAAAACCCACCCCAAAAAGGGCTGAGCCTATGACCAAGGCAACAATCCAGCGTTTAACCCCAATTCCAATCGTCAGCCAATTTTTCATGTCGGTTTAGCAGGCTCCAATTGATTTGCAACGCTGGGCAACAACCACGAAACAGCTAAACCAACAACAGCAAACACAACAAACCACGTGTAAACATTTTGGAACGCCAATGCAGGATTGGTAGGAAAACGCCCCTCGAAATACTGAAGCAAAATTCCACCAATTGCAGCCCCAAGGGCTGACCCTAAAAATCGAATCATGCTGTAAATGCCGGAGGCTGACCCCATCTCAGCTTCAGAAACATCATTAAGTGCGGCCCGATGCAGTGCGGCCAACATTAAACCAGCCCCCACGCCAAACAAAATAATAGGCACAATGATGGTCCACCTTTGAAAGTCAGCAACATCTCCAAAAGGAAGTCGTGTAATCCAGAGAAGTGAAAATGCAACAATCGAAAAACCGGCCATTGTAATCCGCTGACTCCCAAATCGATCGGCCCATGCCCCACCAAGGCGCACGAACAGGGTCATAGCGGCTGGGTTCAGCATCAGGTAGTAGCCCGACTGCTCGGCCGTGAGACCGTACACGCTAACCAAATATTGCGGCATCAGGAAACCAAATCCACCACTCAGCAGAATCATTCGTAACAGAGCGCAAATTGAGCCAAAAGACAAAGAGCGATTTGCCAATATGCCTATGCGAATAAACGGATTTTCCTGTCGGTTCTCGTACCACACAAACAGGGATGCAAACAGAATGGTGGCTAAAAACAGTCTCCAGTCTTGAAGTGAATCTACTCCGGTAATCGGCCGGCTTGATAGATAAAAAAGCAGCCCGGTGAGTGTAAGCGCCAGCAAAAGCACACCGCCCCAATCAAAGCGTTTGATAAAATTTGTATCGATCTTTTTTCCGCTTCCGGGGATCAGGAAGTAAACGGCTACCACCGACAGGATCCCCACAAAAAGCGGCGGCGTAAATGCCATCCGCCAGCCCCAGCGTGCAACGATGTATCCGGCCAAGATCGGCCCAATTACACCGGTTAAAGGGCCGACTGTGCTAAACATGCCCATCGCTTTGCCACGCTCATCGGGTGAAAAAACTTCGGTGATTAAAGCCAGAGATAGCGGCAAGGTTCCCCCAATCCCTACACCTTGAATCAGCCGAGCGATGATGAGTGTTTGCAAGGAAGCCGAGCGAAAAGCCAGATACGTTCCAATTGAGTAAACGGTGATACCCATCAACAACAGGCGACGTTTGCCCAATCCATCACTCAGGCGGCCGTAAACGGGCATGATCAGCATAAAGGGCAAAGAAAACGCGGTTACGATCCAAGCAGCGGTGTCCGCTTCAATCTGAAATTCTGTTCGGATTATCGGGACCGAAACTGAAAACATCCAGCCAGCAAGGGGCAAGATGATGCCGGGGATCATCAGGCTGTATAAAAGCTGATTCGGATTTTCAGTTCTGGGGGATCGTTTGATTTCGGCCGGAGACGCATCCATCATGCAACTTTATCAACAATGTGACAAAGATGCATAGCTTTCATACGTGATTTCAGATTTGATGTGATTAATCGAGGGAGATCGATTCACCCAGCTGTAGGACAACATCGGCCACAACGGGTGGATGGGGTGCAGGCCTAACAATCAGCGGGTTAATTTCGAGGGCAAACAACCGTTGCCGCTGTGCAACGGCGTAGGAAGCGATAGTTGCAATCGCTTCAACAACGGCGTCTAAATCGGCCGCTGGTTTACCCCGCCATCCTTCAAAAATCGGGAACAATTTTAGGCTACGCAATGCATATTCAATTTCAGAGCTAGAAGTTGGCAACAGCAAAGTCCGAATATCGCGAATAAGTTCTACACTCACCCCACCCACAGCAATAGTAAGCACCTGCCCAATACTCTGCACATGACGGACACCAATTAAAATTTCACCAATTCCATCGATGACCATTTCTTCGATCAAAAAGCCGGTTGGCTGAATCGACTCGATTAGGTCATTGATGTCAAAAATCGCTTGGCGAGCCTGCGTATCATTGGCAATATTTAATCGAATCGCACCTAGCTCAGTTTTGTGAGTCAGTTTTGGTGAGAGCGCTTTAACCGCCACAGGGTAGCGCAAAGCATCTAGCTCCATTGGTATGCCACTTTGAATCACAACCGCTTTTGGAACAGTCACTCCAGTCCGATGGAGAGCCTCCTTCCCTTGTGCTTCATCCAGCTGCAGGTATTTACGAATGGTGATCGGCTCTGGCATTTCGATAGCGGCCGAAGGCAATTGGGCCAATCGAATCTCTTGATCGATAAACTTAAATGCGTTGATAATCGCCTGCATCCCATGGGCCAGACCCTGAAGCGGGGCCATCCCATTTTCAATCATTTTTTCTCGCACTTCTTTTGGCAAAGTCTCTGGCAGGGTATTGATGAAGGCACAGGGCAACTGCTGATCGGCCGCCTCTTGCGCAAACGCATCTGCTAATTGAATCCAAGCGGAGGAATCAATCGTTTCGTCGGCCGGGAAACACATAATCTGAACAGCTAGCTCAGCATTATTTTTAAAAAATGATCTAAAGATTTTTCGTTGCTCTTCGTAGGTAATATCGCAATCGGGAGAAATGACGAGAGGATTGCTCGGATTGGTGTTTTTGGGCAATAACCGCTTTACCTCGGCCGCTAGTTCTGGGGTGATATCCTCAATCTTTAACCCGACAGATTCCGCCTTGTCTGCTCCGATCACTGCAAAGCTAGAGGAGCTTGCACTTACGGTTAGGCGACGACCGAGTGGGCGGCCGGTAAAGATGAGCATCTTGAGTGTTTCAATCGCTTCTTCGGTTGAAGAACATTGGATAAAGCCCAATCGATTGAATAAAGCGGTGATAGTGTCATCTTCCCCTTGAAGGTTTTGCTCTGGGGAATGGGCAACACGATTTCCGGCCGTGGTTCGGCCGCCGCGTACCACCACAATGGGCAAGCCTCTGCGAACCGCTTTGCGCGAGATTTTACTGAGGGCTGGCACATCGTAAACAGATTCGAGATAGAGGAAAATTGCAGAAACCCGATCATCATCAATCACAAATTCAAGAATGTCAGACGGCCGTAGCACAGCTTGATCTCCCATCCCCACTGCGTAAGCTAGCGGCAATGAGCGGTCGGCCATAAAAAAGTCTGAAGAAATCGACGAGCCGTATCCGATGGCGGCGACACCTTTTGCAGTCCCTTTGTAATCAGCCACATGCCCCTGAATAAAAACCGAATGATCAGCAAAGTTGGCAAACCCCATCGAATTTGGTCCCAAGACCGGCATGTCACCAGCTACCTCTCGGATCCGCTGCCACTGTTCACCCAGTTCAGGCTCAAACCCACCGCTGACAACAACGCCACCACATTTTTGTTCAGCCAACGTTTTAACCAAATTAACGATTGTTTTGTCGGCCCCATCCACAAAAGCCAGGTCGGGCGTGGATGGCAACTCTTCTACGGTAGAATAACAATTTAGGCCGGCCAACGTCTTGTCAGATTCATTGACAACAAACAGATCGCCAGAAAATTGATTTTGACGGGTTGCCTCGATCACAGGAACAAGGTCAGAACCACCGATAAAAACTGCAGATTTGGGTGAAAGCATACGGGCTAGTGTCATAATTAAATTTTACTTGAGGTGAGCAAACGGGTCATCCAAAATCACGCTGATTTTGAGCTCCGAAAGGATATTTTTTCTCTTTATTTATAATGGAATCAAGTTTTTAGGCTACTTAAAACCGTTTCCGCTGAATTTTTCACAAAATCTGAGATGCAGACCTTTAAAATATCTGAGTGTACTCAATAAATTTTTCAGTGAAACTTACAATAGTGAAAACTGATTGCAATTCATAAACACACTATTTAAACTAATTTAGTTTTTCCGCCTAAAACATAGTCGTTTTAGCAATCAATTCGTTACTCTTTTAGTCGAAATTTTATGGTTCATATCAATTTCAAAAACAAAATTTTTCTTTTTCTGGCACTTGCAGTTGCATTCACAGTTTCAGCATGCGCCAACCAAGCCCCCGAAGAAGAGATATTGACAGAGCAAAATCAGATGGCACCTGCGCCTTATCAGCCTAGCGTTGTGGTGCAGTGGAATGAGGTTGCCCTCGCGGCGATTCGGCAAGATCCATCAAAGCCAACTGTTATCACCCGTTCCCTCTTTATGCTTCATACCGCTATGTTTGACGCGTGGTCTGTGTATGATGATTCAGCAACCCCGGTTGAGATGATTGACGGCATGCGCCGGATTGAATCTGAAAGAACGGCCGAAAACCAGCAAGCCGCTGTTGCTCAAGCCGCATACCATGTCCTTCTGCATTTGTATCCTGAATTTGAGGAAAACAATGGGTCATTAACCCACCTCCTTAAGATTCAAGGGTATGAGCCTGATTTTGAAATCAACTCTCCAATGATGGCTAGCGACGTGGGACTTTTTGCGGCCGAGTCTGTTATTGAATCAAGAATGTTTGATGGGGCTAACGAAGGAAACGACTTTTCAGACATGACATCGGAGGTCTATCCAGACTTGTACACACCGATTAACTCCCCAGAGATTAATTTGCCGGGCTCAGCAGATTACGATCCGACCAGATGGCAACCGCTTCGAGTCCCAACCGGCTTAGCCGTTGATGACCGAAATCAACCGGTAATTGTTCACGAAGACCCTAAGACATTTGAAGATCAAATATTTACAACGCCACACTGGGGTGCTGTCACCCCATTTGCGCTAGAGTCGGGGGATCAGTATCGGCCGGTTGCGCCACCGATGCCCGGATCAAGTGAGCCCTACACAGACGCACGTGGAAACCGAGGAACAAACGATGCGATTTTCCAAATGCAATTGGACGAAGTTGTTACCTTCAGTGCAGAGCTAACAGATGAGCACAAGGTAATCGCTGAATATTGGGCCGACGGCCCCCGTTCAGAGACCCCACCCGGCCACTGGAACGCTTTGGCACACGGTATATCAGAGAGAGATCGACATTCACTAGGCGATGATATTAAATTCTATTTTGCACTAAACTGTGCTTTATTCGATGCTGGCATTGCGGCATGGGAAGCAAAACGGCATTACGACTATGTTCGGCCGGTCTCTTCCATCCATGACAAATATTCAGGGGAAATTATCGAAGCTTGGGGAGGTCCAAACCTTGGGACCCAACTAATCGAAGGGCAAACATGGGCCCCTTATCAGCAGGCTGATTTTGTCACGCCACCTTTTGCAGAATATGTCTCAGGGCACTCGACCTTCAGCGCGGCCGCGGCCGAGGTGTTTACCCGCTTTACCGGCTCAAACCAATACTATGATGGGGTAACGGTGCTTCACCATTCTGACTTTAATCGGGATGGGGTTCCAGACCTGCTAGGGCAACACATTGTCCCGGTAAATGGGAATCTGTTTGAGAAAAGCCCATCCAGTGTGATTGTTTTGCAGTGGGAGACGTTTCAAGATGCGGCCGATGAAGCAGGAGTTTCTAGGCTGTACGGCGGTATTCACTTCGCAGAAGGAGACCTGAACGGCCG
>JAHDGV010000569.1 GCA_020631655.1 Chloroflexota bacterium | reverse complement strand
TCTTGGCGCAAAACCTGCTGGATAGAAGGGTGTCCATTCGGCTCCGTGCGCAAATCTTGAAGGACATGACGTACTTGCTCCAAGTTTCTTCGAGCTGTTTCACGCGCTTTTAAAATATGTTCAAGCGGATCTTTCTGGGTGAGCTTTGTGGCACCTTCGGCCGCCTCCATCTCCATGATGATGCTGGTGAATCCTTGCGCCAACGTGTCATGGATTTCATGGGACAGCCGTTGCCGCTCAGCCAGAATACCCCGTTCGTGCTCAGCTTGGGCGAGCAGAGCTTGGGTTGTTTGCAACTCTTCGATCAGCTCACGGCGGTCATTGCTTTGCTCGATGACTCGGCTAATCCAAATGGCAAAAATAGAAGTGACAAAAGCAAAGGACAAGAAGAATGCCATTTGGGCCAGCGTGTCCCACAGTGAAAACGGGCCGTAACCGATCACATTGGCGGTTCCAATCCCACCAAACGCGAACATTTCAAAAATATAGGTGATGGCCGGTCGCAAGGGCAAATAGGTGTAGATGACCCCCAATAGCCCGCTCAAGGTCCAAATCACAAGCGGGGCTATAAAAAGCTGAATGAGCCAAATGATGAGGATGCACTGGAAAACAATGAGAGCTGGTTTGGGATCAATCTCATTGTTGAGCATGTAGGTTTTCTTCCCGTTTTGCCACACGAACCAGCCGAATAGGCAAAATGCGACAGTCGTACTGCTGATCAGAAACGTTGTTCGAAAAGGGACATTCGTCGTTGATGGATAAATCAGCTCGTGGAAGAGCCAATATCCCCATAGACCGTAGAATAATGCGATCCAAAACCAAGACAGCTTTTGCCAAGCGTTATTCATATTTGAAAATGAAAACATCTTGCTCATCAGTTTTTAAATGGGTTGCCGGATTGGTTTTGGTACAACCAATCCGACTGAATAAATCCCAAATGGTGTTATCGGCCCAAATGTTCATCGAGAAAATCAACCCTCGATTGCCAATTTTGGCCTGTGGCTTTGCCGTTGGCTTCGCGGCTACCACCAACGACAATTGTGCCGCCAATGAAAACAGGCGGTTCGTACGTTGCTCGTACAGCGTGGCCGGTTCCTTCTAGAACAACATTTTCAACCGGATGGCTAAACCCGTTGGCTTCTAGGCGGTCCACAATTTGTAGGGCAAATTCATGGGATGGCCATAACATATCATCAGTCCCAGAAATGAGCAAAATGGGGGCCTCAATCTCCTCAACGGGGATCACACTGCCTTCAATCGGACTGTTTAGCCCGGCCTCAAAGGTGCCTGTTAGCTTGCTGGGCTGTCCAAAAAGGGAGCGCAAGGTTTCCATCGAAAAGCTGTTGTCGTTAGACGGTAGCTGTTCTCCGTTGCGCGTCCATGCGGATGGGACACGCCCTTCGTTTTGCCCCCGGCCGGCAAAGTCAAAGCCTGACCAAACCATCGAGCTGGGTACTACGGCGATGACGGCCGCCAATTCGGGATGGGCTACGGCGGTGAGCAGGGCGGCCTCAGAACCACGTGATGTGCCTGAGATGGCGATGCGATCCGCATCAACGGCTGGGTGGGCTGAAAGCCACGCCAACGCATCATCAAACGTCTCCAACGGAATCTCGCTTAAAATATCCGGTTTGCCATCGGCCGCAAAATAGCCGATGGCCAAGGCCGCATAGCCGTGCGAGGCCCACAGCCCGGCCGCATCTTCGGGGATGCCCCCTTCCGAGCCACCCAAAATCAATATGGTGGGCAATGGTTCTGACTGCTCAGGGTAGTAAAACACCCCGGTGACGCCGCCTTCAAGGACATCTTCGCGTACCAAATCGGGTGAGCGTTTGAGCCGGGTCACAACCTGCTCTTGCAACGTTTGGCCATCTGCTTCGAGCGAGATGGTGACCTCATAACCAGCATCATCACCGATAAAGAGACTTTCTTCCAACGGCTCACTCGGCCGCATTGACCAAAATAATCCCATGGGATCAACCCCATCGTATGCGCCAGAAACAGGCGCTTGTGAACTGACGTCGATAGTTCCCGAGCCATCTGCCTCAAACACGGCGGCCGATTCCCAGCCGTTGCCGTTTTCGTCTGTTGTTTTTACCCGGATGCCGACCGGCTGGCCGGGGCTAAACCCTGACGCGTTTATGGTAACGGGGTCAGACGCTAGGGCGGTGGCTGGTTCGGCCGAAAGTGAGTAACTGCCGGAATAATCTCCGCTCCAACTCACTTGGGTCAATGGGTCTTCCCAAGACCAATCCCAGTCAGATGTGGCACCAAAGATGGCGACAGCAACCAATCCACTCAATGCGACTAGCAGAATGACGATAAATACGAGGCACCCCCTAAATATTTTCCTCAACATAATTTCCTCTCTTTTTAAGCTACTTCCAGACGCTCTCTAGAACAAACAACCCTCCAAAAATGATGTAGATTGGTGCGGCAATCGACCAACTTAGCCCAAGAGAAAATACCGCATAGAGCACGATTAGGCTAGCCATGCCGACGATCACGGCCATAGAAACCCGGCCGGAATCACGATAGCTTCTAACGGCCGTGATAGCCAAGAACCCAAAAGGAATTGCTAGGGTAATGAGCCACCAATCGAACAGCTCGACATTAAATGCGTTTGAAAGGACACCGCCCAGTCCCATCAAAATAATCGCCCCTGCGATTACAATCGTCATCGCTCGGTTTTCCCAAATCTTTCCTTTTTCTTCTTTGATAAATTTGTCGGTCATGATTTTTCTCCTTTTGTTTTGAGCCGCCTGCTACTTTCGTTGTTAGAAAATAACATGTGGCCTGACACGATAGAACTAAGGAGAGTGTAAGCAAAAATAGGTGGGTTTTCCTGATAGGATTGTTTGAGGGGCCATCAACCGATCGGTTGATGGCCAGATTGAAATTTGTGTTAGGAGGTAGGCTTCCCAGAGAAAAAGGGTGATTTATTTGGCGAAACTTTTAGCCAAAAAGCGATAGGCATCCTCACCATATTCATCGAGCATACAGA
>JAHDGV010000568.1 GCA_020631655.1 Chloroflexota bacterium | reverse complement strand
TATGCCAATCGGGTCGGGATGGGAACCCATCGAGCCATCGATCAGCTCCAAACCTGGTCCCGCCAATACCGCTACGTGCTTCGTCTCGACATCGTCAAACATTTCCCCTCCATCGATCACGCCATCCTTAAAAACATCCTGTTCAAAACGGTCAAAACGCCACAAATTCAACAGCTCATCAGCACGATCATTGACAGCGGCAACGGCATTCTGAGAGATGAGTACGAGATGGTCTACTTTCCGGGGGATGATTTACTTGCTATCGAACGGCCCCGCGGCCTCCCGATAGGCAACCTCACCAGCCAGTTTTGGAGCAACTGCTATCTTAATCCACTTGACTGGTTTATCACCCGTCAGCTTGGTTGTTCCGCCTATCTGCGCTATGTTGATGATCTGGCCCTTTTTTCAAACAGCAAGCGTCAGCTAAACGGCTGGCGTCAGGCTATTATGGCACGATTGGTTGATTTCAGGCTCACCATTCATCCCAATCAGGCGCAGGTTCGCCCTGCAAACTCAGGCATCCCGTGGCTCGGTTTTGTGGTTTATCCGACCCATCGCCGCCTCAAACGGCGCAGCGTCGTTAATTTCAAGCGTCGGCTCAAGCGTAATTTGAGTGCCTTCGCCGTTGGGGACATTACCTTTGCGGAGCTGGATGCCAGCGTGCAGGGTTGGATCAACCATGTCCGCTACGGAGATACGTGGGGACTGCGCCAATCGATTTTTGAAGAAAACCTAGTCAAGATGTAGCTCGCCAGCTTGCTGGTGATTAGTTTCCATCTGTGTAACATTTCCGGTAAAATCAAAGTTAGACAGGCATATTGCCTGATTAAAAGTAAAGCGGGTAGTCTACCCGCTCGTAACTCAGCGGCCGCATGGGGCCACCATACATAAACCAAACTCGTGACCACAGAACAAAACGATCCACTACAAGATATTAAAAAACTGATTGATTCAGGTTCGATTTCTCCTGAAGAAATTGAAAACCTGTTAAAAAATGCCAAAGAAGCACAGACGGCTCAACAGATTGGAGATCTGAAAGGAGATAAAAATCAAACGGTGCAGGGAAGAGGTAACACCGTTGTCAAGGATGGGGTCAACCTTGGCAATGTCGGTGAAGGAGCCACGGTCAACATTACCGTATTAGATCAATCGGGCACCAAACAGCTCTTAAACGATGAAGACGATGAAGCACTCGATGCGATTGACAAAGAATCACTGCTACACAGCTACCTCGAATACATCATCAAGGATACCCGCTATCTTCCGTTACAGGGGATTCAAACCAGCACCGGTACCGCCCATATTCATCTAGAGCAGGTTTATGTCACCCTACGCACCGAAACAAAAGCAAAAGCAACCCTTTCAGACCGGAAGGCTCACTATCCTATAAGTGAACACGGTCATCTTGAAGCCGATCAAGAAGAAGGAACCACGTCGGCCACGATCAGCATCAATCAAGCATTAAAAGAGCGCAATCGCTTGGCCGTTATCGGTGATCCGGGTAGTGGCAAAACAACCCTCTTGAGCTACCTCTCGCTCATTTATGCCCGAGATATGGGGAACAAAAACGGCCTGATTCAGCAGACGTTTGGTTTGGAAGAAACCGGCTTACTCCCAATCTTAATCCGCTTCCGAAAAATCGCCCCTCAAATCGAGGCATGGCCATCGAATCAAGAAATTCCGATTGAACATCTCTTGGAAGCTCACGTCAATGTATTGCAGGCGGATAAAAAAGAGTTAAACGTGCCCTTTTTTGAAGATTATTTGGCGCAGGGGAAAGCCTTGGTCATGTTTGATGGCCTAGATGAGATTGCCAATGTGCAAACCCGCCATCACATCTCTCGTCTAGTTGAGCGTTTCACCCGCAAATATGATGGGTGCAGATTTGTTGTTACGAGTCGGAAAGCGGGCTACCGGGGCAAGTCGATTTTGGGCGAAAACTATCATGTGGCCCGGGTGGCGAACTTCTCAACCACGGATATTTCAAATTTCATCCACAACTGGTACCGCATGGTTATGGTCAACGAATTCCCAGATCAGCTTGATCTTGCCACTCAGGAAGCCACAAAACGAGCTTCCCAACTTATTAGTGCGATTGATAACAACAAGCGTATTAAAGAACTGGCTATCAATCCGTTACTGTTGACCGTCATCGCCTTGGTTCACAACGATGACGAAAATATGAGATTGCCAGACGGGAGAGCGGAGCTTTATCAAAAAGCGATTGATGTCCTTTTAGAGACATGGGAGGATGCCAAAGGGTTGCAGTCCCAAACGGCAAAGGCTGTCGAAGGATTCATTCAGCCGAAACAGAAACTATTTGTACTGCAAGCCGTTGCCTTGGCGATGCAACAAAAAGAGGTCAACCAGATCGACTCATCGTTGCTAAAAATGATTTTAGGAGCTGAACTCGAGCGTGTTCCCAGTTTTACCAGCGATGTACCGGATGCGGTTGAGCGGTTTATCAACCTGATCGAAGAGCGGGCCGGATTGTTGATCGCCGTGGCCAAAGGAGTGTACGCTTTTAGTCATTTCACATTCCAAGAATATCTGGCCGCTCGTGCGGTAGCTGACTCAGAAAATTATCTTGGGTTTACGTTAAAACGAACCGGTGAAGATTGGTGGCGTGAGACGATTTTGTTGCAAGCGGGCTATCTAAGCCAAGATGGCCGTGGCAAAGTCAGCCGCTTTGTTCAGGCGATAGCCAACCACAAAAATGAGCCTCAACCCTTTCATAACCTCATCCTCGCTGTTTCTTGTTTGAATGATTTAAATGAAGACAGCGTGGAGGTAAATGTCCGACAGGAAATTGAGGCAAAGCTAGAAAATCTATTGCAAACTCCATTGGCCGGAGACAGCCACAAACGCTTTTGGCGCAGGCAAAAGGTGGCTGAAGAAATGGCACTCAAAGAAGGAGTTGAACAAAGAATGCTGGCGATGCAGGCTTTAACCAAAGCGGGTATGGGCTTTTGGCACGGGCAATATGGTGAGCCGGAGTGGGTTAGTATCCCCGCAG
>JAHDGV010000567.1 GCA_020631655.1 Chloroflexota bacterium | reverse complement strand
TTGTTTTCCATCTGGGCCGCTTGCAAGACGGTTAAAGTGAGTGGGCCGGTCCCTTCACCAAAGAAATATTCACCCGACATCACCAATGAAGACACATCGGCCGTCCACAGGATCGCCTCAATATTATTTGAATCAGAGTCGATAGGTTCACCCGTCTCAACACCATCTGGGAACAGATTAAGCACCGGGTCTGTTTCACCAGACAAGTGGATTAGATACGAGCGGCCGACTTCAACTTCTACTTGGTATCCGATATCGCTATTCGCATCAAAAGAAACTGATTCACCAACAGACAAAGGCTCAATAACCGAAGGCAGGCTTACTGAAAAATCGCTATCAAAGCTATCGTCAAACATATCGCCAAATCCACCCATATCCATCGCATCCAAATCTGGCTCAGACAGAACGAGCGAGTTGACCAAGAATTCATAATTGGCTTGCTCTGCGTCGTAATCGGCCGTTGCTCCGGCATAAACCATCGTGTAAATCGACCCTTCATGCTCCAGTATGGTGATTTCCATAAAGCCCGGCATCCCGTCACTTTCTATGTTCACAGAGGTGCGTGCCCCCTCATAACCGTTTACGGTCACAGGAACACGCTCTTCAACAATCTCGACTTCCTCGTCGCCAAGGCCACCTAAATCTCCAAACATTTCCTCCGATGCACTTTCCCAAGCTTCATCGATTGATTCCCCTTCGGCCGGAGCAAACATCACAACAACCCCTTCCGTCATCTGATCATCAGACATCATCAGGTCCATAGAGGTGTTGGTCGCCATTCCCAAAAAGCCCATCATGTCCATCGCTGTCCAACCGGCCGGGACTTCAAAGCTCACACCGAGGGCCGGTAGATCAATACGCCCTTCAGTCACCATGCCACCCCCAAACATGCCGGATAAATCCTCAATCATTTCTTCGCTGGCCTCTTCTAAGGCAGCTTCATCTGGTGGGGTAAGCACAAGGGTATTCACAAGCGCGTCATAATTATCTTGTTCAGATTCGTAATCATCTAGGCTACCCACATACATCATCACGTACCCGATCCCGTCAGATTCCAAGATGTTAATCTCCATAAACATCGGAATCCCTTCACTAATCCCTTCAATGGATGTCCGTACGCCGTTGTAGCCGTTAACAGTCACCTCTACCTGATCCTCGGTGACCTGCATTTCTTCAAACTCAACATCGCTTCCGCTCCCCTGCATCTCAGCTACTAGCTCTTCTGTGGTGAAGTTTGTCATCTCTTCAAAAGATTCGTCACCTGAAGGCAGGAACATCAAAACAACACCTTCTTCACCCGTTGGGGTATCGAGACCCATGTCGGAATCTAGGTCGCTGTTGGTTGCCATCGCCATCAACCCCATCATTTCCATACCGCTCCACCCTTCAGGTAGCTCAAAGCTAATCCCCAAAGCTTCCATGGCCATCGTTCCTTCAGAGATGACCCGCATGCCAAACATTTCGGCCAGTTCATCCTCCATCATATCTTCATCGGACTCAGTTGATTCTTCAACTACTGTGGGTTCAGGAAGTGGGGTAGGTGTAGAAGTCGGTGCAGGGGTGTTTGTTGGGCTTTCCGTCGCTGTTGGGAGTGGTTCTTGGGTTGGCTCCGCCACAGTTGGAACGGCGTCCAGTCCCGGCTCAATTTCTGGCTGACCGCACGCGATCAGTAGCAATACGACGCACAATAATAGGAAATGTTTAATAGTCTGTTTCACAGCGATTGTTTCTCCGATTAAAAATGTTTAAAGGTTGGGATGCATAGTTTAGGCAATGATGGGTTAATAGATTATCCCGTGGAAAAGATAACATATTGGCTCTCTGAAATGTTGTGAACAAGACGTTGACAGTTAGTACTTGCTCCCTATTTTTATGAATTTAACTCTCGCCTTAAAGCTCGATGAAGTTATCCCCCCACTATGGGTGGATAAATGGTAAACGGCTCAACTTGCTTTGGCGCAATCTATTAATTGCACCTCATTTAACCCTCACCTTTAAGGTCAACAAGGTTGAGCCGCTCTCCCAAATTGGGAGAGGGGATTCAGCTTGACATTCTGAAAGTTGGTTAGTCAAACGCAAATACTAATGTCTTCTCCCAATGTTGGGAGAAGATGCCCCGATAGGGGCAGATGAGGGTTAGATTCTCAACTGACTGTAAAAAACTACTTGCCATCAGCTATCACCAATTCAATAGATTCCAAAACCCCTTCAAGCTCAGTCAAAACCTGATTATTCCAATAGCGAATAACCCTATATCCTTTTGCTTCAAGAATTGAAGTCCGCAACTCATCATATTCTCGATTCTCAGCATGCTGGCTTCCATCAAGCTCGATGATGAGTCGATGTTTTTTGCATAGAAAATCTACAACAAATCGATCAATAGGCACTTGTCTGCGAAATTTAATGCCTTTGAATCGGCGACTTCTAAGGTGCTTCCACAAAATAGCTTCCTCTTTTGTTTGATCTTTGCGTAGCTCTCTGGCTCGATTAGTAAGCTTTGCCAATTTTCAAGTCTTTTTTAACTATTTGCTCGAGCAAGAAATTAACCCTCACCCTAGCCCTCTCCCAAATTGGGAGAGGGGACTCGGCCTGACATGCTGAAAGTTGGTTAGCCAAGCGCACAACCAAACTTCTTCTCCCAATGCTGGGAGAAGGTGGCTGGCCCAACAAAGTTGGGTCAGACGGAAGGGGGTTAGATCTGCAACTGCTCCAAAATCTCATCGGCCGCAGGCACATTCTCCACATCCCACAACATCTTAACCAGCCGATCAACCTGACCTTCTGGCATCACCTGCCCGACTATGGTGCGGAATTTGTGATCAAGCTCAGCATCTGTCGGCGGCGCTTTTTCCGTCCACGGAGGCGTAGTTGGCTCAGAAGTCACGCTGTTCCCATCGGCCGTCGTAATCGTCACCCGGCAGAAGCGATCATTGGGGAAAATCTCGTTGAACTCATCATCCTCCGCCAGCTCCACCATGTTTGACAGCCGCAAAACCTCTGGGTTCGTCAACTGCTCAGC
>JAHDGV010000080.1:14174-18838 GCA_020631655.1 Chloroflexota bacterium | reverse complement strand
TTTCACATCGCCAGTGAGCTAAAGCTCGTCGGCTATCATCAACGGCCTTCGGCCTAACTTCAGAGGCCGAAGGCCGTTGCTGATGGCAGGGACATTCATGCCCCTGCCAAGTTAATACGACACTTTACCTTCTACCGATTGGCAAAAAGATAAATACATCATTCGATGAAGGGGCCGACGGTGTATTGGTGGCTGACGGCGTGCTACCGGGATCGGGCGTACTGCCTGGGTCTGGGGTGCTACTCGGCTCCGGTGTGCTACCAGGATCAGGCGTCGTGCTGGGTTCTGGCGTTTCGCCGGGCTCAGGTGTCTCACCGGGTTCTGGGGTGCTTGAACTTTCGCCGATGGAGATCACAAATGACTCCGTTTTTGAGCTAATCCCATTATCCGCTTTGACCGTAACCGTTTTAGTGCCGGGGGTATCCCAAGCGTATGTGATTTTCGCCAAACGGTTGTTAAACACACTCTCCAACGTCTCCGATTCATCGGTAATATCCACCGTAAATGTAATTGGTAGCGTCACAGAAATCGGTTGAATTTGGAAGTTGATGATCAAATCTTCCCCAACGGTCCCTTGTGTTGGCGAATCTTCAAAGGTGATTGATTCGACACCAACCGGCTGAGTCACACTTAGAATTTCGATCTGATGGGAGCGGGTCATACTACTGAGACCATTGTCGGCCGTCACCTGAACCGTTTTAACTCCGGGGCTGACCCAAGATACATCGACGTCTAATTCAGTCCCATCTTCAACAACAACCAGCGGATCAGCAAAATCGGTAGCCACCACTGTGTAGGTGATCGGGAGCGTTGCCATCGTCGGAGTCACAACGATGCTGAATTGATGATCGGCCAATTCAATCCCTTGCTCTGGACCGGTAATTTCCATGTCGGTAATCGGGGTGAACAACTGTGATGCTTCAGACGTTGTGCCAGGGCCAAATCCGCTGATTACCCCTGAGTTATTGACCGTTGCCATCGTGCGGATACCAAAGCCGTCCTGCATTTCTTGTGGCATCTCAAAGGTAAATTTACCATCCGCATCAGCCGTTGTTTGACCCAAATAAATCAGTGCTTCTTCGATCTCGTCTGTATCATCCACATAAATATCGATGGTGCAGTTAGGGCACGGATAATCGGCTTCAGCTCGGCCGGTTAGCGTGGTGCCATCTATCGATGTAATGCGGGGCGGTTTAAAGAATTTGAGGCTGTCTTTGATATTACCGGCAAAAATCACAATCTTGCCGGGATTGTCCCTGACGATATTGCCCCGGATCGTATTTTGCCCAAACAGAGGTGAGCTATCCCGCGAAAACATCGCCGCTTTTTCCCCTTCTTCAAAACTAATACGGGTATTTGCCATTTCGTTCTGAGTGATGGCGTGACCACTACCGGTAATGTTTATCGCGTGGCCACAGGTGCCTGAATCTACATCATTGGCGTCTACCCCAAATTTATTGTTGAAGATTTCATGATCTGCGCCAAAAATTTCAAGCGCAACCGGCGATGTGTCATTGGCTGACCGCATAATGTGCATGTTCAAGAAAACGTTGCCGCTCAATTCATTCCGCGAACCGCTAATTGCCATCCCCCAGCCACCGTACCACAACGACGGGTCGTAGCTAAAAGACGCAACACATTTAACAGATTCATCAATCTCTGGAACGGTGCCATCGGCTCGGGTGCCGAAATAGTTATTCTTGACCAAATTGTCATCACCACCGTCGATGTTGACCGCTTTGGCAAATGCACCAGAAATGACACTTTCGGCCAACACATTATCGTTAGATGCGATTACAAAACCGCCAATGGCTAATCTTTTGCGATCATTCACATCCCGGAAGTAAATGTTTTGTCCATCGTCGGTAAGCCCCATCCAGATAAATTCAACCGTGTTCCCATCTGCTTTATTCTTGAGGAAAATCGCACCGCCACCTTTCCAGGAAATATGGCGGATTGTGTTGTTTTCGCTCTCAACTTCTAGGCTAGTGTCACCTGAATGAATGATGATAGGTGGCCCATCGGTCCGGCCGCCGGGCTGTGTGCTTCCATCGATTGTGACAGCCCCATTCCGATTGATAATCGAATCGGTTTTCATTGGTGCTAAAACCGAGTCAAGGAAGATGGTCCATGTCCCATCAACTTCTAAATCAGCATTGGGGTCATCAGCCGGAATATCAAACTCGATGTGAATTCCATCTGTGCGGTCACTCTGCGGCCGGGCCGAAGATTCAACCAACGCTCGCCGAAGCGTACATTTCCCATCGGGTGCCGGGAAGAAAAACGCACCTTGAGTATATCCACAGGTGTATTTAGTTAGATTTGTCCCCAAGCTATTTTCATCACTTTCAGTATGGTCTTCAGTTGTATCTACCGTAATCACCAGCGGCGCGTTCGGAGCGATGTTCAAAGCCATCGCTTCATCAGCCAAGCCGCTCCCCGCAAAAACCATATTCCGATCTGTTTGCGCTAAACCGGCTCCCAACAACAGTAAAAAGGCTAAAACCGCCCCCATTCTAAGACGTTTACTCCCCCATCGATTCATCGTTGCATTACTCATCGCAATCTCCAATTTATTATCGAAAATCCCCTCTGGGTTTTCATTTTCAAACTGTCTCAGTCAGACATTTTGGAGACTGTACTCAAACGGCCGTTACAGCAGCGTTACATCGGGTGGCGAGGATAGAAGATAGGGATAGGGAACGTGCAGATGAAAGGGACGTCGTTTTAGAGAAAAATCACACTTGGCGAGCCTCTCTATCCCCTCTATCGACCTTAATACATTGTCGCTGAAGTAATGTCAATTTTGTTGGAATGCCGTCATTCCTGCGAAGGCAGGAATCCAGCGCTAAGCCTAGCACTGGGTACCCGCCTTCGCGGGTACGACGCCTCTGTCAAACATCATAAAGCTTCTGGGACAATGTACTTAAACATAAACAAAATCAATAATTGCCATTTGATCACTTGTCTTCAATTTTTTCGATCGTTAGAATGATTTTCCCAAAAGAAGCAGATAAAAAGGTAGGTTTCCACTTGCAGAACAATCCCAATCACATTGAATATCTCGTAGTCGGCCATGTAACCCGCGATAAAGTTGATGACGGCTACAAACCGGGCGGCACTGTTACCTACGCGGGGCAAATCGCTAATGCCTTAGGCTACAAAACCGGCGTACTGACCAGCGCACGCGAGGACTACGATCTGCGCGAGATCATGCAGGGGCTGGAGGTCCGTAAAATTCCGGCCCCCGAAGATGCTATTTTCTCCAACATTTATGATGGGAATAATCGAATCCAGATTTTGCACAATCGGGCCAACGACATCATGGCGGCCGATGTGCCTGAAGCGTGGATGTCGGCCGATATTGTTCACCTTGGGCCGCTGACCAATGAAGTTGATCCCAACATGATCGATCTGTTCCCCAACAGCCTGATCGGGCTAACCCCACAGGGGTGGATGCGCCGTTGGGGAGACGACGGCCGGGTTTATGCCACATCTTTCCCGGCTGAAGAGCGGCTGTTGCGGGCCGCCACCGCCACCGTTTTAAGCGAAGAGGATCTGCTAGATGATGGGATGCTAGAACGGTATATCGCTTGGTCAAACATTTTGGTAGTCACCGAAAACTTTGCCGGTTGCACCGTCTATTTTAATGGCAAGAAAGTGCAGGTGCCTGCTCCTAAAATCGAGCTGGTTGAGCCAACTGGGGCCGGAGACATTTTTGGGGCCGCTTTCTTTGTGGGGCTCCATCGCTCAGACATCGACCCGGTGCGTGCGGCCGAATTTGCGAATCATGTCGCGGCACATTCCGTTACCAAAAAGACTTTGGCCGAGAAAGTTATCGCTTGGCGAGAAGTCAAATTCGAGTAGTGCATGTATAATCCCCGCACGAAGGCATCTGACCAAACTAAGATGTTCTGCGTATATAAAATCGGCTAAAACCCGCCTAAACTATCGATATTTCGAAAAACTAGTGTTTGCCCCAACAAATATTTTTGGGTTAACAAATAAAACAAACACTTTAGGCTTCGCTATTTGGAACCATCAAACCAGTAAAAAAAGATTGGCGAAGCACAAGGTAGGTATTATGCTGAAATTTAGCACTGTATCGAAAAGCTATATTGGAGGAGATCAATGGCAAAAGTTGTTTCAATAGAAGCACCAAAAATCAATCGTACCGCATGGCTAGGCATGTTTTTTAGGGGACTCTTAATCGCCCTAGCAGGCGGGTTCATCGTGTTTTACACCGATAATTTCATACGATTGCTCACGGTCGCAGTAGGTGGCTGGCTCATCATCAGCGGCATCATCACTCTCATCTCCGCCTTCCGCATTAAAGACGACAAACGACGTCGCAACTACGCACTTCTGCGCTCTATTCTCAACATCATTATTGGTGGTATTGCGGTTTGGATGCCTTTTGCCGTTGCGGCTACCTATTGGGTCGTTCTGCTATTTGTTGTGGCGATTCAGCTGTGCATCGCGGCGATTTTAGAAATCATGATCGGCCTTCGTCTGAGATCGGCCGGTTTACCCGCCAGCGGGGCGTTTGTAGGGGCACTTATTTCTCTTGCGATCGCACTCATTCTGTTTTTGGCTCCCGAGTTTTTAGGCGAGTTGCTCATCAAATGGATTGGCTGGTTGATTGTGGCTCTAGGCGTTGTGCT
>JAHDGV010000080.1:0-14074 GCA_020631655.1 Chloroflexota bacterium | reverse complement strand
GCGAGTTGCTCATCAAATGGATTGGCTGGTTGATTGTGGCTCTAGGCGTTGTGCTTATGGCGTACAGCTTCCGATTCCGTAGTCGTAGCCAGAACAAGATCTCGTTCGCCTAATCTATCACTGATTCGGAATTACAATATCAACAAACGTTGTGCGCCGGGGGTAAACCCATACCTCCTGCGCATATTTTTTATTGTTGACTTTGACATAAACCTCGTAGAAGCCTGCATCCACGTCATCGGCCGCATAGTTCTCCTGCCAAACCGTATCCCCATTCACATTATCATCCGCGTATGATGTCGCCAGATAAACGGTGCGGTCATCCCCATCTAATCGCCTAAAATTGACCGGAGCTTCGTAAGCCAAGCCACCGCTTTCAAACGTTACCCGGCCGGCAATCGTCCCATCTTCAGGGAACGGCCACAGCCACAAAAGTGGGTTACGCGTGCTTTGATAATCATTGCTCCCTTGGCGCACTTCAAAGTGCAAATGAGCCCCATCAGCCACACCGGTTGCACCAGAGAGGCCAACCACATCGCCCTGTTTTACCCGTTGTCCTTTGGTCACGGTTATGCCGTTTAGATGGCCGTACAGGGTGTAGATTTTTTCATCTCGCCACAAGAAATCGTGCTCGATGACAACGACGTTGCCATAAAAGTCTGGCTCTGGCCCCATAATATTTTCTGCATCGTCCCAACCGGCCATGATCACTGTGCCATCGGCCGTGGCTAAAACCTGCGTGTCATACGTCACGAAAAATTCAACACCGTGATGGGTACGTAACGCCCCACTCTTTGTGCTTCCGTAGGAATATGATTTATCGGTCCAGACAACGCCCCCTTCGGGAATCGGCCGAATCATCCAATAATGGGCTTCTTCAGACGTGTTGGGCAATGCTGGGATCGTAAATGTGGGGACCGGTGTTGGTGTGTCATCTGGGATTGGTGTCGGTGGAACCGGCGTGTTGGTTGGTGTGGGTGGAGGAACCGTGGGAAAAGCCGTTGGCATTTGACCTGCCAAATCTTCCGCTTGTCCAGAGGCAGAGCTACCATCTGTGCCTGATACAACGGGGGCCGGTAAGCCGCTATCATCCAAAACCGCCACACTACCAGATGCCCCTTCAACCACTGGCACCGGCTCTCCTTCGATCAATTCATATACGGAAATCGAAGGGAGTTCGGCCGTTGGAATGACTGTAGGCGCTGGCTCGGCCGGTAGTTCGGACACCTGCTGGGCCGCAGAACTGCTAGCGGAGCACCCACTGACTAGAGCGATCAATGCAAAACAAAAAATTATTTCTTGTACTCGAATCATAAAGCGGATCGAATCATACGGGATGGCTTTGAAATGTGTCAACACGTTTATTGTACTGTTATAATTTTTCGGAAACTGATAATAATCTTTTTATAACGTCAAGTTGAAATTAAAAATTGGCAAGCTTAATCCCTGTCAAACGGCCGAGCCGAGTTGGTTATGCAAACAACTAAAGGCCGTATGACTGGGATTTTGTGCGAAAACATCCCAGTCACAGGGCATCAATCTCTAGTAAAAGCAAATTGGTTCTGCCCTGTGACAGGGATAGAAAAGAGTTCAAACTTACGTTAATAGCAAACAAACCACCATGACATACACAATCGGCATTATCGGCCCCGGCCAAATTGGGGTCACTCTCGCAACGATCTGGGGTGAAGCGGGCCACAACATTATTCTCGGCTCACGCGAGCCAGCAAAGGCAGAAACTATCGCGTCTGAATTAGGCAATAACATGCAGGGGATGGGAATCGCCGAAACGGCAGAAGCGGCCGATATTTTGCTATTTTCCTTTCCTTGGTACGCCTTGATCGATGTCCAGCGAGAAATAGGGAAATGTGAAGGGAAGATCATTATCGACTGCATCAACCCGATCACCTCCAGCGGCAGTTTGGCCCTAGGGCACAAATGGTCGGCCGGAGAAGAAATTGCTCGGGAATTCCCCTTGGCCCACGTCATCAAAGCGTTCAACCACATCTATGTGGAGCATTTTAAGAATCCGGTTTTTGATGGCAAACCGGCCACCGCTTATTACTGCAGCAACTCTGATAAAGCCAAGCAGATTGTCGCCAACTTGGCGGCCGAAATGGGCTTTGATCCGGTAGATATTGGTCCAATAAAACATGCTCGCTATCTAGAGCCATTGGCCCTATTGTGGATTCAAATGGCCTTCCACATGGGGAACGGGCCGGAGTTTACATTCAAATTGTTAGAGAGGTAGGCACTCGCCATGCCAATAAAAAAAGCCCCGCGATGTTAACCATGGCGGGGCTTTTTTTGTTGTTATCAATCAGTTTTTAGTCAATTCAACGAGGCGGACGGTTGCTTTAACACGTCTCCTAAGCGTTTAATCCCTTCTTCGATCTGTTCGTTTTCTAAGTCGCTAAACCCAAGAACAAGAGACGGTGGAGCCCAATCAAACAGATGATACGGCCGGCCGGCGTATACACCGACCCCTTTCTTGCGCATCTCAGCGATCACATGCTGTTCGCTGATCCCATTTTTTAGATACAGCATCACGTGGAAACCGGCCGGATGGTTGGCAAACGTTACGTGTCCTTCCAAATGCTCTTGAATGGCACGTACCAAAACCCCACGCCGTTCTGCGTACAGCTTGCGCAAATTGCGCAGATGGCGCTCAAAATGCCCTTCGGTAATAAAGTCAGCAATGGCCGCTTGAGTTAGCGTAGGTGCTCCCCGATCCATCAACATTTTGGCTTGCAAAAACGGCTCGCACAGTTGCTGAGGTAAAATCACATAGCCCAACCGGAGTGCAGGAAGTAAAACTTTTGAAAACGTGCCTAAATAGATAACTCGGCCGCTATCGTCTAGACCCTGCATGGCTGAAATTGGTGACCCTTCGTAGCGCAGTTCACCATCATAATCGTCTTCGATAATCAGCGCGTTGCGCGAACGGGCCCACTGGATCAGCTCAAGTCGGCGCTGAACCGGCATCGCCCCACCGTGCGGGAACTGGTTAGATGGGGTAACGAAAATCAGCCGGGCATCAGAATCAGACGGAATGCGTGTCGTTTGAAATCCATTTTCGTCAACCGGCACCGGCCGCAAAATCGCCCCGTGTGACCGAAAAACACGAGCCGCGTTTACGTAACCGGGGGTTTCTACGAGCACCTCATCTTTTTGGTTGATCAGCATCCGGCTTAAAATGTCTAACGCCTGCTGCATACCGCTGATGATAAACACCTGCTCCGGCCGACAGTTAACGCCACGCTGACGGCCGACATACGACGCAATCGCTTCGCGAAGCGGGCCAAAGCCGCCCACAGAACCATATTTTGAGAGCAACGCATCGTCCGTGCTCAGGTAGCGGGCCAATAGTTTGCGCCACACATCATATGGAAAGATGTGTGAGAAGGAACGGCCGAAGCCAAAATCGATTTCTACTTTTGAATTATTTGTTTCTGCAGTCAGACGTCCCACATCTAAAGATGATGCAAATTCTGGGGACTGAATACGTGCGGCCCATTTTGACAGCTCAACCGGTGCCAGCTCTTCGCCACCTTGCAACAAAGTTAGCTCGCTGGTGACAAATGTCCCCGACCCTGGTTTGGTAACAACATATCCTTCCAACTCTAACTGCTCATAAGCGACGTTTACCGTCATGCGTGCCATCTCATATTTTCTGGCGATTTCTCGGGTAGCAGGAATCTGGGTCTCGCACGGCAACGTACCAGCCAAAATCATGTCTCGAATCTGTAGGTAGATTTGACGGTTTAGGGGGATATCAGATTTATAGTCTATTTGCAGGTCGATCATTTCTGCTTTGGTTGGGGCTGTTTTTATCATTTCTATTTTATCGTAGATAATCGGGTCATTAAAAATCTGTTTCTGTTTTTCACGAACCGCCTTGGCTCACATCATTTAAAACGGTTTTTAGTCAAACATTTTAGTCACTTTAACCATCGGTCTGATTAGTGGTTAACACCTCACTTTACATAAGGGCTGAAACCTATTTCTTAGTAACAAACCACGAAAGCTCAACCTGATGTATACTTACGATATGGCTTATCGTACAAGTGACAAAGTCCGTCAGAAAAAAGATGCAAAGCGAACAGCGATGATGCAGACGGCTGTACAAGTTTTTGCAGAAAAAGGATACCATGCCGCCACCGTGAGAGATATAGTCCAAAAGGCAGGTGTCGCCATCGGGACGTTCTATTTTTATTTCCCGGATAAAGAGACTTTATTTGTTTATTTGTACGAAGAAACGGGGGAGTTTTTAGCCCAATCGCTTGAACAAGCAATCAACAGCAAAGAGTTGCTCCATCATCAAATTGCGGCCGGGGTTCAGGCCTATGTCAACATCGCACTGTATGAACCGGCCGTCATCCATCTGATGCTGGTTGGTGGCATCGGTGCGATCCCATCACTCCATGAAAAACGGTCGATTTTTCGAGAGCGGATGACCCAAATGTGGCAGCGGCCGCTCGATTTTGCGAATGACGATGGGAATCTGCCAGATCAAAATAGCCGCCGCTCGGCCGAGATGATTGCAGGTGCCTGTGACGAAGCGATTCTAAATTTATTGGCTCAACCAGATGCAGAAGCCAGCGGCCAGGCGGCCGTGCGAGACATTACCCTCTTTATTTTGCGTGGGCTTGGCTACAACACTCAGGACAAAACCTAAACACACTATTTTTTTACGGCTTTCTTTGCGATCCTACGTAAACTTACCCATACGACTTTGGTACCAGTTTTTATAGAATATTTCACACAGACTTATGCAACTTTTCCCAAGAGTCTTCGTAGTGCGCAACAGTTTATAATCTAAAAAAGGTATGGACAATCATGTTGGAATTTCTCGCAACAACCCCCCACCAAAAATCAACCCAGAACGGAGAAAACCTCTTGAAACCCGCAGATTTAATATCCACGATGAGTGAAGAAAACAGATCACGATTCTTGAAACTTTGGGATGCCATCGACACCATAACTGCCGCAGAGTTTGATCTGCCCTTTGAGCCAGACAATCGATCGGTCAGCCATCACCTGCAACTCGTTATTGCTGAGTATGAGCGCTGGCTTGGCTTTTTAGAAGGAGATATCGAATCTCTTTTTGACGACCACGAACTGACCTCAAACATTCCCCCTCAGGACCTACACCGCTATTGGAATTCAGCAGATGAAAAATTCCGAAACTTTTTTTACAGAGCATCTGAAGAAGACCTACACAAACACTTAGAGCAAATCAATGGTCCAATGTGGGAAGCACTCATCCATTTGCTAATGCGCGCTGAAGAGCATCACAACTACATCATTACGATTTTGGCGAATTTAGGAAAATTGCCCCACCAACCTCGTGCAAATCGGGATCTGTGGCAGTTTAAACCAGAAACGTTGACCATTGTCCAGCCAGCCGCCAGCATGGCCCATTGAAATGTGGGCATCAACTTGCTATACTTTTAGTCGCTCATTTTTGAGCCAACTATAAATCTCTGATTTATGGTCCAGCTCTAAATTTCCGATTTAGAGCCATTAATAGGATTATTTACCACACGGCCGAAGCGTTTTTTCTAGCTTCGGCTTTTGTGTCTAACAATAAAATCTTTCCCCAAAAGGGGGTGAAATCAAACATGCCAAAAGTCGTACTCCAAGGTGGAGAAACACAAGAACAATTGTTGCGCCGCTTCCGCAAAGAAGTTGTCAAAAGCCGCGTACTGACTGACGCTCGTCGTAAACGTTGGTTTATCCCCAACAGCGAGGTTCGCCGGATCAAAGAGAAAAAGGCATCTCGTCGCAACAGCAGCCACGGCCGTCGTAGCAATATGTGATTTTAAGCCGTTGGCTATTAGCTCTTAGCTTTTAGCCAAGCGCATCACAATCAAATCTTGCTACGGCCGGTTTCTAACCGCGCCGTCACTGCAAAACTCTAAAACAAAAGCCTCTGGAATTTATTTCAGAGGCTTTTTGTATTTTAGGCGTAGAGAAAGGGTTGAACGCTTTTTGCTAAGCTGTGGCAACAATTGAAAGGGTCGGCAAGAGGGGGTTTGGCTTCCTCCTCATAAGTCAACACGCACCTCCTTTTGCCGACACTGTCCACCTACCCTCTATGAAAAAGCACGTCTACCGAAATCTACTGATTATTTTGCCACTTTTAACTCTAGTTGCGCTAGGCTTGTTTTATTGGTTTTGGCTTAGTGGCTAAGCCGGAAATAAACTAGATCCTACTTTGATCGAAAACCTGGGTTCGGAGTTAGTTTTTTGAGCGAATCTCCCTGTCACATGACCGATTGGGACACTGTCTGATCGCGAAAAATCGGTCGGTGACTGGGAGTTTTCGGCAGAACTCCCAGTCATTGGCCTATTTTGATTCTCATTAAGCGAGTTGGTGAGGGCCAAATGACAGGGAGTTTGTAATTTTTTTCGAAACCCCAAATTGAGGTTAAAAGACAACGAATGAAAATTGAACACATCGCCCTGTGGGCCAAAGACATCGAAGCGATGAAACGCTTCTACGAAACCTATTTTGATGCGCAGGCCAACAACAAATACACCAATCCCACAAAGGGATTCCAATCCTATTTTTTGACGTTTACCTCTGGTGCGCGGATGGAGCTGATGCAAAAGCCGGGGATTGGCACGCATGAGAAAGCGGATCCGGCCGATGAATTTTTGGGATATGCCCACTTTGCTTTTGCACTGGGATCAGAGTCGGCCGTAAATGAAAAAACCCACCGCCTTGTGAGCGATGGGTTTATAAAGCTGGATGGTCCTCGGTGGACGGGAGATGGCTACTACGAAAGCGTAATCCTTGATCCAGAGGGGAATCGAATCGAGATAACCGTTTAACGGGTCACAATCGGCAGATAGATCAGCACATCCCCACCTTCAGAGCCGATAGGCATTTGTGTAGGCGTGGGGGTAGCGGTTGGATTACTGTCAATCGGAAATTGTGGCGTAGGTGTAGCCGTGGGTGGCTGACCAATCGGTAGCTCAGAGGTTGCAGTTGGGGATGGGGTCGGTGTGGGTTCCGGCCGATCCAGATGAGCAATCACAGCGAGATCATTGGCCAAGTTGCTCATATCATTAGCCGCACTACCTTCACCAATGTTCAAAGCGATGGCAACATTAATATCGTCAACCTTCTCAGCTACACCATCAATCGTTTGCCGGTAGTTTTGATATTTGGCGATAAACGCGGCCCCTCCTTTTTCACCCGTTGATAAACCATCGTGTGATAACCGGCGATTGTCTGTGCAAGCCGATTGGCTTTGGCAATGGATGGCCCAGCCCAAAACTCGGTTTGTCACCGTGTCGGGAAACGGCCGGGTTTCCATCAGCCACAGCGTGCCATCGAGCAATACATCAGGATGGGTATCGTTGTTCCGGTCTGTGGCCAGCATAAAGATGGCTAAATCTTTAGCGCTACCTTTGAGTGACCCGGCCGCGCTGCCAGAATGGTTGTGAATCGGATAATCTTCGGTAACGATCTCCCCATCACTGTTAAGCTTATGCGGCTTAGAATCTAAGGTTAGGTCGGCATACAGGGTGCCACGGGGTGTGATTGATTCGGCTCCGGCCGGAATCAAAATGTTTTCACGCATGTAATCGTACCAATCTTCGTTGGTCATCTCTTCGATCATGTGACCAATCAGCCCCAGACCATGATTTGAGTAGGAATAGCTGGTGCCGGGAGCAAACAACAACGGCCGAGTGCTTAGAACATGCTGATTCGTATACCGATAGGGGATCGGGTTGGTTTCTTTATTATAAAAACCGGGAACAGTAGCATATTTGTCGGCCGCCGCATCACCGTTCCCGCTGCGTGTTAAACCGGATGAGTGTGTAAGCAAATGACGGATCTGAATATCGTCATATTCTGCAATTCGATCCTGCCGGGAGCCGGTAACGCCTCGTCTTGAAAAATCCTCTAAACCAGTATCTGCACCTAAGTCGGTCACAGTTCCCTTGCTTCGTGTATCATCGCTAAACCAAGCGATCGATTCCCCATTAATTGATCGGGCCATCCCAACGATGTCATACGTCCGGTCTTGGTCACTCGGAACAACATAGGTGTCTGTTCCACCATCCCAACGGCTTTTCAAATCCCAGGGTGTGTCAATATCGCCAGAAGTCACTGTGCCGTCATGATAGTGGGCATAAATTACCCCATCCGGCCGGATTGAGATCCCCACAATATTGTGAATTCCATTCGACTTAAAGTTATCCCCATTCTCGCGTCGATTGCTAACTACTGAGCTCAGGTCGCTTGGCGTTCCCACGCTGTAGGTTCCGTCGCGATACCACGAATAAACAAAGTTATCCGCCCCACCTCGGCCGATGCCGATCAAATCCTCTGGCCCTTGACCAAATGGGAAATCAAAATCTTGAGCCGATTGGTGAAAATCTAAATCCAAGCTATTCCCCACCGTATATTTGCCATCGCTATACCATGTGATTACCCGATTATTGGCTCCAATCGCCATGTCTAAAACTGGGAAATGGCGGCGGGTCCCCTGCAGAATCGCATCATCATAATCAGGAGAGTCTAAAATACCGCCGTTTCCATAGACTGTGGTGTTAATCCCGGCCGGATCATTCTCGAGCACGTGCAACATCGTGGTAGCCACCAACACCTTTGTCACGCTACCCAGATGCGAGCGCGAATCGATCCGCATCGGTGTCTCGTTTTCAAAATCACGAAAGCCATAGGCTTTGGTACACAGCAATTCCCCATCTCGGGTAATGGCGATCGTCATGCCGGGGACTTTGTCGTTCTGTGTTGCCATGAACGCGTCAACGGCCGCATCTACTTCATCGTCAAGATCAGCCGGACAACCGTCTGGGCCGCTCGGGGGCAATATAATTTGGGCCGATGTCCCTCTCACCCCATTTATTCCGATCACGATTAAGATCAACAAGCCAAGAAATTTTATTAATTGTTTCATCACACATCTCCGTAAAGTATCGTCTTGCACCACGTTGCAAACCATCTAAAATTTGAATATACGGTCAGTATCATCGAACCCACCCCGCATAAGGCTGATAACTTGTCAGAAAACTGTCCGAAAAAAGAGGATTTAATTTTTTTGTTGCGCTTTGGTGATTATCTTTCGAATGCTTTACACGACATAAAGCAACTTTCTGGCAAGAAAATCGGCATCTTGCAAGACGAAATCGGCTATGCGTTTGACCCACCCGTTTCAGGTGACACGATCGAAAAGTGGCGCTACCGCAAAACGGTGCTTTCGGCCGGACAGCTTGAACAGTTGGCCACCGCCATTTTAGCCTACAGCCATGCAACGCATCAGCGAGATTGGTTAGAAAATTTTTTAATCAGCGGCGCTCACCCCTACCCAACCAGCGTTTGTGACAAATTTTTCCCCAATCAAACCAATCTTGTGGATCAGGGACCATCGAGCCAACCTGCACCCGTTTCGATTTTACCCGCCCCACCTCAAAGCGCATTTGCACCTCCGGCCCAGTCCCAATTTGTCGGCCGCACGGCCGAGCAGGAGCAGATTCAGACCCGCTTAAACAGCGGCGGCTCCCTCGCTATTTGTGGGATGGCAGGCATGGGGAAAACATCGCTGGCGATGGCCGTTGCTCACAACTGTGGAGAAACACGGCCGGTTTTTTGGCATCCGTTCTACGACCAGAACTTAAACTCCTTTGTGCGGCGGCTGGCAGGATTTTTGACCCACTTTGGCAAAACTAGCCTGTGGGAGATGCTCGAGTCTGCCCGCATGGCCGGCATCAAACCGCCCGATCTCACCAGTTGCCTCGACACCCTCTTGGCACAGTTGGATGGGTTGAACCTGCTGATTTGCCTTGATGATTTACAGTTTGTTGAAGAGATGCCGGAAATTCGGACCTTTGTCCAGCATCTAAGCAGTAAGTGTCAAACAGAACCCCAGTTGGCGTTGTTGATCACATCCCGCACCTACCCAGCGTTTTTACCGGCCGATGTCCCGTTTGAATTGGGGGGATTAGGCGTTGAGGATTCGGCCGAGCTAGTGGCCTTGCGCCAGCTTAAGCTACCGACCGATTTGGTGGCCCGACTACACACCGCCACTGAAGGGAGCGGCGCATTTTTAACGCTGGCAATCGCCGCCCTGCAAGCCAGCCGAGACCCGGCATTGCTCATTTCTCAGCTAGCCTCGGCCGCAGACATCGAGCGCTTTTTGCTCGATGAAGTTAATGATCGGCTGAGTGGGCAAGAGCAACGAGTAATGGAGGCGGTTTCGATTTTAGGCGGTTATCCCGGTAGCCGTGACCTGCTCGAAACGCTGATCAACCAACGAGATGTGCGCAAAACGCTCCGAATGTTGGCCGACCAATATCTGCTGACAGAGACAGATGGAGAAGATGGGAAAGCCTATCAGCAGCATCAAATTGTGCGCGGCTTTTACTACGAACAGCCCTCGCGCAAAACACGTCGCGAAATGCACCAGCGGGCGGCCGAGTTTTACACCGATGAAGAAGTTAATCCTTTCCAAGCTGTTTTTCACTATGCAAAATCTGGGGCGGCCGAACAAGCGGTTCGCATCGGCCAGAATAATCTGTGGGATGTGATCAATAGCGGGCTGGCGGCACCCCTTTTGCAAAGCCTTGATTCTTTGTCCAAGGCAGGGTTAGATCAAGAAACGGCCGTTGATTTGTTATTGACCAAAGGGCAACTGAACCACTTTTTGGGTGAATACGACAGCGGCCGAGATCACTACCAGCAGGCGGCCGAGTTGCTTCAGACGATGCCGCAAAACCCCACCTCGGATCAGCTCAAAGGGCAGGTCTGTTTAAGCATGGCCCAACTCCTTGAGCGACGAGATCCGCCCGAAGCCCTGACTTGGGCACAGCGCGGCATCGATATTTTGGGTGCGGGTGACAGCGAACTCCACACAAAATTGCTGATACAGCACGGCACCATCATGATGTACATGGGCAACTCGGCCGGGGCGCTCGAATCGTTCATGGTTAACGATGATCAGCTCCAAGCGCTCCCGCTCCCCCTGCAAACCAACATCAATAAAAATTTAGGGGCCGTCTATTTCAACCTCGATCAGCTGGATCAGGCGGTGGTCCACAGCGAACAAGCGCTCCAACTCAGCAAACAATCACACGACCACCTGCAAACGTCGCGCATCTACATCAACCTTGGCCCGACAAAATATATGCTGGGGGACTGGACCGGCGCGGTAAGCGACCTGGAAGAAGCATTGGCGATTGCCAAACGGCTAGGGAGCCACGATGTGGTGCTGGCTCTACACACCAATCTCGGCCGGTGCTATGTGGACAAAGGGGACGATGAGCTGGCCCGACAGCACCTTGAACGGGCGATTGCTCTCTCAGAGCACGCCAGCTCGTTGCAACTGATAGCGGCCCGCATCAATTTGGCACGCTTGGCCATTTTTAACCGGCAGATTATGCAGGCGCAGGTCCAGCTCACCCTCGCAGAAACCGATGCCACGGAGAAAAACGATCAGATATCCCTCAACACGATCAAGGTGATGCTGGCTGAATGTTTGGTTGTTGAAAATAAGTTTCCGGCCGCCAGAAAGCTCATCAGCACGGCCGAAAAAATGGCGGCTCAGCTGGATGATCAGACCAATCTCGCAAACCTAATGCGGCTAAAGGGGCAGATGGCGACGCAAGATCAGAACGTAGAAGAAGCAGAGCGGAATTTTCATAAAAGCGTGGACATCTTAACCTCGATTGAGCCTTATCAAGCCGCCTGTGCCAGACTTGCTTGGGGAGAGAGTTTGCAGGCATTGGGTCAGCAAGCGGCCGGAGAAAAACTGATTCAGGAAGCCTATGTGGTATTTGATTCGCTAGGGGCAGAACGAGAGAAAAAAAGGGCCGGCAAACTCCTATCCAACTAAAAGTTCGGACAACGTTCCGACACTGTGTCAGAAAAACACCGTCAAAATCGAGCAAAATAGCAAGTGATTGTCGTCAATATTTTTTGGAGAATTTAAATGAGTAAACGGTATTTTGTTTTAGCTTTGTTATTTTGCATGAGTATCCCCTTCTACCAATCGATTCAGGCGATGGGGGGCGGTTGGGTTACAGACAACGGATCAGTTTCAAAGATTGATAGGGTCTGTCGAGATGGGTACCAAATGACCCATGCACCAATTTCTGAGTTGCACACCCCCTTCAATGGAAATAAACCGGTACGATTTGGGATTGAGGTTGATAACGCTTGGTTTAATGACTCAAACACGATTCCTTTTTCGATCCAAGATGATCATTTGTATGCAGAATACTACGCCCGCTTGGGTCCAGTATTGGACCTTGAAACCTATGCGACCCGGATAGATCAACCGATTGAAACAATTTCAGGCACGCAGGCTTACTACTACGTAGGGAATTATCCTTTCTCCCGTGAGCTTCCGGTTGGGTATCACGTCGGATTTGCTAAAGCGCATGTCTATGACATCTTGCCGGTAGAGGATTGTTATCTGCTGGCTCTTGATGGTTCACAAAACCAAGCGATCGATGCCAAAAAGTATTTAGATCCCGGACTACCTCAAATAGATCCGGCAGATTTAACGTTCCAAGTTGACTCTGTTCCTATAGATGGAGAAATGGCGGTTGGAGAAACAGTGCTTCAAGAGGGGGTGCTGTTTAGTTTAGAGTCGGCCGTTCAAGATGGCGTTGCATATGCCACTAACGAAGTGCAACCCGAAACAGATAGTCTCAAATTTATGGCTCGTGCCACCTATCGGATCTCTGTCAATGCAGATGGGACTCAAATTGAAACAGGGGATTCCGTTGATCCATCTATTTCAGCCGACGGTTCAGCGATCTCTTTTACAACTTTTGGCACAGGACTGGTTGACGGGGTTAATGATTCAAACGGTGTAGAAGATATTTATGTTAGGCGATACGACAACGATGAATGGACCATAGAGTTGGTGTCGCATGATCAAAGCAAAGCTTCAACCGGGAACGCCCGCTCCTATAACAGCGACATCTCTCCCGACGGCCGCATGGTGACCTATGTCTCGGCCGCGTCTGATCTGATCGGCGGTGGATCGCTTTGCCATTCGGCCGATGATACCAACGGTGTACGCGACATATTTAAATGGGATAGCAACTTTTCAGACAACGACAGAGTCTCGCTTTTCAACTTTGACACAACACCTCCAAACTGTACCCAGATTGATGCTCGGTCTTTATCCCCATCTATAGCCGATGCCCGTGGCAGTCATGGGGAAGAAAAGGTGTCGTATCAAACGTTTGGAGATTTCCCCAATCTTGTTTATACCAGCGACAACTCAGCCAGCGATATTTTGCTAGACAGTAACGGAACCACCAGCAGACTCTACATTGCCAATGATAGCTTTCAGCTAACCGCACCAAATGGTCGGAGCTACGCCTCGGACATTTCGGCCGATGGCACCACCATCGCCTTTACGTCAGATGCCAGCAACCTCTTCGCCTCAGACACAAACGGTCAGGCAGATGTCGGTATCAAAGTGATCGATGGCTCACTTACTCGAGTCTCGATTACATCTGATGGGGCTCAAGCGGTTGGCGGTGATTCTACCCATCCATCAATCTCACAATTGGGCAAGCATGTTGCGTTTGAGTCACAGGCTACCAATCTAAGCTCAGCCACTTACAACAGCAACGATCAAATCTATGTGCATGATGTAGACAGTGGGTGCACCCATCTACTCACACGTTCATATCTATCGTTTGTCGGCACAGGATCAATGGCAAGCGGTGCATCGACCAACGCCAAAATTTCGGCCGACGGCCGGTTTGTCGCCTTTGAATCCACAGCTCCAGACCTTGTGCCGGGTGATGACAATGGTGTCAGCGATATTTTTGTCATTGATCGGGATGCGGATCAGGACCACAGCTTTTATGCCGAACCAGGCAGTTGTGATCAAGGGCAGTGGGGAATCACCCGCGTCTCAATTTCTGCCACAGGTGAAGAGGGGAACGGTGGCTCGTTTGATCCCTCGATTTCGGCCAACGGTGAATTCATCGCCTTCTCATCTGACGCGACGAATTTAATCTCGGACGACACAAACGGTCTGCAAGATGTATTTGTTCACTATCGGGGGTATGT
>JAHDGV010000566.1 GCA_020631655.1 Chloroflexota bacterium | reverse complement strand
GGAGCCATATGCACCACTTGCCACTGGAACTCCTGAGTAACCCCATCCAAGAAATACCCTTGCGGGGTAATAAACCAGCGGTAGAAATTCCCTTCAGGCTCTGCAAAAACTTGGCCGATTGATTGCAACGTGCCACCCCTCGGGCCAACTCTCACCTCAAGATATTCATTCCCATATGTCCGGCCGTTCCAGCGCCAGTTCAGCTCAATTTTGCTGTCTTGGGCATAGTTTTCCCACGTGGCCGCACAATTCATGTTGAGCAATACCGGCCGGTAATAAACCCGCTCTGGCGCTACGGTAGGTGAGACTGTTTCTGAAACGGTGATCGTTACCGTTGATGTAACCGGCTCAATGGTGACGGTCAGTTGCGGCTCAACCGTGCTTGTCGCCCGATCACCGGTGTCAGCTTCTTGAGCTTGTTCGTCAGGCTCGTCGGTTTGATCAGATGGGGGTTTCAGCTGCACAACAGTTTGTTCTGTGGGGACGGCCGTGCCTACTGCTGGGGGGCTTGTTGGGATTGGTTCGTCCGCTTCGTTTTCTGAATCGCTATCGGCCGAAACATCTGCAGCGGGGACCGTTTCAATTTGCACAACCTCGTTCGCTTGCGGTGTGGAAGTGGAGAGCCTAGCAACAACTGAAGGTTGTACCAGCTCGTCCGGCACTGTCGGCCGATTGCGCAGATAGACAAAGGCGAAAATGGCAACAATCGCCACAACACCGATAGCCAGCCCATTGTAGAACTGCACCGGATTTTTGATCAGCTGTTTTTTGATGCTGGTGGCGTAATCGAGTCGAGATCCCGGCCGGGCTTGGAGCGTGGCAACAGAAAAACTGCCTTCAGCCCCAAAAAAAGCGGCTCGAGACAAGACTTCGTCGATGGCACGTTTGCCATCATACAAAGCAAATAGATCTACGAATTTTCCCTTCCGTTTTTTGTCCGTATCTAAGCCAGATTGAAAATTTTGGCTACAAACCAAAATTGAATCTCCCTCTCTAATTGGTAAGCCGCTTCCTCCTCGTACTTGGGCCCGAGTGAATTCCGCATCAGACATCGATTCGTCGATATGAAAGCCACGATCAACGCTGACTTCGGCCGCTTTGCCAACGGCCGCTTGCCAGCTTTGGGTATACAAATCTTCCAGATCATCAGCATTGGCGGTTGCAGGATCGCTCATCGTTAGCTGGGTTAATCGCTCTCCACGTGCCAAAAAAATTGAATTGGCACCCACACTGGCTACGTAAAGGTTCTCCTCATTTTCAACCACGGCTACTGAGATGTGAGCATAGACATCATCCGATTTACGCGTACTCCAATAGATTTCATGATTGGCGCTCTTAATCGCTTTTTCGAGCATCGAGGGAACGATAGGATCATTCCCTCGATCAAACTGCACTAAGACAGCGTCGATTGCCATTTGGGCCACACGCTCTCCCCAGCCATCGGCCCCAAATCCGGTTGCGACAATTGCGTAATCGATCAGGGCCCCATTGTTTAAGGTAACTGATCCTGATCTGGTGCGTTGGTTGTACGATTGTGAAGCTGTTTTGTGAAAGCCACTTGCGTTGATGATTAGTGCCATTTTGGATGATGCGTCATTATTCAGCAGATCGATTTAAGCCTAAGGTTATCTATCGAGAAAACGTGCCAGATAATGACAGGAAAACTATTGGGTATGGTTGATGCGCTATACGGCCGGCTAGCGAAAAGGTTCGAAAGAACACATTCGTTCTGCCTGACTGTTGTATTCAGAAGTGATGGCTTAAGTTGATTGGATAAAAACCTGCGCATCAGCCAAGTGAGCTGACGTTTGGGTTATAGCTTTTTTATCCACTAATTAGCTTTTTCCGGCCAGAAGAAGTAATTCCTAAAGCCACACCGCCGTGTGATAGCTGTTTTTCCTCGATAAGGCGTTGCTGAGTGAGCTGACGAATTCCTAGCTGTATCGAACGTTCCCCTCGATCGCTAAGCGAACTCCATGCCTCCGATTGATAGGCCCTATCATTGTCCCTCAATTCACCGGTTAAGAGCAAGACCAAATTACGTTTCCCCCATCCATTTTCGGATAGTGCGAGCAATATAGCCCGTTCGATCAGCGGATCGGCCGTGGCTTCGTCCCATTCCGGCAAAATATCAGGCTGACAATTGTCGCATTGGTCACATTTTTCTCGCACAGCGCCGCCCAAGTAGTTGGCCAGGTAGCCGTGTCGGCAGTAGCGGCTTTTGCCATATTCTCCAATTTCAGCCACCCGTTGCTTTTGGATCGAGTCATGCTCGTCAAGCAGGCGCACAATCCGTTCAGATGAATCTTCTGGTGGTTGTAGCACCGTGACGTTTGGTGTTCGATTTTGTCCATCGTAAAAGAGATGGGCCGCCGTCGCCCATTCAGACAAAAGGGGGAGAACTTCGTTGGGGAAGACCCCCAGCACGGCCGCCACGTCAACTGTATTGCGCGTAACCGTGATCCCTTGCTCCAGCCCCATATCGGCCGCAAACGCCTGTAGCTCGATCGGGCCGGGGTTGAGCCACTTTAGGCTGAGAGAGAGGGGGACATCGTAATCACGCACTAGCAGTTCTGCATTTTCGAGCATGTTGACCGCCACCCGCAAATTGGTGCTGTCTGTGTTTAACCGTTGGGCGATCGCATCAAAATTGACGGGGCCAGAACGGCCGACCGGCACTTGTTTTCTAATCTGCCCATACACATCACGCAGAAACTCAACCTTTAACGCATCGCTGTTGACCAAGCGGGTCAAAAACCCTTTGTCCGCATTGCTGTGGACTAATACACAATGGCTCTCTTTGCCGTCACGTCCCGCGCGGCCCGCCTCTTGATAATACGATTCAATCGAGTTGGGCAGGCCGTAGTGCAAAATAAAGCGAATGTCTGATTTGTCGATACCCATCCCAAAAGCGACCGTGGCAACAATAATATCGGTTTCGCCGCTCATAAAGCGGTTTTGCACTTGGCTTCGATTGGTGATTCGGGCGTGATAATGCTCTGCTTTTAACCCTTGATTGCGCAAAAT
>JAHDGV010000079.1:10192-18865 GCA_020631655.1 Chloroflexota bacterium | reverse complement strand
ATCGTAGCGAAGTGCTTAGCCGTGTAGCCAACGGTGAGCTCAGCGCAAAAGAGGCCGCACGAATCATTCGTAATTTGTAACTTATGTTATGCGCTATCTCGGCAAAGACCTCGGAGGTTTTTGCCTAGAGGTCGCTATTTCCCCGAGAAAACAAACCTCCGAGGTCTGTTGGCGTATAAAGTAAGTTCGTAATCCTAAAAAACCTAACTAGCAAATAATCCTAGTTTGTCGCATCGAAAGAAATTTTCGAATGCTTGCTTAACGTTGCCACCTGACTGTGTGGATAATAAAAATGGGCAATAGCCCAATGAGGAATCAATGACTAAAAAAGAAACGTTCACGGTGGGAGAAGATGTAATAATCACGGTCATCAACTGTGCCGGTGACCTAGCAATAAAAGGGGGAGACGATCCAGAACTCTCGGTTAAAGGGGATGGATTTACCGTTGTTGAAAAAGATCAGGTCATCCATTTGGAAGCGAATGATGATATGAAGATCTCGACCCCAAGCCATGCGAGTGTTGAGATTGAGCAAAATATGGGTGACTGTGAGCTCAAGAAAATTGATGGCTCCATTCGACTAGAGAACGTAATGGGGGATTTAAAAATCCGTCAGAGCAATGGGTTTACCGTTACTGCGGTGTACGGCAATCTAACCGGCCGAAAATTAGCCGGTGATGTTTCTGTGCACGAAGTAAAGGGAGACGTTTCAATTTCTGGTTCCAATGGCGGCGTGACACTAGATGATGTGATGGGTGACGTTGAACTGCGAAATATCGAAGGGCTATTAAACGTAAAATCTGTTGTGGGTGACGTCAAAGTGATCGGTCCAATCGCGGCCGTAGGCGGTAAGCATCATTTAAATGCCAACGGAGACGTTGACCTTTATTTGCCGGCCGATGCCCCAGTAACCATCATGATTGACACCAAAGGGGAGGTGCGCAATCGCTCAAAAGACCGCTTAGACGCCAACATCATCCAAGGCGACGACGGTGATTGGGTTGCGTCGATTGGCGAAGACGGGCCGATTGTGATCATTGACGCTAAAGGGGATGTCGCCTTGCGCTCAGTAGATGATGATCATCATTACTACTTTGATGGTGATAATTTTGAAGTAGATGTTGATTTTGATTTAGGTGAATTGGGCCAGCTAGGCGAGAAAATCGGCAAGATGTTTGAATCGATTGGTGATCGCTTAAGCTCAAAATTTGGTCCAGAATTTTCAGAAGAAATATCTGGCAAAATTGATAAAGCGATTAATAAAGCAACCTCAAAGATTGAAAAAGCTGAACGAGCACGTGTCCGTGTCCATCCATTTGCCTCAGCCGCGCCACGGCCGCCCAAAGCACCCAAAGCGCCCAAACCACCTACGCCGGATCAAGGGGCTCAACAGCTAAAGATTTTAGAAATGCTTGAAGCAGGTGACATTAGTGTTGAAGACGCCACCACGCTTTTAAAAGCGCTTGAGAGATAGAGGCTCAAAATAAAAACTCATGCACCATGAACATCCAGATTCATTACGGCAGATGGCTTATGATCATCATCGCTCTGTTCTTGAACAGGCAAGATGGCGGTCTGAACAGCCAAAGCTTAAACGAAGATGGCGATTCCCTCGGCTAAAAGTTGAGTGGAAACCGTCTCATCCTGAATTAGTATTTAGAATTAAGTTTGCAAATTAAAATAGCTGGGGGAGCCTATTTTTTGTTTCGGCCGAAACGTCCTCTTAATCGGTCGAAAAATGCCCGCTCATCCTCTGCGTCTTCCGGCTCCATCACCATCAAATTAACTGGTAGATCAGACAAATCGAGAATATTTGGCTCAGGTTCATCAGCCTCTTTTTTCCAGCTTTCCGGCCGCCATGCAAAAACCCCTTTTACTGTTTGCAAATAGCCCGGCTCTGTGGATTCTGATTCGCTGATCGCATCACCCGCACCGACATACCCGATTACCATTTGCTCATCAGTTTCGTCGCTGTTTGGCTCAGATGTTTCTCGACGTTTGAACGGGTTGATTCGAGCCGCGCCGCTTGCTATTGCCCCCCAAACTCTCGAACTTGATCGTGCAATGGCACCAGTTGCTTTTTGAGTGTAAACAACAACGGCCGTTCCGGTCGATTGACCGGCAACGATAACTGAATCGGCCGCGGATCTGCTCCCTTGTTTCAACATATTCCACGATGATTCTGTAGTTGAGCTAAGCCAAGAAGCGATTTCTTGCTCATCAATTCCGGTAACTGCTCGCAGGCTGTCCTTCCACGTTTCCATGTGCTCAGGGCCGAGGCTAAAGTAGGCCTGCGCCCGACGGCCGATCACGTAAGTTGAAACTGAATTGGTTCCGGCCGAGGCCGCAACTCCCAAGTAGGGAATCGCTTTGGCGGCCGCTTTTTCGGCCAGTTGAGCAGATGCTTTGGTCGCCACAACTTGTCCTGTTTTTTGGAGGGCCGCCTCAGTTCCCGCGCTTAATCCGGTGATGGCTAAGATGATTTTCTGCTTGTCCGCTTCATCGAGTGGATATTCATAGGCGGCCGCAATTTCAAGCACCAGCTCCGCTTGAAGCTTAAACGTCATGCCGATATCGGCCGCGACTCCAAATGTCATCGAGACTACCGTCCCGATACCCGGAATCAGTGACGCACCGGAGGTCACCATCCCGACAGCACCCGCTTGCTGACACTTCCGACGAATAAGCAGATCGACAATTTCTTCAGTTGATGCGTCAGGAAATTCGTTTTTTAGGGTTTCAACCGTCTGGGCGGCCGCCTGAGCGTCTGCCTTGTTGATGAACCGATTGATATTTTTGAGAATAAAATTTTGCATAAATGGGAGTGAAAAGCTTAAGCGGAAACACTAGTGAAAAATTTAACCGTTAGCCATTAACCATTCATAAATTCTTAGAACTCTGGTTGATAGTTAGAAATCAACCCTCACCCTAGCCCTCTCCCAAGCTTGGGAGAGGGGATTTGAGTTTCCACGCTGTGCCTTCTTCGCATAACGAAACAGCCTAAATTTCTCCTTCCCCCGGGGAGAAGTCATCCCCAAAGGGACGGATGAGGGGGTGGGAATGCAGAGCCTTTGTTCACCTGATTATTCAATACTGGCTTTATCGCGCTTGCTGGTGGTCGCTAACACAATCGGGCTGATGTACCCCTTGGTTTTGACATTCACACAAGCCGTTTTGCCACTGGCCATGGCTCGTTTGACGGCCGGAATCAAGTCGGCCGGATCTTCGACCAATTCACCATAGCCGCCCAACCCCTCAAACATCGTGTGGAACGGAATGTCGCGAAAATCAGTCGCAAAGTGAGTGCCGTTATCAAACATACGCTCTTGCTGTTGCGAAATACAGTCCAGCCCACCGTTGTTGTCGATCACCACCGTAATCGGCAAATTTTCTTGGAACGCCGCTTCAATGCTCAATCCGCCGGACAAAAACGCCCCGTCTCCGCTCACAACCACCACATTGCTTTTACGGTTTGAAAGCTTGGCCGCAATCCCAAACGAAACTCCGACCCCCAACATGCTAAACGTGCCGGGGTGCAAAATATTCGCCAACTTTTGCCCTTTGTAGCCTGCGATATTAATCGCAATCTCTGACCAAAAGTGGGTGTTCCCCCCGTCAATCACCAGCCAATCCTCATCTCCCATCGCTTCTTGAACACCCAGCGCAAGTTCTAAAGGATGGAGCTTGCCTCCGGTTTCTTCTCGGCTGGGGATGTCATCTACCATTTTTTGCACCCAGGCACCTCGCCGCTCCCGTTGCAGATCAAACCAACCGCTGTCTAATTGCCAATTGCCAGAGCTTTCAAGCTCGAGGAGTGCGTCTAAAAATGCGGCCGGATCGCTAAGCAAACCGATGTCGGCCGAGCGGTTAAAGTTCAGCTCCTCGTGCGAGCCGTTGACGCAGATTAGCTTTGTGCTTTCTGGGAAAAAGTGCGGGTTGCCAAACTGGAGCTGATTGTCGAGCCTGCCTCCAATTAAGATGGCGACATCACTTTCATGAATCGCCTCTTTTGAGGGGTGATACTGATGGAAATCTGCCAGCCCCATGTACGCTTCGTTTTCCTCCCCCAGCAATTTTTGGTGATACGGCACATTAAAAATCGGGATGTGGAGTTTCCGGCCGACCTCTTCCAGTTTTTTCTCAGCGCCCGACCACCACACGCTGTGTCCGCCGATGATGATCGGCCGTTGGGCATTGCTAACCGCATCTAGCACAACCTTTAAATCGGCCGGATTGGGCCACGCCCGATGGATGTGGCGGCTGGCCCGATCAAACGGCCGTTCGTCACGGCCGCTATCCACATCAAACGAGCTGAACATGATGTCAACCGGCAGGCTGATGTGAACGGGGCCGGGGTAGCCGTTTGTCGCAATTTTCCAAGCTCGGTCAACAACTTCAGGAATCCGTTCGCCGTGTGTGACCTGTACGCTGTATTTGGTCAGTGGCTCTGCGATTGCCACATCGTTGATCTCTTTAAAACCGCCAGCTCCCTGGCGCTTGAGTGTGCTTGATCCGGTTACAAAAATCACCGGCGAGCGTTCTCCCCAGGCTTCCATCATCGCTGGGATGGCGTTTGCAAAGCCTTCAGGGCCAACCAAACAGACGGCCGGTTTCCGGTTGATACGGGTATAGCCATCGGCCAAATGGCCAGCAACCTGTTCGTGTGGCGAGTTGATGACCGGAATCTCGCACTGCATAAATCCTTCTAAAGCTGGGTTGCAGAACCCCCCGCTCAATGTGAATACTTGATCCACCCCTTTTTCTTGCAATGCCCGTGCGAGCAGTGCGCCACCGCGTATCTTCATGGCGAAACTCCGTTTTTTATAGTGTGAAGTTTAAAGTTAGAAGTATGAAGTGAAGTCGTGCACGATCACACACTTTGCACTTCTTACTTCATGCTTTTTACTAAAATGCTGGAATCAATATCCTGCACGCAGACCTTCCCCACCTGAGCCATTGTGACGCTAATTTCGTTGGCGAGCAAATCAATGACATTTTTAAGCCCCGTTTCTCCCCCGGCCGCAGTTCCCCACAAAAACGGCCGACCCATCATCACAAAGTCTGCTCCCAAGGCCAAGGCTTTTACTACGCTGTCGCCGTTGCGAACGCCGCTATCAAACATCAGCGGATAATCAGGGCCAACGGCCTGCCGTATTTTTGGCAAGAGGTGAATGGCTGGTGGAGCGCTAGCAAGCTGACGGCCGCCGTGGTTTGAAACCCAAACCGCATCAGCCCCATACTCCTGAATTCGCTGAGCATCCTCACCAAAAGTCACCCCTTTGACGATTAGTTTATGGGGCCACTTTTGGCGCAGCCGCTCAAGAAAATCAAAATCGATTTTGCCTCGGCCGCTGTTTCTGTCCCACCCATCTTGCTTAGAGTTGGCGTTGGGGAAATTGGCCAAACGTGGTGCACCAGCAAACAGAGAGGCAAACGACCAGCGGGGATGAGTCGCAAAATCCCAGAATTGTTTGGGGCCAATTTTGAACGGCATCCCAAACTGATTGCGCATATCACGGCGGCGTGGGGCAACTTGCGGTACATCTACCGTAAAGATGAGGGTGTCATACCCGGCCGCTTCTGCGCGCGAAACAAGGCTCATCGCCTGCTTTTCAGCCCCGCCCACATAGAGTTGAAACCAGCCGTTCTGTTTGGCAATTGCACCAAAGTCTTCGATAGAAGTTGAGCCAGCTGTCGAAAGTGCGGCCGGAATATTGTAATCCTGCGCCGCTTGGGCAAATGCTTGGTCCGTTTGTGGCCATGCCAGATTGCACAGCCCCATCGGTGCAATACCGAATGGTAGCCCCCATTCACGACCTAAAAAGTTTGTTTTTAAGCTCCGCTGATCAACGTTGATTAGAACTCTGGGTTGCAGGTGAATCGCCTCTAAAGCTTCTCGATTCCGCTGTTTTGCAGACTCGTTTCCGGCCGCGCCGTCTATAAAATCGAAGATGATTTTAGGGATGCGCTTTTTCGCAACATCTCGGGCTTCATCAATTGAATAAACGGTTTGTGCCATGATTTGAGTATATATTTCAGCCTAGCCCCCCGCAATCAATTCAGGATTAATGTATGAAAAACCATTTTTGAGTCACTCTGCGCTAACTATTTTCACATAGTATTTCTAGATTTTTAGTCCTTTTTATCAAATAACTGCTCGAGTAATATGGGGCTTAGGATGGTTACCGTTTTGTTTTTGACCAAGATTATTTCCCGGGACGTGAGCTGTTTAAGCGTTCGGTTTAAATGGCGGACTGAAGTTCCAAGAAGCGGGGCTAATGACTCCCGTTTTTCAAGCTTAAAGTTGGCCCCTTCTTCTGACATCCGGCCGAACAGGTAGCGTGCTAGCCGATTTTCGGCCGAAAGCGACACCTGAGACAAAAGAGCGGACGAAAAATCGATTTTGCGGGCGAGGTACCGGAGCAGAAAGCGTAAAAATTTTGGATCATTGGCACCAAACTGGCGAGCCACTTCCGCTTTAGTCACTAAAGCCAGCGACTCTTCCACTGCACGGACGTTAACGTTGCTGGCCGATTCCCGCTCTTCAAACAGTTCGATATCGCCCACAACTGATAGTGGTAATAAAAATGCAAACACTGCCTGATGCCCATTTGCGTGTAAATATCCGACCTGTAATTTGCCTGAAACCAAGAGAAAAAATGAATCAGAAATCTCTCCCTCGCGGCATAAAAACTCTCCCTCAGCATACGCGCACAGCTCGCATCCATCTAAAATCGATTGAGGAACGTGGCTAGCAAGATTATATTGCTCGATGTAGGTGAGTTTTTGTCGTTCACTGCCAATGCGTTTCATTTTTAAAGCTAAAGCAACACGGCCGGAACGCAATCTTTGTCATCGGTTGCCCGCAAGACTTCAACGCAAGTCTGCAAAATCATCAGCCTAATCGATTCTAGCTTGCTGTAATCGGTCACAATTTCGATTTTCGGTTTGATCCCGGCCGCCCAGTTGATCGAAAGCGCAACGCCTGCAAAACACATCCCTTTTTCCCGGGCTAAAACAACTTCAGGCACACCGGTCATCCCCACCACGTCACCACCCAGCATCCCCATCATTTTAATCTCGGCCGGGGTTTCAAACCGTGGCCCTTGGGCCGCCGCATAAACCCCATTTTTAAAAGGATTAGTTTCCTGCTCTTGAAAACGATCAAACAAAGCGGCCCCCATAATTTGGCAATAGGGAGCACTCATTTCAACGTGAGTGACTTTCTCGTCGGCCGATTCTCCATCAATAAATGTCCCATCTCGTCCTTTGGTGAAATCGAGAAAGTCGTTCAGGACAGCGATTCCAAGTGGGGGAATGTCAGGATTGATCCCACCAACCGCATAGTTGCCGATGACCCGCTTTACCCCTAGTTGATGCAGGGCCTGAATATTGGCTTTGTAGTTGACTTTGTGGGGCGGAATCGAATGGGAGACACCGTGTCGAGTCAAAAAAACGATATCGCTATCATCCCCTTGCCCCACAAACAGCCTGGCTGAGCCATATTTCGTTTCGATTATTTCTTCTTTTAAGTTTAGGCCGGGCAGTTTGTACAACCCTGTTCCGCCGATGATTGCTGATGGCATAATTTGCTTTTAGCTGTTGGCCGTTAGCTTTTAGCTTAGCCAACAAACTAGCTGACTTATTTTTGAAAAAAGCCAAGAGCCAAAAGCTAATGGCTAATAGCTTCCACCAAATTTCTCCGGCCGAACAACCCCATTTTTCATCACAATGCCCGAAACAAGTTCGGGTGGGGTGATGTCAAATGCTGGGTAGATGGCTTCAATATTTGGGTGAGTTACTGGTGTTCCTTTGAAGGTTTTGATTTCATCCGGATTACGCATCTCGATTTCGACAGACGCTCGATCCGGCCGCGTAGGGTCCAATCCCCACGCAAAAGCGTAAAACGGCACGTTGTGATAGCGGGCCGCTATGGCGTGCTGATACGTACCAACTTTGTTGACCACGTGGCCATCAACAGTGATGAGATCGGCCGCCGTGAAGTATTTTTGGATTTTACCCTGTGCCATTAAACCGGAGGCCATGTTGTCACCCATCAAAGTAACCGGAATGCCTAATTCATGGATCGACGGGGCGGTGAGCTTGGCCCCTTGCAAAAACGGCCGGGTCTCAGGCACATAAACGTGTATTTTCTTCCCATCTGCCCAAGCCATGGCTAACGCCAGAATAAACGATGTTTCCGCGAAGCACATGGTCAATATCCCATCACCATCTTCAATCAAGTCTGCTCCTAAGCGGCCGCGTGTGGCGTAATCGGCGTAAATTTGCCGCCGTGTTTCACCCAGCCACTGGGTGATGGCTTGATCAAGCGGTGTTTCGGCTTCAAGCGCCATCTCGGCCGCCTGCATGGCTAGCTCAAGCCGCTGAGCTAAGGCCGTGTTGGTCGGCCGGGTAGCAATCAATCGAGCTTGTGCTTTTTTCAGATGCTCTTTTGCTTCGCTTTGGTCTAGATGCCTAGCTTTATACCCAGCCATCGCGAGGGCACACACGGCCGCTTGCCACGGACCAGCCCCCTGGGTCACCATCTGCTCAATCGCTTGGGCCACTTTTTCTACACTTTTGCAGGTCACAAAACTCTGCTCGAGCGGATATTTACTTCGGTTGCCAATAACAACTTGTGGCTGATTTTCTACTATCTCAAATCTAGCGATGT
>JAHDGV010000079.1:1606-10092 GCA_020631655.1 Chloroflexota bacterium | reverse complement strand
CGGTTGCCAATAACAACTTGTGGCTGATTTTCTACTATCTCAAATCTAGCGATGTTGTTTGGCTTGAGAATGAATGGGAGGAAGTGATCTATGTCAGAGATTTGAAACATCAGGTGATTTTTGGGGTCGTAAACTAGGCTGTGTTGACATTTCGCTTTCTGCCGCGAATTTCGCGGATCTACACGGATACTAAAAAACTATCCGCGCAAATCTGTTTGCATCTGCGGCCAAAATTTTTAAGCGGGTTTGTGCCTTAAAGAATCTAGCTTTGGATTTTATTGATTAGAGCCGCTTTTTGCTCCTCTGGCAACAAGGTGGCCTCGGCCGTTTTGATCATGTGTGCCTGCACATCCTCGGCCGACCAGCCGAGCCGCTCTGCCACAATAATCAATTCATCTGTCAACGTTGTGTTGAAATAAGGAGGGTCATCGCTGTTAATAGAAAATGGAATTCCAGCGGCCGAAATTTCAGCAAAACTGTGATTAGCCATCGAATCAAAAATACCCAGACAAATATTGCTGGTTGGGGAAATCTCAAGATGGATTTGTCGCTCTTTTAGCAAAGCCATCAGGTTTTTGTCCTCTACACAGCGCACCCCGTGGCCGATTCTAGGTGGATTGCAATACTCAATTGCATCGAGCATGCTCTGCGGCCCGGCTGCTTCACCTGCATGGGGGATGATGGCCAGCCCCGCCTCTTTGGCAATATCAAAGCCATCTGAAAAATCTGAGACAGAATGCTTCGTTTCTTTCCCTGCCAGCCCCAACGCAACAACCCCTTGCCCCATCCCTTGAACTGCATGTGTGGCAAACAGCGTCGAGAATGCGGATGGGTTCATATTTTCAAAGTTGCGCGGGATGTCGATCACGTAATTCATGCTAATGCCATACGTTTCTTCTGCCCAAGCTTTGGCCCGATTTAACGCTTCCAGTTGAGGCTTAAACGGCATTTTTCTCTGATTGATCGTGTAGGTGACTTCTGTATAAACAATATTTTGCCGGGCTTGTTCAGTTAGGAATTCGCGTGCCGCAAACTCAACATCTTGTGGTTCTGCAAAACAGGCCGCATTTAGACTATAAATGTCTATGAAATTGTTGAAATCTTTGAACTCAAACCACTTCGCCATTTCGGCTAAGTTTTTTGCGGGTAATTCCACATTGTTCTTTTTGGCAAGGGCTAAGATTGTTTCCGGCCGGGTTGCTCCCTTTAAATGAACGTGCAGTTCCACCTTAGGCATCGATTTAATAAATGAGCTTAGCGGTTGATTTTCCATATGTCACCTCTCTTTGTGAGTACGAGCCCAAGAATCTTAGCGGTTCAAACATAGCCCAAAAAGGACATCTGTCTCTTTTTGAATTTTATCTCTAAAGCAACGTAAAATCAGCCTCCTCATTTTTCGATGCTCAACCATTTGGGCCACAAAGATTGTCGAGACTGAGAAGAATAAGATGAGCAACTCACCCGATGCCTATCCACAAAATATTTTGCTTGGAGTTTTTCTGATTGTTGCGGCCTCATTGGCAATTTCTATTCAGGATGTCGTTTTTAAATTCTTCAGCAGTGAGCTAACCCTTTGGCAGATTTTTACCCTGCGAGGCGTGGTTGCTGTTCCGGCGCTTCTCATCATCAGTCTATTTCAAGGTAAACATCGCTCCGTTTTAAGCGAGGCATTGGGTAAATGGCCCATCTTGCGCTCGGTTTTTATCACAATCACATTTCTGGCCTTTTATGCCGCTCTCCCATTTCTCAGCTTATCAACAGTTGGGGCCGCCAACTATATCGCTCCAATTTTTGTTACTCTGCTCTCGGCATATGTCATTAAAGAAGCCGTATCTCCGTTGGGCTGGCTCGGGGTGATTCTCGGATTTATCGGTGTGATTGTTTTGTTACAGCCGGGCACAGACGCATTTTCAGTTTGGGCCGTTCTGCCTGTCATGGGGGCCGCATTTTATGCGTTGTCGCACATCACTATTCGCACCAAGTGCCAGAATGTCCCCCTTGCGGCCATGACACTGTCTATAAATATTGTCATGCTTTTGGCCGGCCTTGGCATCAGCGGATTGCTGTTTTTGCTGCAACCACAAGGTGAGCTTTTTGATGCGTATCCATATATCTTTGGGCTTTGGTTCGAGGTGAGCCTTTGGGATTGGTTTATTATCATATTGCTCGCAGGATTTTCTATCGGTATTGGGATGTTGCTTGTAGGGGCGTATCAAGTTGCTCCCCCATCCACTGTTTCAACATTTGAATACAGCTATCTTGTTTTTGTTGCCATTTGGGACATTTTATTTTTTGGAATTGCACTTAGTGCAACGTCCATTATTGGAATGGCGCTCATTGTTCTTGCAGGATTAATGGTATTACGTCGGCCGAGTTAAAGAGTAGTTTGGTCACAATTTCATCAGAATCCCACCACTGAAATATTTTTTGGTATAATTTTGTTTATCAAGTGGCATTCAGTTTGAATTTTCCGTACAGATTGCCATAGTTTAAAACTAAATACTTGTACTCCATTAGGGGAGCTTCGAAAGAAGCTGAGAGGATGGTAAACCATCGACCCTAGTGACCTGATCTGGATAATGCCAGCGTAGGAAATATGGACGTGTGAACTGAAAATAATCTACTAACGTAAATTTTTCCAGTTTACCTGAACAAAAACCGTTCCCGCTGGAGCGGTTTTTTTGTTTTGGAACGGAGAAGCAAGTAGCCATCCCCTTGTTTTTTCGTTCCAATTCAGCTGAAGACTTGTCTTCAGCCTTTATGGGTGAGGCCCCTCGGCCGACCCCGAAATTTGGAGGAAACCAAATGAAGAAAATTTTTATCACACTCGTTTTAGGACTTGGAGCCTTAATTGCCTTAACCGCGTGCGGCTCTGGCGAAATTGAGCCAGTTACGCTCAAACTTGTTTCGCACGATAGCTTCTTTGTGAGCGAAGGAACACTTGAGGCGTTTACCGAACAAACCGGCCACACTGTTGAGTTGGTCCCATTGGGCGATGCCGGTGAAATGCTTAACCAAAACATCTTGTCAAAAAACAACCCGCTTGGGGATGTTGTATTCGGCATTGACAATACTTTCTTGAGCCGTGCGCTTGAGAACGACATTCTGCTGGCTTACGATTCACCCGCATTAGCCGATATCGACGACTCACTAAAACTCGACTCTGAAAATCGCGCGTTGCCGGTAGATTATGGCGATGTTTGCCTCAACTATGACCTAGAGTGGTTTGCCGCCAGCGATTTGGCCGCCCCAACCGGTCTTGCTGATTTGGTTGACCCTGCTTACGCCGGTTTAACCGTGGTTGAAAACCCAGCAACCAGCAGCCCCGGCCTCGCCTTTTTGATGGCAACGGTTGATGCGTATGGTGAAGATGGTTACTTGGACTACTGGGCTCAATTGGCCGATAATGATGTGCGTGTAGAAAATGGCTGGAGCGAAGCATACTACGAGGCATTTACCCGCTACGGCGGAGACCGGCCGATTGTAGTTAGCTACGCCAGCAGCCCTCCGGCCGAAGTTTTGTTTGCTGATCCACCGGTTGATGACGCAGTCACCGCTAGTGTGATCTCGCCACAAAGTTGCTTCCGTCAGATCGAGTTCATCGGCATTTTGGCCGGAACTGAGCATGAAGAAGCTGCTCAACAGCTAATCGACTTCATGCTTGGCACAACGTTCCAAGAAGATATTCCGTTGAACATGTTTGTCTTCCCAAGCAACACCACGGCCGAACTGCCTGAATCATTTGTTGCTTACGCACAAGTTCCAGATTCACCAGCAACATTGGACCCAGCCACAATTGCGGCCAATCGTGAAGCTTGGATCGATGCGTGGACCAGTACGGTTCTTAGATAATAATTAACAAAGAATAATTAATAAATAATGGTTAATGATGCCCGCAATGACGCACGTTAGGGTGGATTGCGGGACATCATTAACCGTTCAGAATTAATTGTTCCTTATTAATTATTAGACCGTTTCATTGCGAAAATACGCCCGCCTACTCCCGCTAATCCCCCTCATCTTCTTTGGCCTATTCTATTTCTATCCACTTGCCAGCATCCTACAGCTCAGTTTTGCACCAGAAGGCCGATTTGATCTCGCGGCCGCTACAGAAATTTTTCGGGACCGCTATTATCTGTCTACGTTGTGGTTCACATTTTGGCAAGCGGTTGTGAGTACGACGCTGACCTTGCTTCTTGCATTACCGGCCGCCTACGTGTTTGCCACCTACGATTTTCGCTACAAACAAACATTGCGCACTATTAGCACTTTGCCGTTTGTGTTACCCACCGTAGTGGTTGCCAATGCGTTTAGCGCCTTGATCGGCCCTAGCGGCTTGGCAAACGGCATCCTGCAGACTGTGTTTAATTTTGAAGATCCTCCAATCGATATTCACCAAACCATTTGGATGATTTTGCTGGCCCATGTTTTTTACAATTACAGCGTAGCTCTACGCATTATCAGCGCCTATTGGGAGCGGATAAACCAAGATCTTTCACAAGCGGCCGAAACCTTGGGAGCCTCTCGCCAACAGCGATTTTGGACAATCACGGTACCCCTGTTACGGCCAGCAATCATGGCGGCCGCTGTGCTCGTTTTCATCTTTACTTTTACAAGTTTTGGGGTTGTTCTACTTTTGGGTGGACCTCGATTTGCAACGCTCGAAGTAGAGATTTATCGACAGGCGGTCAACATTTTTGATCTACCAGTTGCGGCAGCGCTCTCTCTTTTTCAAATCCTGTTTACCTTTGTGCTGATGGCCGTTTACACACGGACCCAGTCGCGCATTGCGACCCAGCCATCTATCAGGATGGCTGTTGCCAAGCCGGTTGCGTCTCGGCTGGATCGCTGGCTAGTCGGCGGAAATTTGGCCGTCATGTTTACCCTGTTGGCGATGCCTCTTTTGGCCCTTGTGATCCGCTCAATTTCATGGACCGGTGGAAACCCATTTAACTATTACGCCAGGCTGTTTGTTAACGAACGGGGATCAGCATTTTTTGTGCCGCCCATTGAGGCGGTTGGCAACTCGCTGATGTTTGCCGGGATGTCTATCGTATTTTCGCTGATCATCGGCCTGATTTGCGCCTATTTGGTTGTGGACCGCAATCGTTGGCTAGATCCGATTTTTATGTTGCCCTTGGCTACCTCGGCCGTCACACTTGGATTTGGCTACATCATCGCCTTAGACGAACCTCCTTTAAATTTGCGCCAATCGTTGATTCTGATTCCGCTGGCCCATTCGCTGGTCGCCATCCCATTTGTGATTCGCACCGTTTTGCCCGCCCTGCGAGCCATAGACCCGGCCGTGCGCGAGGCGGCCGAAACGCTGGGAGCTGACCCTCAACGTGTTTGGCTCACAATTGATTGGCCCTTGTTGCGCCGAGTGTTGCTGGTCGCGGCCGTATTTGCATTCACAATCAGCATGGGTGAGTTTGGCGCCACAGTGTTTATCGCTCGGCCAGATTCCCCTACGATGCCGACGGCCATCTTCCGGTTTTTAGGTCGGCCGGGTGCGGTAAACTTTGGTCAGGCGTTGGCGATGAGCACCTTGCTGATGCTCGTCTGCTCGGTCGGATTTGTGTTGATCGAACGTTTGCGTATCGGGGATAATAATCTGGATCAAGGTGAGTTTTAATGTCGTATCTGGCTATCAACAACATATCAAAATCATTTGGCTCAACCACAGCGGTTGATGGGGTTTCGCTCGATTTAGAGCTTGGTGAAATTGTCTGCTTGTTAGGTCCGTCCGGTTGCGGCAAAACGACGCTACTCCGCTTGGTGGCGGGATTAGAGTCGGCCAATAGTGGAGCCATCACACTCGACGGCCGAGATTTGGTCGATGTACCAACTTTTGAGCGGGGTATCGGGATGATGTTTCAGAGTTATGCACTTTTCCCGCACATGACTGTGGCTGAAAACATTAACTATGGGTTACGGATGGCGAAAGAATCGCAGGGCCTAATCGCTGAACGGGTGGCCGAAATGTTGGATCTAGTAGACCTGCAAGGCTTGGGAGCTCGGCGGGTTGATCAACTTTCAGGTGGACAACAGCAGCGGGTCGCACTTGCCCGCTCTTTGGCCACACGGCCGGGTGTCCTTTTGCTTGATGAGCCTTTGGGATCGCTTGATCGCCTACTCCGCGAACGGCTGCTGGATGAATTAAGATCCATTCTCAAACAAGTGGGGGTCACCGCCCTTTACGTCACCCACGATCAGTCAGAAGCGTTTGGGATTGCTGATCGTGTGGCAGTGATGAATTTGGGCAAAATCGAGCAGATTGATACGCCGCAGGAGATTTATACACGGCCGAAAAATCGATTTGTAGCGAGCTTTTTAGGTTTGGGGAATGTGATTTTAAAAGCCGAATGGGGCGCTGGGGATGATCCGTTGAGCCAGATGCTAGCAGGCCGACTAAACGATGCACAAGCCGTTTTGATACCTCCCTATGGTGCTCGGTTAAGCCGGGGAGAAGGGCTGGAAAAAATACAGGCGATGGTAACGGGGTATTCTTTTCGCGGCCGTTTTGCGATATTGAGCTGTCAAGTAGGAGAGCATACTTTAGAATTTTCTCTTGATCCCTATGGAGAGAATGGCTCAATCGGGCATATTTCTGAGCCGGAACAACAAATAGATCTTTGGCTTAACCCCAGCCAAATTGTGGAGCTTGAGGCATAAAGATTGGTGCCACTGTGTGAAATAAATCTATAAATCTGAGTCTGTTTGTTCATATTTTGTAGAGATATATAGAAATCGCAGACAAATAAACTGAAAAAGCCCTACAAAATCATCCAACTACCTCTGGTTTCTGCTGAAAAGTCCAACATTTGCAAAGGATTAGAATTAGACAAATCTTCGACAGTACTTTAGTACACTCTTGACCGTTACGTAGGGTAAAAAAAAATTTCTTAATTTTAATTTATCCACATTCATGCAGTCTTTGTAACCTGCATATCAGTTTTTAAAACTAGTGACACGCCTGCTCTATCCACAGTTTGCTTCCAACATCTATATGGTTGGAACATACATTTTGCTTGGGTCTGTTTTGCTCACCTATCTCCAAATGGAGACTGGACTAGCTTCCCCTTGCTAACTTTATTAATCTTTTACCATTAGGAATTGAGAGAGAGTATGAAAAAAGTTTTTTATCTCATAGCAGCATGGACGCTGCTTTTACTTTTAGCGGCTTGTAGCGGTTCACAGGATGATGGGAAGACGGAATGGGGGTACGATGGCGACTTGGCTGCCGTGAATTGGGGTACCCTGTCGGAAGAGTTTATCGCCTGTAGTGCAGGTATGGAGCAGTCACCAATCGATATCTCATCGAGCACCCAACTAAATGAAGCTAATTTAGAGTTTATGTACACAGATTCTCAGCTTGAAATTGAGAATAACGGCCACACGATCCAGGCTAACTACGATGCAGGAAGTAGCGTGATCATTGATGGTGAGGTTTATAACCTGCTTCAGTTCCACTTTCATGCAGGTAGTGAGAACACGTTTGATGGTGTTCAAACCCCTCTTGAGGTTCACTTCGTACATGCAAACGCAAACGGCGGCTTGGCCGTTATTGGAGTTTTGATTGAAGAAGGTGCTCAAAATGCGGCTTATGCTCCTATTTTTGACAATATGCCAGAAGATGCCAACGCGAAATGGTTGTTCGATAAGATCAGCTACAACGCGATGGATTTGCTTCCTGAAGAAAAAACCTACTGGCGATTTGATGGGTCACTTACAACTCCACCATGTTCTGAAGGTGTGAAATGGCACGTCATGGACAACACAATCGAAATGTCGGCCGAGCAAATTGCGCAATTCACCAGCCTGTACGACAACAATTTTCGTCCTGTCCAAGCGATGAATGAAAGAGAGTTTATCTTTGTTCAAGCTGAAAACGCCGAAAAAGCTGAATGGGGTTACGATGGCGAGCTTGCCGCGACTAACTGGGGTAGTCTGTCTCAAGCGTATGCGGCTTGTAGCATCGGTCTCGAGCAGTCTCCAATCAACATTCCGGCTGACGCACCAGTAAATAATGCGAATCTCGAGTTTGCATACTCTGAATCAGCACTGAACATTTTCAATAACGGTCACACCATCCAAGCAAACTACGATGCTGGTAGCACGGTGATGATTGATGGGCAAGAGTACACCTTGCTTCAGTTCCACTTCCATGCAGGTAGTGAAAACACCCTTGGTGGCGACCAAACGCCAATGGAGATTCACTTCGTTCATGCAAATCCAAACGGTGGTTTAGCCGTTATCGGTGTCATGATTGAGGAAGGTGCAGAGAATGCGGCTTATTCAGCCGTGCTCAACAACATGCCGGCCGAAAAGTCAGACATCATGACGATCGAAGGTGAGTCGATTGATGCGTTGGCGATGATGCCAGAAACAAAAACGTACTGGCGCTTCGATGGATCACTTACAACCCCACCATGTTCTGAAGGTGTGAAATGGCACGTCATGAACGAGACGATTGAACTTTCTGC
>JAHDGV010000079.1:0-1506 GCA_020631655.1 Chloroflexota bacterium | reverse complement strand
ACGTTCAGCGGTGATCAAGCACCTCTTGAAATTCACTTTGTGCATGCAAATGCTAACGGCGGTTTAGCCGTGGTTGGTGTGATGTTGGTAGAAGGAGCTGAGAACCCAGCTTACGCCGAGGTGTTTAACAACATGCCGGTTGTCCGTTCAGACGTGATGTCTATCGAAGGTGCTAGCGTTAGCGCAATGGACATGTTGCCTGAGTCTAAAACTTACTATCGCTTCGATGGTTCGTTGACAACGCCACCATGTTCAGAAGGTGTGAAATGGCACGTGATGAGCGAGGTGGTTGAACTTTCGGCCGCTCAAATCGCTCAGTTCACCGACGTTTACAACAACAACTTCCGTCCTGTTCAAGAATTGAACGCACGTGAGTTCATCGTTGTAGGCGATGCAGCTGACGCCAGCGACGCTATGGTACCTGCAGTTGAACCAGCCGATGGTGATGCCGACGAAGCAGTAGCTATGGTAGATGCAGATGCACCTGACTGGGCATCACTCTCACTCGAGCATGCAGCTTGTGCTTCAGGCTTAATCTCACCAATTGTTGACATGAAGGTCATCACTTTGAACGACTTGGAAGAGATCTCGTTCAACTATGGTGACTCGGCCGTTGAGATCGTCAACAACGAAGAGGCTGTGAAGATCGAATATAGCAAAGGTGATGGGCTAGAGATCGATAGAACACTTTACTCTCTCGTTCAGTTCCAATTCTTGACACCAAACGCCTTCCTAGAAGGTGGCGCAATTTATCCAGGTGAGTTCTTCCGTCTGATCCATGCAGACGAAGACAACAACTTGGCGATTGCCTGTGCGTTCGACAAGCAGTACCAACCGTAAATAAACCTAAAGGCTCTATTTTTTAAAAAGGGCCAAATGGTTTAAATACAATTCGCAATAATGAGGCGGCGGTGATTTTTTACCGCCGCCTTTTTTGTTATACCAAAGTATCAAGTATTGTTTGATTTTGATCAGGCAGACTGTTATTACACTAGTCAAAACTCGGAGGAAAAATGACGACACAACTTGAGAAAGCGAATCGATTAAAAGAACTGCACGCCGGAGAGACATTTGTTATCCCTAACCCTTGGGATTTAGGCTCTGCCAAAATTATGGAGCGGATGGGATTCAAAGCTTTGGCAACAACTAGCTCCGGTTTTGCATACACTTTGGGGCGACTAGATGGTCAAGTTTCGTTTGATGAAAAGCTGGCTCATTGCTCTATGCTGGCGGCCGCGACTGATCTACCCATCAGTGCAGATCTGGAAAACATGTTTGCTCATGATCCAAAAACGGCCGCTGAGAATTTGAAGCTGGCGGCCGCAACAGGTATTGTCGGCGGATCGATTGAGGATTATGATGGTGAAAAGATTTACGACTTTAATCATGCGGTTGAGCGTGTGCAGGCGGCTGTTGAAGCGGCCAACTCACTTGATTTTCCGTTTGGATTGGTAGCGCGGGCTGAAAATCTGTTGCGTAACGTAGACGATATTGACGATACGATCA
>JAHDGV010000565.1:1395-3037 GCA_020631655.1 Chloroflexota bacterium | reverse complement strand
GCTGTTGTCCGGCCGCAATTTGGGCCTCGCGCATCTCTTTCAGCTCTTCGGCCGTGGCAAAGCATTTGTACGCATAGCCGTTATCAACCAGCCAGTGGGCCCATTTGTGGTACAGCTCACGTCGCTCTGACTGAATGTACGGTCCAGCCGGGCCACCTAAATCTGGCCCTTCATCCCACTGAATGCCCAACCAGCGCAAATCGTCCATCAACGCTTGTGTGGCCCCATCTACCGTCCGCTTTTCATCAGTATCTTCGATACGCAGAATAAACTGGCCGCCATGCTTTTTGGCATACAGATAGCTAAACAGTGCGGTACGAGCGCCGCCGATATGGAGGTAGCCTGTGGGGCTGGGTGCAAAACGAGTTCTAACGGACATAGTTAAAAGGATAAAGGTTTAAGGATGAAGGATAAAAAAAGATGAGCGCAACTCAACAAGTCATGCTCATCTAAATAGTTTTTACAAAAACAGGTTGTTCATGAAGGCACCACTGATAACTGAAAACTGGTTGCTGACAACTGTCTAACCGTATTCCTGCTTGCGGTGGCGCATGAGGACCGATTGTACCACACCAATTGCCAGGTAAAGAGTAATCAATGAGGAGCCCCCATAACTCACAAACGGTAAGGTCAAACCGGTTACAGGTACCAAACGGATGTTCATGCCCACATTTACAAAAATTTGGAAAAAGAGCGAACCAGCAATGCCGATACAAATGTAACGACCGGCCGGGTCTGGGCTAAGCGCCGCAATGCGCAAAATACGAAACAGGATAAACAGCAACAGTCCCAAGACGACAAGCGAGCCAAAGAAAAATCCCATCTCTTCTGTAATCATCGAAAAGATAAAGTCGGTGTGCTGTACGCGCAAAAACCCAAGCTGGCTTTGCGTCCCCTGCATGTACCCTTTGCCAAACCAGCCGCCAGACCCCACACTAATCACCGCTTGGTCCACGTTAAACGCCTGCTCTGGGTCAGATGAGGGATCAATAAACGTGGTCACACGGTTTAACTGATACGGCTGTAAAAATGGGAATATGATGCCCAATCCAACCAACCCGATAACGGTCAAAATCACAAAATGTGTCAGCGGTAGCCCAGCAATAACAATGATGACAAACCACATCACCACGTACAAAATCGACATACCCAAGTCTGGTTGGATAAAGATGAGCGAGATCGGGAGCGCAAAGTACAAAATCGTAACGATGGTGTTCCGAAAATCGTTCATCTGGTTTTGACGCACGGCCAAAAATTGGCCAAAGCTCACGGCCAAAAATGTTCGGCCGACTTCAGACGGCTGTAGCTGAATCGGCCCCAGCGGAATCCAGCGCTGGGCCGAGTTGTTGGCAACACCCAAAACCAAAACAAGCACCAGCAGAGACACCAGTCCAAAGTAGACAAACCAGTGGGCCGATGTGAAATAGCGATAGTCAATTGAAGCCATAATCAGCATGACAACCACACCCGCAACGGTGAAAATCGCTTGGCGGACTTCAAACCCTTCAAACGCAGGAGCACCAGTAATGGCGCTACGAATCATCAAAACGCCAAAAAAGCTGAGCATCACCACGGCCGTGGCTAACCAAACATCAAAATATCGCCATGTACTTGAATTAAACATGTGTTGATTGCCGATTGT
>JAHDGV010000565.1:0-1295 GCA_020631655.1 Chloroflexota bacterium | reverse complement strand
TGCAAATTTTTCGGTCTCCTTTTTGATCAGATTTATTTGATTATCGGCCTATGCAGGCTTGCTAGCAACTTTTTTAATGATTGGTTCTAATACGTCTGGTAGGCGTTAGCGGAACCTGAGCAACAAGCATATTGTCGTTGTCGTTCTCATCCAACATCACCTCAACCGCATCTGGATCAATATTTAGATGATGAGCAAAAACCCCGATAATATCATCCCGAATTTGGCGCAAAACACCGGGCGAAATATCGTTCCGGTCGTGGACCAAAACCATCTTTAGCCGATTTTTTGCCGATGATGCACTTGACTGACTTGTACCAAACAGCTTTTCAAACATTCCCATGATTAACCCCTTCTCCGTTAACCAGTTACCCAACCGCGCAACTTAGACATCAAACCTTCGTGTACTGTTAGGTCAATAAATGGAATTTCATTGCCTTCAACCCGGCCGGCGATGTTGCGAATAGCAACACCTGTTTCTTTTGCGTGGCCGTTTTGCATCACCAATGGCTGTCCGCGATTGGTAGATACTAAAATTTTCTCATCTTCTGGGATGATGCCGATAATGTCGATGTGCAAAATATCAACAATATCGTCGATTGATAGCATATCTCCCCGCGCTACCATATCCGGTTTGTATCGATTGATAACCAGCATGCCCGGCCCTTTTTCTTCGGCTTCGACCATCCCGATAATCCGATCAGCATCACGCACGGCCGAAACTTCTGGGTTGGTAACGATAATCACTTTATCGGCCGGAGCTAGGGCATTTTGGAACCCACGCTCAATACCGGCCGGAGAATCGATCACGATGTAATCAACCTCTTCACGTAGTTGATCGCACACCAACACCATATCGGTTGGGCTGATCGCATTTTTATCGCGGGTTTGGGCCGCTGGGATCATGCTTAACCCTTCAAGCCGTTTGTCTTTGATCATCGCTTGGCTCAAACGGCAACGACCTTCAACCACATCAACAAGGTCGTACACAATCCGATTCTCAAGCCCCATGACAACGTCTAAATTCCGCAAACCAATATCTGCATCGATTGCGACGACTTTGTATCCGGCCATAGCCAACGCTGTAGACAAATTGGCTGTGACGGTTGTTTTTCCAACCCCTCCTTTACCGGAGGTTATGGTTATGACTTTTCCATGACTCATCATGTTATTCCTGTCGAAGATAGATCGAGATGTGTATCGATCTACCCTCCCTAATTAAAATCGGCCAGCTCTATCTATTCCAAGCTTCGGCCACTATTTGTTCATCTTTTACACAAGCTGTCTCTGGGACA
>JAHDGV010000564.1 GCA_020631655.1 Chloroflexota bacterium | reverse complement strand
TCACCGAATAAGAACATGATCGGCTTTTTAGCCATTGTTTTGATCGTTTTGGCATCAAAATCACCGCGTACAAAGCCAACGTATGCGTCTGCCCCTTCCATCATTTTGTGGAGCGGTCCGCTTTCAGAATCTTGGTTGCTGACTTTAGCGATCTCCCACTTGGCCCAGTTCATGTTGTTCGGCCGATAAAGATAGATGGCTCCCAGCCGGTCACAAACGATGATGTTGCGTGCACCGTAGTTGTACAGAATTTCGGCCGTGCCCAATCCGGCCGCACCGGCTCCATTGATCACAATCTTCATCTTGCGCAGATCTTTTTTCACGACCTCGGCCGCATTGATTAGACCGGCCAAAACACCCATCGCAACCCCTTCCATATGGTTGTTGATGATGGGAATGGTCAACGCAAACTCCAAACGACGCGTGGCAGAAATGCACATCGGTGTGACCACATCTTCCATACTGATGGCGCCAAACGTGGGGCTAAGCTCCAAAATCGTATCGACTAGTTCACCCGTGCGCTGGGCCTTGATCGCAATTGGCAATGCATCTACACCGGCGAAGTTTTTTAGGATGACGGCCTTGCTTTCAAGCACGGGCAAAATCGCCTCGGGGCCAATGTCTCCCAACCCATAGGCGGCCGAGCCGTTTGACACAATCGCCACAAAGTTGCCGCGACAAGTTACGTCAAAACTACGGCTGGGTTCCCGCGCAATTTCTAAGCAGGGCTCTGCAACACCGGGTGAATAAACAAGGCTCAAGGCCGTACTGTCCCGGACCTGAACTTTACTGCGTACGCTAACTAAACCGCGATACATGCGGCGGTAGCGCATCGATTCGCTTTCTTGTGGATCTACATTGTCTAATGAATGGAGCATGTCTCTAATTCCTGAACCTAACCTATCTTTTTCCCATGGGTTGTTTTAAAAACAATGGTGGGACCCAGGTTAGCCTAAATCTTCCCACAGATTTAAGGCAAAGTAGATTTTCTTAATAAATTGTTTGTTTTCCGCGCCTTCTCAACAGAGACCCGCCAAGTTTCAAAACCTGACCGGTCTAGAGTGTGAAAAGCCAATAATTTTATTGTGACGCTATGGGAGTAGGAACCCATTTTAAAGGAGATGGTTACGGAAATCAGCCATCGATGAAGAGGATATGGCGTGTAGACCCTTATGTGAATGGATCGCTTATTCCTATGGGTCAAGCAACCCTAGATATTTAGTAAACAACCACTCTCCTTTTATGAGCCATGCCACCCCAAATGAAACAATCGCAATTGTTTCTAAAAACAGGACCGGTTTGTATTCGTTTATCGCAACTTGGGTGTGGGTTGGCAGGCATAAAATAACGATGATGCAAGCAACGGAAATAAAGATTAGCCAGCCACAGATGGTGTAGATTTTATTGCGGCGTAATTTTTCTTGACACACAGCCCCAAATGAACGGCGAAAATAGATGAGTACAAACAGCCCTAGAATGACTAAAAACGTTAAGGCAAAGCCAAAATGGATGTAGCCGATGATTAGCTCATCGCGAGTTGCTTTTGGGGAGGTAAATGTTGGGAACAATGCTGTTCCAATGGCGCACACACCGGCCGCGGTTGACATCCATTCATCAAAGCTGACATCGTTATACCCTTTGTAAAAAATCAAAAAGGCACCCATCAAAAACAAAATGCCAACAAAAATATCTCGCACGCCGGTGTGGTAATAGTGGCTGAGAGAAATTTGGAGCTCTGTACCAAACAGCAGCTTGCTAGAAGCGATCAAAACGAAGGGGAAGAAGATGCCCAATCCACCCACAAGCTGACGCTGTTGGGTCTGGCTGAGCATAAATTCTAATTTCACAGCCTCTCGGCTGGCTTTTTGCTTGACGATTTGATCTCCTGCTTCGTCAGCGTCGATAGGTTGTAAGGCCATAGGGTTCACTCTCGAGTTAGATTTATTTAGAAGTTTTCTCGTTGTTTAAAGTTGGCCCAGCTTTTTAACACTGCTTGCTCGAGCTCAATCGGATAGTCAAATTGATATTTTTTAGCCAGTTCCCGGCCACAACTGGCGATTTCTGCGTCTAGTTTTTCGATGGCGGTCACGGCCGAGACTTGATTCCACTCGGCCGGGCTTAGCCCATCCACCACATCATGGCCGTAATGCTCTTGTAGCACGGTCAAAACCGGCGTGATGGCATGGATCGTCATAGGAGGAAACGACACATTGCCGCAATCGGTTCCTGTGGCGAGGATAAATTTAAAGCGCAACAAAATGGCTGAGAAGATGTACACCCCATCCCGTAGCATGAGCACTAAATTGCGATGAATCACCTTTTCATGCTTCACATGGTTCGACCAGTACATGTTCAGCGCGCCTAAAATTTTGGCCGGGACTACCTCTTCAAATTCCAAGCGTGGTTCGCTGGATGGGGCTTGGAGCCGGGCTAGCAGGTCTGCATCTTTGCAACCAAGAATCAGTTTTGGCTCTTGGTGTAGCTCTTTTTCGGGGATTTGGACCCACACGTCGTACATCTCAGCGTTGTCGAGCAAGACATGGTGTAGCGAAGCATCTTCTGCGATGGGGCGGCTCCAGTTGTGCACGTTCGGCCGGCCGAAAACGGCGTCCCAATCCGGCTTGTGCCATTGCTCAAGTGTCTCTGGTGTTACCCCAATCCGAATATCGACGTCGCTATAACGATCCGCTTTGCCGGTGCCAAAACTGCCACCTAGCCAAATAGCAATCACCCCATCACGCCCCCAGAGCCGTGTGGCGACAGTTTTTAGCTGAGCGATTTGAGGTAGGTCAGGTAAGTTGTCGAAGGTTAGGTTGGAATCCATGAGCTTTTAGACTTTGTTCGGGAATAAGCTTATCAAAAAAAGGTGCTTTTGCCTTTTCAAACTGGCTCAATTTTTCTCAATTACTCTCTTAGAAATTTGACTGAAACTCGGAATTAAAACCAATCGTAAGGGCGTAGATATCGCGGGGCAACTGTTAATCATGCAAAAAGTGTGTGCGATTAACTCGCCCGATGATTGGATTAGAGTTATTCAAGAAGG
>JAHDGV010000563.1 GCA_020631655.1 Chloroflexota bacterium | reverse complement strand
AACACCATCGTCACTTGGCGGCGGGACTCTAAATCGGGCCACCGGCCGTCAATCGGCCGACCCTGCCATGTGATAGATCCTTCATCTGGCTGTTCCAGAAAGGCCAACAGCCGGAGCAGGGTTGATTTACCCGCACCGCTGGGACCAACCAAAGCTAAAATTTCGCCCGTGTTGAGCGTTAGCTCGTCCACCCGCAAAACTTCCCGCTGGTCGTACCGCTTGGCTACATTTTTTAGGGTGTAGCAATCTATCTTTTGCCCGGATTTCATGACCAACGGATTGTAACACGGGATGGCGTATCTCGAATTCGAGCCGATAATTCTCACATGATTTTTCTGTTGATGTCGGTTTCGGCCGGGTTTTGCATGGGGATGCTGATCAAATATGCGCAGCTAAAGGGGGAAGACACCGCATCAGTGGTGGCGGCTAACTACTTGACGGCCGCCTTGCCCGCACTGATCTATTTGATGCTGACCGGCACAACGTCTGTATCCGCTTCAACCGTATGGTTCGGCGTGGGGGGCGGTCTGTTGTGGCCGGGCACCTTTTTTCTACTTGTCTACGGCATCGGCAAATACGGTATCGCTATTGCCAGCCCGCTTAGCAGGATGGCCGTTGCCATCCCCGCTTTGTTTGGACTATTGATTTTAGGGGAAACTCTGTCATGGACGTTGGCCTTTGGGCTTGCGTTTACGCTGGCCGCCATCTTCTTTATGGCCCCGATCACTCCGGGATCATTGGAACTAGATCGTGATTTTTGGTGGTATCTACCCCTCTCGTTCGGTGCGTTTGGGCTGACTCAGTTGTGGACCAATCTTTTTAATAACTACGGCGGGGCCGGTGAGAATTTTCAGTACATCACCGGGGTGTTTATCTGGTCGATTCCGTTTGCGTGGCTCTATGTTTGGTGGTTTAAGCTCAAGGTTTCTCGGCTGACGTTTTTGATTGGTGGGCTAGTTGGGCTGTTTAACTTTACGTCGTTGTTGGGGAATGTGTGGGGATTGCAGTCGGCCGCATTTGCTGAAAATTCGGCCGTTTATTTCACTCTGCACGGGGGCTTGCACATGCTTTCGATTTTCTTGGGCGGGGTCTTTATTTGGCGGGAGCCGGTCCGGCCGCGAAATTGGGTCGGCATCGGAGCCTCCATCACTGCGCTGGTACTGTTGAATTTGAGATAACCCTCTTTACCCTTTACTCTCTACCTTCCCAGCCTCTAGATCATACACAACCACAATCGGCCGATTCACCTTTTTGCGCCACTTGCTGAGCGGGCTAGGGGCCATACTGCCGTTGATGTAAAGTGTCTGTCCAATTTGTTTTTGCCCGGCCGCTTCATGAATGTGGCCAAACAGGTGCAGTTTGGGTTGGATCGCTTCAACCCGTTTTGTTAGCTCCTCGTCCCCCACAAGCTTACCGGTCCAAATTTTGTCTAAAATCCCCATCGGTGGGCCGTGGGTGATTAGGATGTCTGTGTCTTCAGGGATCAGATCCCATTTTGCTTTTAGCTCTTCGCCCCGCTGCAGATTAAAGGCCCAATTGTGAAACCACGGTTGCCACGGAGAGCCGTAGATTTTGATCCCTTCAACCATGACAGCTTCATCCTGCAGATAGGTGGCGTTTGTAATCAGAGCCTGAGCCTCGGCCGGTTGCCGTTCAAAAGCAAAGTCGTGATTGCCACAAATAATCACCTTGTGTTTGTGGGGCAAGGTGCCCAAAAAGCGATTAAAGTCAGCAACTTCATCTAAGGTGCCACTATCAGCCATATCACCTGCAAACAGCAGGATATCGCCATCTGGCACTTCAAGCAGATCGTGTAAATTGTGTGTGTCACTAATTAGAATAAGTTTTAAACGCATCGAGGGATTGTAATCGGTTTAAATATAAATTGGCAGATGTAATAGGCAAAGTAAACAATCCCAGAGTATACCAAAGGAGAGGTTTGTCTAAATAGATGATTTGTGATCTGATCCCGCCTATTTGACGAAAGGTAGGCAGATTATGACACAAGATTTTTCAACCCGATCGATACATTCTGGACGATATGAAGACAGCTCGGCCGTTCCGATATTCCAGTCAATTAACGCCCCACTGCACGACGACCGTGTTGAGTACGTGGGGGCTGTAGGTGCCGTAGGCGGACCTACCGTTGAGTCGTTTGAGACGCTTGTGGCAGATTTAGAAGGGGCAAACTGGTCGGTTGCTGCACCTTCCGGCATGGGGGCGATATCCAACGTTTTATTCGGTCTGTTACAAGCTGGAGATCGAGTAGTTGCTCATCGGTGTATTTACTCTTATGCCTCCAGACTAATGAACGGCGATCTAACAAACAAATGGGGGGTAACCGTCGAATGGGTTGATATGCGAGACATGGCTGAGCTAGAAAGAGCATTAGCAACACCTACCAGGCTAGTTTATTTTGATCCGATTTCAAACCCGGCCATGCATTTGCTCGATACCGCCACAATCGCCAAACGGGCCAAACAAGCTGGGGCCATCGTGGTGACTGATAACACATTGCTGTCACCGTATCTGTTTAAGCCACTCGATGCGGGGGTAGATGTGGTGATCCATTCAGCCACAAAATATTTGGCCGGACATGGGGATGCATTGGCCGGTGTTGCCTCCGGCCGAGATCCTGAAATATTTGCCAAACTGACCCAAATGCGACTTTTTCTTGGCGGCTTTTTAGCACCTCAAAATGCTTTTTTAGTGATGCGGGGCATTCGCACGCTTCCATTTCGCGTGGATCGACACTGCGCCAATACGGTAGCCGTTTTGGCATGGTTAAAAACTCAGCCGCAGGTCACCTCGGTTCGCTATGCGGGTGAAACACCTCTTGCGGCCGCATCCGGTCTGCCCGCTTTTGGTGGGATGCTGGCGTTCACGGTGCAGGATGGGATCGATCTGAAACAGTTTCGTGCACAGCTAAAAATGGTTCGGCCGTGGGGGAGCTTGGGTGACATCGCCACGTTGGTGACACTGCCAGTGGCCGATGAGCTCCGTGACATCCCGCCCAACTTTGTGCGAATGGCGATTGGATTAGAGGC
>JAHDGV010000562.1 GCA_020631655.1 Chloroflexota bacterium | reverse complement strand
TCAAAATAGGCGTGCTGATCAGCCCCATCCATTTGATCCAAAATATCTTCAAACAGCGTGCCACCTTGGGCCACGTTTAGCACTTGGTGACCACGGCAAATGGCCAAAAATGGCTGATCATCATCCACCAGCTGGCGAGCAATACCGAGTTCTACACGGTCGCGATCCGGTGTAATGCCGTAGATTTTTCCGTTTTGATCCCCACCATAATGAACAGGATCAATATCACCACCGCCGGGTAACACAATGCCATCCATACGAGAGCATAGCTCTTGAAAATCATCGTTTTCTAGGGTGAGGGGAATGAGTACGGGGATGCCTCCGGCCGCTTGAACCGCTTCGGCATAGGGTGGCATCAGGCCGTCTAAGACACGGCCGCGTTCAGATTTGAGTCTGTACGAAGTTAAACCAATAAGAGGACGTTTAGACATAATATTTTTAGAGTTAAGAGCTTAAAAGTAGAATTTTAGACGACAGTTACAGAAAACAAAAAGAGGCGATTGTCATGGGAACAATCGCCTCGAAAGAATTTATAGTTGGTTCGGCCCGTAACTGGTCCGCGAAAAAACTAATAAGTACGTTTTTCGCGAAGACGTGCCGATTTACCCGTGCGGTCACGCAAATAGTAAAGGCGTGAGCGACGAACATGAGACCGACGATGGATCTCAAGTTTTTCGATACGAGGTGAGTGGCTTAAGAAGGTGAGTTCAACACCGATACCGTTTGCAGCCATACGGCGAACGGTAAACTTTTGGTTGATACCGCCACCCATGATGCGGATCACGGTGCCACGAATCATCTGAACGCGTTCGCGACGACCTTCAACTACTCGAACATAAACGGTTACACCGTCTCCAGGAAGCAAATCTGGAACATTTTCATTTTTTTGCGCATCAAACGCTTTTAACAATAAGTCTGACATCTTTTAACTCCGGGCATTAAGGCAAATGGCCCAATTTTTAACCAGCTACAATTCTGCGAAAATTCTAAAAAGCAAAGGACGTTAAGCTGTGGCAGACAAACTACTGCCCAGCTTAGGCCAATGTTTTAGATTGTGAATGTGTTTGGGATTTAAACTTGGTGGATGTGCCAAGTCTGAATTTTTAGCGAAAAAACGACCCGCTTTGCGAGTCGGCTGATAATACTAGCATGATTAGCAGGCGCTTTCAACAAGGAAATGATAAAGATTGTAATGTTATTTAAAATCGATTTTCCGGATTTGACCCTGAAGGCAGTCATTTGTTGGCTATTGTAACCAACAGGAATTAAAATATCGGCATTAAATCGTTCCTAGAGTACCCTTCCTTTGTACTAATGTACCTTTTTTGTTCAAGAAGGTACACGTTAAATTGAAACCGTTATGCTCACAATACGCCAAGCACTCGATCTGCCCGTTTTTGAAACAACCAAATTAGTCGCAGGAGAATCTGGACTAGACAAGATAATCCGCTGGGTGCATACCGTTGATGCACCTGATGCACGCTATGAATACGAGCGGGACGGGGTTTTGTTAATGACAGGGGGATTAAGCCTTTCTACGTCTGAGGAGCTTCAAGCTGAGTTGATTCCTCGGCTGAACGAGAAAAAATTTGCAGGAATCATTGTTTGCACCGGCCAATATCTAGAAGATGTCCCGCAGATTATGATTCAGCAGGGGGACGAGCTTGGCTTTCCAATTATTATCTCGCCGCCAGAACTCCTGTTTATCAATATTAGTGAACAGCTTTTAGAGCCTATTGTGAACCGGCAGTATGCACTGCTTCAAAAGTCGAATCTAATTTATAATCAGCTGACTGACTTGGTATTGAAAGGTGGCAATCTGCAAGATTTGTCTCGCACGCTTTCCCGACTGTTAAACCGATCAGTTGTGATCGAAGATACGTCGTTGCGGGTGATTGCCCACGTGATGATGGAGCCGATGGACCGCATGCGCAGGGCCAGTGTGATGCGTGAGCGCTCTGCTCCCCGTATTTCAGAGCGGTTGTTGCGTTCGGGCGTGTACGAAAAACTGCGGAATGAACTCCGGCCGGTTTCGGTGCCGCCGATGGCCGATGTGGGAATGACGCTACCCCGCTTGGTCGTTCCAATTGTGGTTGACCGAGACATCTACGGTTATTTTTGGATTATCGATGATAAAGATGATACGGAGCTAGTTCGGATGGCGGCCGTGCATGGGGCAACTGTTGCCGCCTTGATCATGTTCAAAGAGCGTGCCGTTGCAGAAGCAGAGGCATCGCTACGAGGGGACTTTTTCGAGCAGTTGCTGGAAGGGGCGCCAGATTTGACTCTGCTTCAAGAGCAAGCCCGCCGTTTAAACTTTAATCTTGAGAAAAACTACCAGGTGATTTTGGTACACGCACCACCGGCCTCGGGCGGTAACGGGCGGCCGCTGATGCGCGATGTTCAGGACTGGCTCCGCAAGATTGGTGATTCGCCACTAACGGTGTGGCACGAGAACCGAGTGGTGATTATTAAGCAAGGGACGCAGGCAAAAGAGACGGCCGAGCTGATGTATGAAGAGATGAGCCACCCGGCACGTCTGATGCTAATCGGTGTCGGTCGTAGTTTGGCTGGGGCAGAGGGGATTGGGCGTAGCTATAATGAAGCGCTCGAGTCGATCCGGATTGCACAAAAGCTAAAAATTAAAGAGGGTGTCCGGCCGTTTGATAACCTTGGCCTGATGCACTGGCTCTATAACTTGCCGCAAGATGCTATCGATGGGAATGCGTTTATCGATATCGTGTATCAACTGGCCGCTCACGATCAGCGCAGGAATACCGAGTTGGTTAAAACGCTTGAAGGCTTTTTGGACAATGGGGGAAGCTTGGTAGACACGGCCGTAAAACTCCACATCCACCGGAACACGCTGGTTCACCGGCTAAAACGAATTGAAGAGTTGTGCGATTTGGACTTGAAGGACCCTGCTTACCGGATGAATCTGCATGTAGCAGTTAAGTTCTTCAGGCTAGATGGGAATGCGGTGCCGGCCGGGTTTTCTAAATAACCTCAGTTTTGGATAAGACCACACGTTAGTAATTTGCCGCAGATTTT
>JAHDGV010000078.1 GCA_020631655.1 Chloroflexota bacterium | reverse complement strand
GTTTAAATCGAGATTATGCGTTCTCTATCGCTCTGATTATGGAGAATCCAAATATTGTTAAACCACCGGTTGATCTGGATAATCAGATCTTCTTACCAGTTGTGACCAAGTAAGAACAACAAGCTCACGTTATTAATTAGTTGCCACAAGGCGACTAACAAAAAGGCCCGTTTGGATTTTTCCAAACGGGCCTTTTTTATTTCTCGATTAATTTAAAAAATCAAATCTGAGGCTTACGCATGCTCAAGAAAAATTCTTTTCATATCGGCCGCACGATCATCCCATGAGAATTTCTTTGCTTCGCTGATTCTCGCCCGCACCATTTCTGGCTCATGGTCATCAAAGGCTGCTCGAATATGATCTACAAACTCTTCTTTGGTCTTTGCAATTCTCAAGATATCTTTGTGTGGATACAAATTGGGTAGATCGGTTGAGACAACGGCCCGGCCGGTCGCCAAATATTCATGTAGCTTTAGAGGATAAATGTATTTAACATGTCCTTTTAATGCATACGGAATGATTGCCGCATCAAATACTTGGAAATATGAGGCGAGCTCTCTTGGGTCCTTTTTGCCCAGAAAATGAACGTTGGGCATATTCATAAGCTCGGTTAATTCCGCTGATTCTGGGATCGTATTTGGGCCACACAGAGCTACTGAAGCGTCTGGGAACTGCTTGGCAACGTGGAGCAAAAGTGGAACATCCATTTGGTATCCCATCCAGCCAGAAAAGCCAATGATCGGTTTAGGTAAGTCGGCAATGTCGGCCGGAACCGGCACTTTATCTTCGTATGGGGTGTTGAACATTTCAAAGTCAACCCCATTTGGTACAAAAAAGACGTGCTCGTTTAAATGCTTGCGTCGATCTACTTGTGATTGAGACGTTCCCATCACAACATCTGCTTTCTTGCTAGTTAAGTCATCTGCCTTACGCAAGATTTTTTGGATCCGTTTGTTGTGGGCAAAGTCTGGCCCCTCATCATATACCAAAAAGCAGCTCAGTGAGTTATCTATGTCATCAAAAAAGCGATGTACATCTGGGCCATAATCTCCAAAGCCCCAAAGCAGAACAATAGGGTCTACAACATTTAGCTGTTTTAAAACCCGTTTAAAATGCCAAATATTGTACGAATAGTTGACGCGGCTTGTGATGGGGTAGGTAACCTGCAAAACAGACTCAGGTAGCTGGGTACGGAAACTCGGAATGTTAGGTAAACCCGGAACTACAATCAAGTTTTCCATGGGAGAGAAGGTTTCGGTTTTGAAAACTCGTCCAAGCCCTGACACAGCTTTTTTAGCCTGGTTGTCTTCAGGTGCCCGGCCGGGCTCGAGGAAAATCACTCGGAAATCTTTGGTCAGGCGGCTTACTAAATGTTGCGGTGCACGGAAAAGAGATTTCCATGAATCTGAGGCAACAAATACGATTGTCTTCATGTCATCTGAAGGTGTGTTATTAGTCATGTTATTCGTTAGAAATCAATTTTGGTCCAGCGATCTGGAATAATTTTGTGTATGTCAATAAACTTCATTTGTTGCGGATAAAGTTCAGGCTGGTTGTACCAATTGGGCGGAGAGAGGACCATGCGGCCGTCATTATTTTGATTTTCTCCTAACCACGCCGTCCACCAAGAAAAGGTGCTGTTTGCAACAACATGGTGCCTGCATTCAGACATCAGTTGGAACTCATCTAAATCGGTGCCGCAATTTTCGATAAAAACAATATTGTCTTGATCGCCTAGTACCTCTTTGCAGTAGGGGATATCGTCTGAAAATACAAAGACACAAAAGTCATCAAACTGAGTTTCGAGGTATTTGAATGCGGCTTGATAATATTCTGGGGTACAAACTTGTAGTTGTGGATGCTTAGAATAATCCCCGCGACGAATGTGCATGCTGACCGACGTTGGTCCTTCATGCATCATCTTTTTATATTTTTGGGCGTTTTCATTTTGGGAAGCCGGCAATTTGTACATCTCGGCCGCTTCTGCTTTTACATTTTCAAAGTAAGGTTCTCCGTTCCAGTAGCCTACATGGTAGGTTGGCATGATCGGAGGGAGTCCCATGGAACCCCACGCGTTTTGTAGGATGTTGTAGACCTTCCCAACTTTGCTGTTAAAAAACGTAGACGTACGCTCGCTGATCATGTCTGGCTTGATCCCAAACGCCCCCAGCCGGAATGATTCATGGCTTTCAAGCTCACGATACCGATGAGACGAGGATAAGTTGTACCATGTCAGATCATAGTAAACTTTTCGGTTGTATTTTTTTTGGAGAGCTTGGCCGTAAATGTATTGGAACATTTGGTTTCCCAAGCCGCCCGTCATGCGAATAATGATCATGATAAAAGAATAGACTTTGTGGTTTGAAAAAATCTATCGATAGTAAAAGTAATAATTGAGCCCCGTTATTTATAACCAACTCATGTTGGGCTGGTCAGGAATTTAGCGTGATATTGGGCCGGTAAAATAAAGCTCGCGCGAGGAATACCACATTTTCAAGGCTCCCACCTGCAAAAAGCCAATAAAGTAAATCAGCATAATTACAAAATTTAGCGGCCAAGTTTTATCTGGTTGGTCAGAGATACCTAGCATCCACTCTAAAATGAAAGATGCGGCAATGCCACCTACCATCAAAATGCTTGAGCTGAAGTAGTGCCAATAATTTAGTAAGTACCTGTAGCGTTTGGCCAGCCACATAAATACAAAGTTTAATGATGTCCCTTCCATGATTGTGCCCACGGCCGGGCCAAACAGACCGTTTGGAAAGATGATGATCAAGATAAAGTTTAGAACGAGCATAAACGGCGTGCTGATCACCAGTGCCATCGAGTTTGCTTTAGGATGTCCTGCACCAACTAGGGCGTATCCTAAAAATGTATTCACCACTTGTACCTGTAGCCCAACTAGGATCACACCAAAAAGCGGGCCTGTATTGGCGTAGGTTTCTGACCAAAACAGGGTCATAATTTCGCTGCCAAATAAAAAGCCAACCAAGGCAATTCCACCGACAGCAAAGCCAAGCATTGCCAATGAACCGTTTAGCAGAATGTCTGCTTTTTCATACTCTCGTTTGGCTCTTAATTCAGTGATTCGGGGGTAAAAGACGTTGTTATACGCTTCGGTTAAACTTTGGACCCCGCTAGGAATTTTGAACGCAAATGAATACGCTGCCACGGCCGCTGGACCCAGTAGCTGAAGCATGATTAGGTTTGATGCGCTTTGACGTAAAAACGCAACCACACGGACCCAGATTAACGGCCGGCAGAATTTCATCAGCTCGACCATCGTGGGAATATGAATTCGCGGGCTCTTTTTAAATGGCAAAATAAAGTAAGCCATTATCGAAGGAACCCCGTAGCTAACGGCCCAAGAAATAATCAACCCAACGAGCTCAAAATTAAAGACCATCACAAGTAAGACTGTGGTGAGTACCCGCGCGATTCCTTTAACAATTTGCAGTGCAGAAAGTGTCGTATGAATCTGGAAACCACGTAACAGACTAAACATCAGCTCATCCATGCTCGTAGCAAAGAGCATGATGATGACATACGGTAGGTAGTCATTTAGCTCTTCAAATCCGTCGAATCCTGCGATAAACGATCGAGATGCCCAAAGAAAAAGAGCCACGATTGTGGTGGTAAGCAATCTGAAATTGATTACGCTGTTTGTTAAAGTGTCTTTGCCTGTGTCCTGAGTAGCGGCAATCCGCTGCGTGACACCCTGCTTAATGCCAAGATCTGCAAAAACTAGAAAGAAGCTGTTAATCGCAACAATGGAAAAGAAGATTCCATTATTGGTTTCTGTTACGTTTCGGCTGGCAATGCCCGCTTCGAGGAAGAGAAGTACAACGTTTAAACCTGTGCTACCACCATTGAGTAAGACGCTGAGATTAAAATTGGTTCGCTTTGGTTCTTTGGTTGCCATTAAACTTCAAATGAGATTATGTAGTGCATAGGGGCTTGCTGAAAACGATTTGTTGATAGTTGCCTAATCTAACTTTTTATAGCTGATCTGGCGAACAAAGGAGGCCCTAAGACCTCCTTTATTTTCTCTATTGTTTAGTGATTTGCTGGCAAAACCGTGAAGATGGTTTTGCCAGCTTATAGATAACGGTTGAAAAGTGTAAACCTATTAAGCGGCCGACACTGAAAGCTCGTTTTTGGTGTACCAATCGATAACTTGTTTCAGACCATTTTCGAAGTCAGTTGTTGCTTCAAAACCGAACAAGGCTTTTGCACGTTCTACATCAAGTTTCCGACGAGGTTGTCCGTTAGGGCGACTTGTGTCCCAACGAATTTCACCTTGGAACCCGGTTAAACGGGCAATTGTTTCCATCAGATCTTTGATGCTAATTTCGAAGCCACTACCTAAGTTAACTGGTTCAGAGCCGTTGTAGCGTTCAGCTGCCATCAAAATGCCTTCTGCTGCATCTTCAGCATACAAAAATTCACGTGTTGGTGATCCATCACCCCAAGCTACGATGTGATCTAGATTTTGCTCTTTTGCTTCTAGACATTTGCGAATCAGAGCGGGGATTACGTGCGATGTTTCGAGATCAAAATTATCTCGAGGCCCATAAAGATTTACAGGTAGAAGATAGATAGAATTGAAATCGTATTGTGAACGATAAACTTGCGATTGGACAAGCATCATCTTTTTTGCCAATCCGTACGGGGCATTGGTTTCTTCTGGATAACCATTCCACAAATCATCTTCGTTAAAAGGGACAGGAGAAAATTTAGGGTATGCACAAATGGTGCCAATCGCCACAAACTTTTCGATTCCGGCCAAATAGCTTTCATGGATGAGTTGAACACCCATCATCAAGTTTTCGTAGAAGTAATCTGCCTGATGGCTTAGGTTTGCACCAATTCCACCTACGCTAGCTGCTAGGTGAATGATGACATCTGGGTTTGAATCGTTAAGCAGATCTTTGATTGCCTCTTTTTCAACAAGATCATAATCTGCACTTCGTGGGATAAAAATATCTCCAGCTTGTTTTGCTTTTAATTGGTCAACAACAAATGAACCTAAAAATCCGGAACCACCGGTTACACAGACTCGTTTGCCATCCCAAAAGTTTTCTGACTGTTGCTGCATGTTTGTCATATCCAATATCCTTTATAGGGTTAAAATTTATTCGCTATATACAGGTCCACCTACGTTGGCCTGATTTGACTGGGCAAAATCATTAATCAATCGTTTGATGTGATTGGATGATGCCTCAAATTCATCATTTAATTTGCTACGCAATCTTTTCATGTCCGCTTCTAGCTGGTCTTGATTTTCCATTGCCTGCTTAACGCCGGCCGCAATGCCTGCGGCTTTGTTATCGACATAAACAGACCCCATCGAAAAATATTCTTGTAGCACGGTCCAATCTGACACGATGAACGGCCGTTCGAGAGACACAGCTTCAAAGCCACCGCTCAATAATGTTTCATCACGAGTGGTGAGCGCCATTACTGCGTCAGCTTTGCGCAATAGACCGACATAATCATCAAAACTAACAAATCCGGTAAATTGGCAATTTTCAGGTTTTTGATCGAGCACACTTTTCTCTAATCGGGTGTAATCCCCAGTGATATAGAAGTTTACATCTGGGAGCATTTTGGCTGCACCAAAAACCTCGAGCATCGGTTCATCTGGAGCACATGCGCAAGAAAAGGCGACAGTGAACCCATCTTTTACTGGGTAATCAGATCCTTTTGGGTACTCATTGTCAGCAAAACCAAGCGTGGTGAACGGTACATTCCACTCTTTGACAATTTCTGCTTGGAAGCGATTGTGAACAATCGTAACGAGTGCAAAGCGTGAATACAATTTATGTAGCCAAAGCGTACGTTTAAAGTCGGTAAATGCGCCTGTATGGGAGTCAATTATGAATTTTGCTCGGAACAGGAAGCAGTATAGCCCAACCGGAAGCAGAATGAGGATAGGGGGGTTTTGCACAAATACGACTCTCGGCCGTTCTTTGAACAGTGCGATGAGTGTTTGAAGTGATTGTACAAGGTACCGAATCGGAACAAGCCATTTTTTGTTTCGGGAGCCATAAGAAATATGGTGCATAGAGGTACCGAAACATTCAGCTAATAATTCTGATCGACGACTGTATTTTATCCAAGCGATGAATGATAGTTTCATGATTTAGTTGTGGCTTCGGTAAAAAACGAGATTCAAAAAATGTATGGGATTGAAATCAGGCCAGCTCGTTTTTACCAATAAAATTTTTCTCTTCCGTGAGAAAGGATGCACAGGTTTAAATAAGATGTTCTTTTTGATTTACTCTTGCGATCACACCAACAATGCCCATAAACATGGCAATTGAAATAATATGATTGGACTCTGTATAGAGTGAAAAGAATTGGGCCCAAAATAGGCATGGAATAAAAATAGCAATTACCCCTAAAACGATGCTTTTGTGCATCCCATTTGGTAAAAGCTGTTGTAAATTCCAAGCTTTTAGAATAAATATTCCGTAGATGGTGAGGAAGAAAACTAGGACCGGAACGCCCATCTTCACCGCCATGCTTAGGAAGCTGTTATGAATGTATCTGGTGAGTCGAGTAATATCATCGGTAGTTCGATGGCCGGCAGCCTCACCTTGAATAATGGTGATTGGTCGATATTGATTGCCAAGACCAACCCCAAAAATCGGCCGTTCAGAAATTGATCGGACCGCCTCTGTGTTCTCGTACACTCTCCATTGCAGAGAATCAGATCCTGCGGTTTCTTCAACGTCGAAAATAGAGAGAACCCGAGCAATGAGAGAGCCGCCTAATCCGTAATTTTCAAACGTGCTTGCAGAAACTGTTGTTAGGACCAACGCGACCCCAAGCATAAGTGGTGTAAACAGAACCAGCAAGTATGCAGCAATTTGTCGATTTCGATTGGCGACAACGGCCAAAACAATCAGTGTGGCAATAACCGAAGTGAGCCAAGCAGATCTTGTAAAAGTTAGCACAAACCCCAATAGCAAAATCCCATATTGGGCAATCGCGAGCATGCGGATTTTTTTAGTTGGAGCGAAGAATATCAGCGCAAAGGTAACGATCGTTAGGGTTCCGATCAGTAGAATGAGTGGAGGCAAAATCCTGACGACATTGCTTGCTTCGGGTGTGATTTGCCAGCGGACCATACCAGGTACAAGCAAATTATCTATTCCAATGATTTGTTGTGCGATCATAAGCACAACAACAAAATTTGCCATTCCGTACAAGCCGAAGATTAGCGTTCTTAATTGCTCTTTGGTCTCTATTCCCCAAGAAATGGCAAAAAATAGGGTGTAGTAAAGTAAGATTCGAAAATCATTAAAAGCCCAATTGACACTAACATTTTCGAAAACGAGAGAGTTTACGAGCGATAGTGCAGCCATAGCCAAAAATAGAATGAGCATGCCGCCAATTGGGAAAAATGGAATTTTAAAGGTTTTATTGACCAGTTGCTTAACAAAAGTGAGCCCCACGGTGCCAAGAAGAACAAGATCACGAAGATCGATCCCACCACCACCAACGCGTAGGTCCAATAGCTCATCGGCCAAAACAATGTCTGATTCAAGGAAGATCAGAACTAATAATAGTAACTCCGGCCGATTCCATGCTAGGATCGCTCCGGGAATCCCAACGCCAAGGGCTAAAATTGCAAGTGACAGTTCCTGAGGTGCAACGGACAGGCTCGCAACCAATAGCGTTATTAGAATGACCGCCAGAGGAATAAGCGCTTGTTTAAGCGGTGCCGCTCCCTGAGGCAAATTCGGTGTATTGTTTTGGAGTTGAACGGGAGTTTCTAGAGACATTTTAGAAGCTCACTAAATCGTTAGACAAAGACCTTGATCTTAATGCTAACGATTTAGTGGTGAGTCATGGAGGCGTTTTCATCAACTAACCATGTCGAGGTTAATCAGACGAGTTTGACGCTCCCAAAGCCAATGTGTCAGTGCTTGCACTACCCGTTTCTTCGGTATCAATGACTGAAGAAACTTTGCTACCTTGATCAGGATTGTTTGGGTAGAAATTCTCTAAAACAAATGCGAGGAGGACGCCTAATACTAGACCAGCCGCGATGCCCAAAACAAGGAATTGAAGCATTGGGTTTGGTTCTGAAGAGGTTGAATTGGCATCAGCCACAACTTGAACGAAGCTGGCACCACGATTAACTTCCGCACGAACTTCAGACTCGTTATATTTTGTTAAAACAAGGTTGTATGACTGTAGTGCCCCTTGTGTATTAGCCTTCAGAATGTTGTATTCAGGCTCTAAATTGCGTAGTCGGATCAAGTTTTCGCGACGTTGCTCAATTTGAGTTTCAAGAAGAAGGGCCGCTGAATTTTCAACACCAGCGTCTTGCAATAGCTCTAGTTCAGCTGATAAAAGCTCTTTTTGTTGCTCCAGATTAGCAATTTTCAACTTTTGGACTTCTTCAGCCTGAGTGGTAATTGATCTTTCCAGTGAGTTAAGGCTATTTCTCTCGCTTGTGCTCAAATCTTCAGGAACAGCGGCAGTCCCCAAAATCCCATCTTGTTCAATTACAAGCTGATTCAAAATTTCTTCTTGGATTTGGAGATCAAGGGCACCAATTTGAGCTTCAATTGCGGCGGCACTGTTTTGCAAAGACAAACCAGCTCCATCATCTTGGGCTTGCTGGATGGATAGCTGAGCTTTCTCGATTTCAAGCGTTTCAATCACACTTTCTTCGATTTGGATCTCACGTTCTAGAGCGATGATGTTGTGGGTTTCTTGGAACGAGGCTAATTCATCCTCAGCCTGAGTCAAAATTGCAATTGAATCTTCCAATTGAATTTCGTAGGCACCAAGCGATGCCTCTGCGGCCAATGCACGGGTGTCTCCCAATGCTTTGATCGTTTCGGCTACATGCACATTGGCAATCTCAACTAAGTTTTCGGTCGAAGGTGAGGTGAACTTAACCAGAACGAAGTCAGAATCTTGAACGGCCGACACATTGATCGAATAGTTCATATCTGCGTCTGACAAGCTGAGTGTTTCGCGTGTGACGTCGTAAACAGAGCGATCCCGAGCCAATTCAGTAAAGTTGTTGCGGGCAGAAGTTGCTTCCTCTCGGTCGTTTACAAAGCGATACTCATCAACCAAGCGTACATCGTCACGGTCAGGTGCCGTTAACTGCAAACGCACAGTTGTACTGTACTCATCAGCCGAACTGCGTAGGTTAATAAATATTCCAAGAGCGATTACAACAACCACTCCAACTATAACGCCTATCCAGCGCTTTAATACTGCTAAAATTTGATTTAAATCCATAAGATTTAGCCTACCTTGGAAGGATTTTTATTTGTTTGAGAAAGTAGGAAAAGAATAGCTTTTTCTTGTGGGGTTTCCCGTATCGATAAATTAAAGCTGATACCTTACATACCACCTTGCATTAGAGCCAAATTCATCTTTTTTATGGTCTCTTTTCTTTGCCTAAATCTGGGCCGTTTGGGGCAAATGTCCTATATTTTCTAGAACGTTATACCTCTTATACTTTCAGACTATGGACTACGAGGAATACAGCCGGATGATCGAATCCGGTCAAAGACCAGGTGTTCAGGTGGTAGGTTATGCAATTTTGTTTGGACTGATTGGCGCGTGCGGTGGTGCGTCCTATCTGATCCTAGCTCTTATCGGCCGATAAAAATGCCGTGCGTTAGCCTTTGCCAGTGATAACTCTGAACTAAATTGAATAGAAGCGCTTGAAGCGAATGCCAATCTGAGCAAGCTCCATCAAGACAAGAACGACAAATCTGACACAGCAGATTTGCTTCTGTTGATGTTGGCAGGATGGGTTTGTTGAGTCGTGATAAAAAGCGCTGTTAAGCGATTATTCTACGTACGCCCTAATCCAAGTTGAGCCTTGAGCATTATATATCGAAAAGTCTCCCGATATAGCTGGCAGTAAGGTGAATTGAACGGAATCTAAACGTTCGGTGACGCCTCCGGCCGTGACCTCGCCATTGCCGTCTATGACGCCCCAAATTTCAAACGTATCGCCATTGCAGTTCCCCTCAAACGTTTTGCCCGCTTCTATCGACACTCGCTCAACCGTAAAATATTCCGTTTTGTTGAGTAACTCACGTTTAATTCCAGATTGATCTGAGATCAGCGTTGCGCCTGACTTTGACGGGGCGACCTGATTGAAGTTGGTCACATCAAGCGCTTTATCGATATGGAGCGGCCGTGGTTTTCCATCATGCCCCATCCGGTTCCAATCGTAAACCCGGTAGGTGGTGTTTGAATTTTGCTGAATTTCAGCGATGAGCAAGCCACCTAGGATAGCGTGCAACGAACCGGCCGGTACATTGATATGATCACCCGCTTGCACAGGAATGCGGTTCATGTAGGGCTCAAGGCGCCCTTTTTCGATAGCTTGTTTAAACAGTGCCGGGGTTGTTCCCTCAGCTACACCCAAAATAACTTCTGCACCGGGATCTGCATGCAACACAACCCACATTTCAGTTTTACCCAGCTCATTCCCCTCATGTTCAAGCGCATAAGCATCGTTTGGATGGACTTGCACAGAAAGATTTCGGTTGGCGTCGAGAATTTTGATGAGGAGCGGAAATAGATTGCGGTCGAGGGCCCATTTGGATTTTGAACCAATTAAGTCTAATCCCATTTCATCTAGCAATGCTGTGAGCAACTTCCCACTGTGGGCACCGTTGGAGACGGCCGCAGTGCCATCTTTATGCGCGGCAATTTCCCAGCTTTCAGCAATGATGGTGTCGGCCGGTAGCGTGCGGTTCAGGCGGGTCTCAAGATTGCGTCCCCCCCAGATATAATCTTTAAGCACAGGTTCGAAGAGCAATGGATAAGAGATAGAAGACATTTTTAGTTTGATTTGAGTTTTGATAATTGCTCAGCTTTCAAACAGCGAAAACCCTTTTCATAAAAAACATGCTGTCTTATATGAAAAGGGTTGATTGGGTACGATTAAAAAGTCTGCTGAGAAATTATGGATTTATGTTAATTGGATTGTTTTGTAGGAGATTTCCCCATTTTAACCGATGCCAATCCGATTCCCAACATCTTTGCCGAAATTGCCCTGTCCGGTCAAGCGGTACCGTCTGGCTAGCCATGAGGCACAAACCACACCGCCGATAAATCCAAAGAGGTGACCCTGCCAAGAAATTCCTTCTTGCCCGGGCAATACGCCCCAGATAAGACCGCCGTATAAAAAGGCGATAATCAATGCGCGAACAATCGATACTGGACTGCGCTCAAACCATCCCAGCAGAAGTAAAAAGCCGAAGTAGCCAAATACAACGCCGCTGGCACCGATATGGACAGAGTTTGAGGCACCGGTTATCCAAATGCCGATTCCGGCAATAATGGCGACCCATAGGGTGACGAGCCAAAACTCAAGTTTGCTTCGCCACATGATTAGCGCGCCCAGAATCAAAAATGGAACGCTGTTTGCCCCTACGTGGGCAAAACCGCCGTGCAATAGGGGGGATGTAAAAATATAGGGGAGGGAGGAGATGTCTCGGGGGTGGATGCCGTAGCTATCCAAGGACCAGAGCCCTAAAAAGGCTGTGTCGATAATTTCTAGTATCCAAAAAATGGCAACAAGAATAAAGAGCGGATACAGTGGCCGAACATAGGTTTCAAATACAGATTCGCGGTTCATGAGTTTGCTCACGGCCGGATAGCATTTTAAAGCTGACCTGTCTCGTGTTAGGTCAACATCGCTAAAAAACTAGCCAGCGCGTTTTAAATAGACGGCCGCCAACGGAGGTAAATCGGCTTGGATGCTAAACGGTTGGTCTTGCCAACCGAATTCGACTGCGGTGAGCGGTGCTTCGTTGAGGACGTTGCTACCACCATACCGGCCGTGATCGCTGTTTAAAAATTCAGACCAGCTTCCATCAAATGGAACACCAATCCTATACCCTTTACGTACTTCTGGGGTGAAGTTGCAGACAACAATGATCGGGTTTTCAGGATGGGCAGGATCGATGCGGGCAAAGATTAAAACGGAGTGTAACGCATCGCGAATATCGATCCAATAGAAGCTTTCAGGGGCGTCATCGGCCTTGTAAAGCTGGGGAGAATTGCGATAAGCGCTATTTAAGTCTTTGATGAGAAGCTGCAATTTGGCATGCGACTCATCTTCCTCTGCTAGATGCCAATCCAAACTTCTATCTTCGCTCCATTCGCGCCACTGCCCAAACTCGCTACCCATAAAATTTAGCTTGCGGCCGGGATGTCCATATTGGTAAGCAAAGAGGAGCCGCAAATTTGCAAACTTCTGCCATACATCGCCCGGCATCTTGTCCAGCATACTCTTTTTCAGATGCACAACCTCATCGTGTGAAAAGGCAAGCACAAACTTCTCGCTAAACGCATAAAGGAGCGAAAAGGTGAGCATCCCCTGATGGAATGAGCGATAGATCGGATCTGCCTGAAAATATCGGAGGGTGTCATTCATCCAGCCCATGTTCCACTTTAGGTCGAAGCCTAACCCGTTATTGTCAGATGTGGCACGTGTGACTCCACCCCATGCGGTTGATTCTTCGGCCACGGTGATGACGCCGGGGTAGTTGTGGTGGACCGCATCGTTCATGTTGCGCAAAAACTCAATCGCTTCGATATTTTCCCGGCCGCCGTACCGATTAGGCACCCACTGACCATCTTTGCGCGAGAAGTCTAGGTAAAGCATCGAGGCTACTGCGTCCACGCGCAAGCCATCGATGTGGTATTTGTCGATCCAGAACAGAGCGTTGTCGATCAAAAATTGCTGGACTTCTGTCCGGCCGTAGTTAAAAATGCGCGTTCCCCAATCAGGGTGTTCACCCTGCCGAGGATCGGCGTGTTCGTACAGGCTAGTCCCATCAAAAAAGCCCAGCCCATGTTCGTCTCTGGGGAAGTGGGCAGGGACCCAGTCTAATATCACCCCGATGTTGTGCTGATGGCACGCATCGATAAATGCCATAAGCTCTTGTGGTGTTCCGTAGCGGCTGGTGGGGGCAAAGTAGCCGGTGACTTGATAACCCCATGAGCCATCAAACGGATATTCGCTTATTGGCATCAGTTCGATGTGGGTGTACCCCATCTCGGCTAAATACGGAACCAGATCACGCGTTAGCTCGTTGTAGCTGAGCCAATCTCGGCCGCCTTCACCCTTTCTGCGCCAAGATCCCAAGTGAGCTTCATAGACCGACATCGGTTTATCAAGGGATTGGTAGGTTGCACGGTTCTCAACCCAATCTTGATCCTGCCATTCGTAGGTGTCGATGTCCCAAACAATGGCGCTACTTTTGGGGCGTAACTCACGGTAGAACCCGACCGGATCGGTTTTGGTGACCATGTAGCCGTTGTAGTGAGTTTTGATTTCGTATTTATAGAGGGCACCTTCACGAACGGCCGGCATAAATAGCTCCCACAGTCCTGAATCTGCATGGTGCCGCATGATGTTGACCCGGCCGTCCCAATTATTGAAATCACCGATCAAACTGACTCGTTCCGCATTGGGTGCCCACACCACAAAATTTGTTCCGTCTACACCGTCAACGGTCATTTGATGCGCCCCGTTCACTTCGTACCAGCGCCGGTCGGTCCCATTTTTGATGAGCGGTGAGCTGAATCTGTAGACATCCTCGGCCGTCCATGATGTTCCGTGGAAATCTTTCAGCTTAAACGTGTACTCAGGGATGTTTTTCGCCGTGCTCCGTTTTGTGCATTCGAACAGACCCGTTTTATCAATCAGCTTCATTTTTTGCGGTTTGCCTTTAGCAAACACCACCTCAGCTTCGGCCGCAAACGGTTGGAACAAACGGATTGTCAGTTTGTTGTCAGATAAACGGGGGCCAAGAACCGAAAATGGATTTCCGTGATATCCGCCTACGATAGCTTGAATTTCAGGATCGCTGAGCTGAGATTTTGATTGGGTCATATGTGTTACAGAGGTACTGGAGGACTAATGGAATAGGACATTTTCACACAGTTTCATCTGCCATAGCTTAGGTTGGTTTGTAGAATGATATAGGAAGTGTGGAAAGCGACCAGCCAATGGGGAGGAATTCAGGACCGATCTTGAATTGAACTATCACATATTTTCCGATTTTGAGCCAACATTTTGGACAATCAATAAGAGCAAATTTGATTAACCGATCGAAGCCATCTACCCAAACTGATTACCGACCGATGCTTATTGCACTGGCCCTGTGCGCCGTTGCATCGTTGTTGCGTTTTAATTCGATCCCAGTGGGGACCTTTTTTGATGATGCTCACTATTTGATTTTGGCAGAAAGTTTGGCCAACGGAGACGGATATCGGCTGATTAATTTTCCGGCCGCTCCGGTTGAACAAGCTTTTCCACCCGGCTGGCCTTTGCTATTGGCTCCGCTGGCGGCCGTTGCGCCGGGAAATTTGTTATTGCCCCGATTGCTTGCACTCGCATTTTCCCTCGGGTCTATTGTCTTGGCCGATTTGCTGTTTAGGCCGCGGCTGGATCAACTCCAGCGCTGGCTATTTTTAGGATTGTTTGCACTCAATCCATTTTTTGTTGGCTCGGCCGGAACGGTTATGTCAGAGCCAGCTTACCTGTTTTTTAGCCTGCTCGTTCTCGTTTTGCTGGACTACTATGTGGCCCAATCAGCCAGATGGCAATTAGCCATTGTGATTGTGGCCGTTGCGTTTTTTGCCACGTTGGTTCGCACCTTGGGCATCTCGATTTTAGCCACGGCCGTGATTGGCCTCATCCCCAAAAAGCATTGGAAGCCGGTTGCATTGGCCTTGTCAGGGCTCGTGCTGTTGGGTGTGCTGATGCTGATCTTTGCTCCCAACGGATTTGGCACCGTCTACCTGCTTTCCCCAACATATCAGGGGCATGTTGAGTTTTTATCGGGTGAGATTTTAAACTACCTACAGGTTTGGAAATTCTTGCCCCAGTTCGATTATCCACTAATCGGTGCAACGATTGTGCCGGTGTTTGATCTCAGCTTGAGTTTTATCCCGTTCTTTGAACAAGTTCGGGGGATTGGTGCCGTTCTGATGCTGTTGTGCGTGATTGTGGGGTACGGATTGCGGCTGAAAGAATGGCAGTTGAGCGAGCTATACGTTTTGTTTTTCGCCGCTATTTTTTACATGTGGACGGCCTACATTTCTGAGATTCAGCAACGTCAGCTTGTGCCAATGATTCCGTTTTTTAGCTTTTATTTGGTGACGTTTCTAAACTGGGCTATCGGCCGCATGTGGCCCACAAGCCCAGCCGGAGAACGGCCAAAAATCGGCCGAACCGCATTGATCGGTGTGACGGTTTTAATCCTCATCACCTATGCCGCGCGCCATGCTAACGAGATCGGGAATCCAGTGCGTGATTTGGTTGTTGACTACTCAATTGCTGGGGATTGGCTGCAAACAAACACGGCCGAAGATGCGATTGTTTCAGTCAATTATCCTGAGCCAACATATTTGTACGCACGGCGACAGACAGACTATTTGCCGGGTAATTTTGCGGCTGATGAGATTGATCTGTTCTTGTCAAATCGAAACATCGATTATGTGGTGATCCAGCCGGGATTAACCGATTGGAGCACGGGAGAACTGAAAATAGAAGGGGAATACGTCAACTTTTTGGTGCCGCATCTTGACCAAAACAGCGGCCGGTATGAAAAAGTGTTTGAGGATGAAGAAAACCAAGTCAGCATTTACAGAGTCTTGAAGTAGCGGCGACGCCATAGGCATCAACTTAAGAATTGCACCCATGCATTACCATCGTTCGTTTCCTTCTAAATAGTCTCAAAGCGAACATCGGGCGAGTTAATCGCGCCAACAACATTCAAAACCATGTTCGCCCAGCGATTATCTGCGCCCTTACAGTTGTGCGCATGTTGTAGGGGCGCAGATAATCGCCGAAAAACCGAAAGGAAGCACGTTACTTGTTGCGATTAACTCGCCCGATGATTAAAAAGTAATCATCTACGTAGGGACATGAACAAGGTAAAAAAACACTTTTTGCTTAAGTTGATGCGTATGCAACCCGATGGCGTTGACCCCTACACGTACTCAACGATGCTGGACCGCGGGCAGATACGCAATTGAATGATTGGGAGCCAATGCATCAACCAGCCCAAAATAAGCCAACTTCGGCCGATAATCTGGATCAAACGGAAGAGGTGCTTCGATAGGATACTGACCACCAAAAAAGTCGTAGACCCACGTGTGAGCATCTGTGAACCCCCACATTTGATAGGTGCTACAGGCCGGATGGTCGATGCACAGTTCTAACAAATCCCGATAGAGCTGTGCCTGAAGAACAGCCTTATTCGGCCGGGCTTCAAATCCGTTTAAGATGCGAATATCGATCTCCGTAAAATGCACGTCAAGCCCCAATGCGGCAAAGCGGTCCATGTTGGCCCGCACACTGGTTAGATCCGGTGGGTTGTCTGTGGTGATGTGGAGCTGAAAGCCGATGGCGTCAATCGGCACCCCACGTGCCTGCATCCCGACGATCATGTCATAAATCGCTGTTGATTTTTGGTTGACCTCAGAAATCGAGTAGTCGTTGTACAGCAAAATTGCGTCAGGATCGGCTTCACTTGCGGCGCGAAAGGCGATGTCCAAATAGCTCGCCCCAACGTTGTTGAGCCAGAAATTCGGCCGGAGCTCACCCGTACCGTCATCCATCGCCTCGTTTACCACATCCCAATATTTGATGCGGCCCGCATACCGGCCGCCGACCGTAGCGATATGATCTTCCATGATGTCGATCGCCTCTTGTTGGGTCCACGTTCCATCTTCTAACCAAGTTGGGAGCTGATTTTCCCACACAAAGGTGTGTCCACGAACAACCATGTTGTTGTCCTCAGCAAATTGGACGAGCTCATCGGTTTTTTCAAAGTCGTAAACGTCTGGCTCTGGGTGGATGGGGCCAAACTTAAAAATGTTTTCGCCGGTAAGAATATTAAATTGCTCAGCCAATACCGGCCTGTAGTTTTCGTCGGTGTCAAATGCAAACCGATTCACGGCCGGACCAATTTCGATGCCGCGCGCGTCGGCCAAGTCACGCAAAGGGACGGTAGGGGGCAGATTGGTGGTTGCGATGTGGGCATAACCGGCCGGGGAACCGTTCACATCGCCCGTTTGTTGAAAAATTGGCTGATATGATTCCCAACCGCTGCTCGAAAAGACCAGCTCTTGGAGCTTGTTATCTTCGGTGCGGTACACAATGTGGAAAGCACCGGATCGATGAACGCTAAAGCCAGAGTCGGCCGCGGCGGCCGGTGCAAAGTCAGTGTCAAAGGCCGCATGATTCCACATATCTCCATCAAAAATGAGCGTGTGGATTTGCCCCTCTGATCCTCGATAAACGATGACTTGGCTAGCCCCATCAAATTCGGTGCCAAACCCAACGTGTCCACCCGTTGCCTGCTGGGCCGTGCCAAACGTGAGTTGATAATGGGTCCAAGTTGTCCCGTCTAAAACCAGTTCATGTAGCTGGTTGTCATCTGCCCGATACACCAGATGCTGTGTGCCCCAAAAATGGACTTTTGGATCACCAACCGGCAAAGGATCGGCCGGGTCGCTGATCTGGTTGTGCACCCAATTTGAGCCATCGTAGCGCATGTGGTTGATGTGGCCGCTCTGGAGCCGATAGACGATGTGTTGTTCTCCGTTTCTCTCAAATCCGGTGGGAACCCCTGCGATTTTTTGTGCCTCGCCCCCCGTCGTTACAAAATGTGTTTGCTCATCCCCATCCAACAATAGATCATGAACCTGATCATCCAACCCTTGATAAATAATGTGGATGGTGCCAAATTCGTAGATGGTTGGGTCGCTCTTGGCAGCTTCGGCCGTTCCCTCAGTGATTTGCCGCTGTTCCCAGCCTGATCCAACTTGGGTGAGCAGTTGCAGGTTGCCGTTTGCGTCTCGGTAAACGATGTTGGGTACACCGTTGTCAAACGGGACCGGATTACCTGCGGCCGAGCCGTCATCTGTCAGCTGAACCGTTTGCCACACATCCCCATCGTATTCCAAACGCTGAATGTTGCCGTTGCTGTCTGTGTAGGTGATGGCTTGGAATGTGCCGAGAAAGTCGTGCGCAAATGCTTGCGTTTCTTGTGGGGCAGATGGGGGGAATGCAAAGGCAAAACCACTGGAAAGAATCAGAATGAGGGTGGGGAGGATCAGTTTTTTCATGATGTTGTGAGGTACGTTGAAATGATTCGGCCGGATTCAAAAAGAGCAGTTTGCCCTGTTGATAGTTTAACCGATTGGCGAATTTGGTTGCAGAAAAAACGATAACCGGCCGAAATAGGCTCCCACAGGCGGTTTTCCTCGGGTGTTTACCGCACAAATGGAATAAACGTATATACCTCTCCGGCCGGTTCACTCGGCTCGGTCGTGGGAGTTGCTGATGGGGTCGGGGTTATTTCCACAGGTGGATCATCTTCAACGCTCATCGCCTTAATCAGGCCATAGTAGGCCGGTTTAGGATTGTAGTTCGCATCCCACGGTAGCGGTGCCTCTTGTGGATAATCCCCCCCGAAAAAGTCATAGACCCACGTATATTTGTCGGTGATTCCCCACGTTTGGTAGGTGTCGCAAGCAGGGTGTTCTAGGCACAGCTCCATTAGGTCATGATACCGTTTTCCTTGGATCACCAGCCGGTTGGGCAACGCACGGGTATTGCGCCAAATACGGACATCAATTTCAGAGAATTGGACCACCAATCCCAACGCTGCAAAGCGGTCCATGTTGGCTCGAATGCTCTCAATATCAAACGGTAAATGGGTCGAGATGTGGAGTTGAAACGCAACGCCATGAATCGGGACGCCACGCTCCACCATGCCTGAAACCATCTCGTAAATCGCATCTGATTTTGGATTGATGTGGCTGTTGCCGTAGTCGTTGTAGATCAAAATCGCATCGGGATCGGCCGCGTGTGCCGCCTCAAAGGCGATATCGACAAACTCTGGGCCGATTGTTTCGAGCCAAAAAGTCTTTCGCATCTGGTTGGTGTCTTCGTCAATCGCTTCATTCACCACGTCCCAGTATTTGA
>JAHDGV010000561.1 GCA_020631655.1 Chloroflexota bacterium | reverse complement strand
CATCAATCGCCATTGATGTCTCCTTTTGTTGTATAGCCTTGGCCAAGCTGGGATGGGAACCCGGCTTGGCCTTTTTTTATGGGTAGCCTAAAGCGGGTTGCCGTTCTACACCACCATAAATCGACCAAAGCAATTCCATAAGGACTTTTAGGCTAATCCCAAAAGTCGGAAGAGATTTCGTAATCCACATAGGCTAATTATTTCTTACCAATAGTTGTCGAATTTCTGTCACATTCGTTGATTAGCTTATGTACCGTTTAGCAGATGAGCTGTGCAAATCAATAAAAATAATAATTGGGTGGGAACAAATGAAACAATTAATCTCTAAAAAAACAATCCGACGTTCGATCTTATTTTCGATCATCATTTTATTGGCGATGAACTGGCAGAGCGTCTGGGCGATGACGACTCTTGTAAAGTTGGATTGGGTCGGTGGAGATACCGTGAGGTGTTCCTTCGGTAAATGTGTCGTATTCGATAATCCATATGAAGGGGTTGCAGAGCTACTTGGGATGTCTGAAAACGATCTTGAGGAGCGCTATCATTATGGGAATGAAGAACTAACTGATCTGGCTTATGAAGCAGGGGTAGATATCCAGCGCGTTATCGATCTTTTAGTTGCCAATGAAATTGCTTGGGTGGATCAATTGGTTGCTGATCGATATTACACAGAATTGGAAGGACAAATAACAAAAGGAGAGGCGGTCGGCCAAGTGACCCTCCATGTAAAAAGCCCTTATCAAGATCCCTTTGTTTTCTCGGCAAAAATAATTGGCATTTACTATCCAGACTTAGCGGATGCCGTTGAGTTAGGGCAAACACCGGCCGACGTGGCTCAATTAAACGGGATAGATCCAGACATGGTCTATCAACTACTTCTCCAAACTGAATTAGATCATATTGAGGCTAAACTAAAATATGGAGTAATCGATGAAACGATGGCTGAGTTTGAGCGAATTAATGCGGCCCAATTTGCAGAGCAAGTAATCTACGAAGAAGGTTTTTATGACGAATTTTGGAGTCTTGGTGTATTGCCCGTCCGCAACGCAAGACAAATACCAGACAAGACAGATACTAGTGATTTGGAGGAAATCCTTAACACCAGTCTTGGAGTACAACCACGAAATCTCAATCGGGAAGTTGTTATTTCCTCCAGCGCCCACGCGATCGGCATAAGCGGGGATTTATTGACTCAAGAATTAAATAAAGGCAAAAAAATTGCAGAAGTTGCAAATGAACATAATGTAGACCCACAACGAGTGGTTGATGCATTATCTTTAGTCCAAGCTGGTATTCTTAACAACTTGACTGCTCTTGGAGCACTCAACGAAGAGGATATTGACAGTTTGCTTGAAGATCAAAACTTCGTCATTCGAGAAATTGTACACAAGGTCGATTTGAGCCAATAATGTCAAGAATATGGCCGGAAGCGTTATAAATTTAACTCTTCCGGCCGTGATAAACCCACACGCTCAAGGCTCCGCGGCACGTTTTACGAATGCCCCAAAACGGGATGCACCTCATACGGAGCCTCGAGCATAGCAATCTCTTCGGCCGACAGTTCCACATCAACCGCCCCCACCGCATCTTCCAAATGCTCCAACTTCGTTGTTCCAATGATGGGGGCACTTACGGCCGGTTTGCTCAGCAACCACGCCAAGGCCACTTGCGCCGCGCTATCGCCACGCTCGGCCGCGACTTTGCTACAAGCCTCGCCTACATTAAAGTCACTTTCTCGGCCGTAGAGGCGATCCCCAAACGGATCAGTTTGTGCCCGCTTGGTCTTTTTGCCTTCACGGGTCCGTGAGCCAGTCACCATCCCGCGTGCCAAGGGGCTCCACGGAATCACCCCGATCCCTTGATCTTCGCACAAGGGCAACATCTCCCGCTCCTCTTCCCGATAAACCAAGTTGTAGTGATTCTGCATCGAAACGAACTTTGCCCAGCCGCGTGCTTCTTGAATGCTCAAAGCCTTCATAAACTGCCACGCAAACATGCTTGATGCACCGATATAGCGGACTTTGCCAGCCCGTACGACATCGTTCAGCGCTTCCAAAGTCTCTTCGATCGGCGTCTCATAGCTCCAACGGTGAATTTGGTATAGGTCGATGTAGTCAGTATCTAAACGACGCAGAGAGGCATCAACCTGATCCATAATATGTTTGCGAGATAGTCCAGCATTGTTTACCCCCTCACCCATACGGCCGTTAACCTTTGTTGCCAGTACAACCTCTTCTCGCTTGGCATGTTTTTTCAACGCCCGGCCGGTCATCTCCTCACTCACCCCGGTTGAATAAACATTGGCCGTATCAAAAAAGTTGATGCCTAATTCGAGTGCTCGCTTAACATGGGCGTTGCAGTCTTCTTCTCCCAAGACCCACTCACGCCAATCGGTTGATCCGTAGGTCATCATCCCCAAACAGATTTTGGACACTTTCAGTCCGGTGTTGCCTAAACGTGTATATTCCATGTTTTTGTTCTCCTTGTTTAACTCATCATAGTCCCACTTTATTTTTCAGGCAACGCAAAAAGCATTCCCGGTTTTTGTCTAATTTCTGTCACAATGTTCCACTACAGTAGGATTTATTAGGCTTTTGAGCAGTTACTCACCAAACGCAGTTTCTCCAGAAATTGGAACTTCTTAAGCCTATTGGCAGTTAAACAACTATGAGACGCATATTTTGAGGAAAGCTATGAAACGATTAAATCCCACAAAGACTATTTTATTGGTTATTTCGGCCGTCTTGATCATCTTTTTAGCCGTTGGCTGGCAACGGGTTAAGGCACGCGAAACCGCTCTTGATCAACTTGATGGAGCAGGTGGAGATATCATCAATTGTGAGTTCTTTAAATGCGTAGCGTTTGATAACCCGTATGATGGTGTTGCAGAAGTCTTAGGTATGACTGAAGCTGAATTTGAGCAACGTTATATTAAAAATAGAGAAAGCCTGGTCGTTTTAGCAGAGGAAGCCAACGTTGACATCCAAGAAGTCATCGATGTGACGGTTGAAAATGAAATTGAGTGGACCAATCAATTGGTTGCGGATGGGTACTACAC
>JAHDGV010000560.1 GCA_020631655.1 Chloroflexota bacterium | reverse complement strand
CGGGCCGCTTTTTCCCACTCCGCTTCACTGGGTAGGATGACGGCCCAATCTTTTGGGATCAGATTTTTCGCGTGCCACTGATCGGTTAACCAATGGCAGAACGCCATAGCCTCAAACCAGCTCACTCCGACAACCGGATGATTGTCTAAATCAAAATGGCCTCCAAATCGTCTTGGTTGATTTTGATCTAGATACAGCCCTTCTTTCCACAAACCAGCTTGTATGGCCGGTTGCCAATATTTTTCTTGAGCATAGCCACCTTGGTCACCAGCCTGCACAAATTGGTTGTACTGGCCATTGGTAATCGGCTGTTGCCCCATCCAATAAGGGTAGGTTAAACCTTTATGTAGGTAGATTTTTTGCTCGAAATTTGGGCTGGGCCCCCCCATCCAAAAATCGCCAGGAGGCACATGGCACAAGCGCATATGATCGAGCGTTGTTAGCTCGGTGCGTGGGTCGCCTAATTGGGCCAAATAGCGCCCGGCAGCCGCTCGTTCTCGCAGGGGAAGATCGCTTGTGAGCAAATCAACCAAGCGGGGGCGCAGGCGGTCTAAATAAGCGTTGCCACTGTCAGTCGGCCTTGTGTCTTCTTCTACTTCGGTCAGTTTGGGAATGTTGGCCATCATAGCTGACCATAGGGTTAGGCGGCGACTGACTTCGTTATCGGGTTCATTGGGGCCGCTAAGCTGATAGGAAAGGGTGAGCAGGCTGGACTTCCCGAAACTGGCACCGTTATAGAAAAGTTCTTCTGCCCCGATTTCTACAACCTCGGCCCAATAGTCCCCATCTTGAGCAAGCTCTGCTAATTTTATCGGCACTTGCCAATGCTCAGCAAAAATGTGGCAGCCACACAGATACTCTTGGAACTGACGATGGGGAAAATCATATTCAGCTTCTGTGTCGCTCGTTTCTCCTTCCCCGACCAAAATACCGGCTCTCAGGTCTACGTAGGCCAAAAATTCTTCAGCTAGGGCGGCCGAACCTAACATATCATCTCGTTTAAGTAGAACAAAGAGTTTGCCTTCGGGAAATTTGGCATTTTCTTGGTTCTTCTGTCGTTTGTGAAGTTCGTATGCGATCCGTTCCATAATCGGCCGGATTCTGCGCTCAGTCTCCAAAATGTCGGCTAGTTCGGCCGAAACGACCTGCCCTAATTTGTCTGCGCTGGTTTCTTGCCAGCGGTGAATGAGCAGCATGACTGTCTCGCGAAACAGTTCGACACGTTGGTCAGGCAGCTTTTTCTTTTCCTGATGGATCAGGGCCATGTTGGTGAGCAGAAGCGGTATAGAGCCTAGCTGGATGAGCTTGTTACCCGCGGCCGCCTGGGTTAAATCTTCACCGTGTGCTTTCGCTTCATCTTCAGTATAACGCCCTCTTTTCGCCAAGCTTTGATACCAGTTGCCGACAAAAGCCCCGATTTGCTCAGGAGTAAAAGGGGCCAATTCAAACGGCTGATAGATTTCTGGCAATAGTCCCGCTTCCCACGAACGGATGCGGCAGGTCACAATAATTTGAGCGAGTTGTCGATAGTGGTTATCGACAACCCGTACCAGATTCCGAATGAGGGGGCGGCTCTTTTTAGCGACCTCGTCTAAGCCATCAAAAATGAGCAGCACGTTTCCAGCTCGTAGCCGATCTTCAACCTCTTGACTCAAAGTGACCGCTTTGCCGTTTGTGAGCTGTTGATTTAGCTGATCTCCAAAAACAGTGAGCAACACCTGCTTGGTTTCAGCTTGGTTTAGCTCATCAAAATTGTGGTTGGTCAACCTTGGGGTAATGCGGCGCAGGTCGATTAGGATGGGAAAACGGCCCTCATCTGTAGGGTTAGCCAGTAAATTGCGGGCTGCATGACCTGCTAGATGACGCACAAAGCTGCTTTTTCCACTGCCTGGACCACCTAAAAAGACGATGCGTTTGTGTTTGGCCAACGCTTCGAGGGCGGGTAACGGGACTTCTTTTTCAACCTCTTCTTCTTTTTCTTGCCCAAGTTTTTTCTCTTTGACTGTGATTTTTTTGGTCGATTTGGTATCAAGGGCGATATAGACTTCGCTTAGGCGAATGGCGTTGCTTTCGCTACGGTCTTCGACAAGGGCGAGGCTGTTGCAGGTGCGGTTGAGGTCGTGTAGGTAGTTTTCGAGGGCTTGTTCAGGGGTAATAACCTGTTTTCCATCTTGGTAGACGTAGGTGGGCTTATTGATCGTAGAGCCATCCCCTTGAACAATGTCACTGTTGTTGCCGACATTTCCAACTTTGTAGTCGTTTTGAGTTTGAGAGGAATCAGAAGATTGGGTTAATTGAGTGAACTGCTTTTCGTCGATAAGCCCCATGTCTAAGGCGGTTAAAAGTTTCTGGTATTCTTCGCTATTTTGGTCCATTTGCCGGTTTCCCTTTGGGTAAGATGAAGCAGATTGTTTTGATATGTTCCCTTAGTTTTCAGCTGTTGTCAAAAATGATCTACCTTGCAGATTTTTGCTAGACAAAATCGCTTTGCGTAAGCCTACCGTGTTGCCGTACCGGGTGTGGTTAACCCAACCTTGCACACTGCGGTCAAGCGTTTCTAGAGAGATTAGACCTTGTTGATATTCGCAGATCAAACGATTAAATTTACGCCGAAAGGCATGTCCTCGCCTTGATTTTAAGCGCCGATGCTGAGGAAACACGATAAAGCCCAAAAATGGAATTCCTTCTGTGACTGGCCGGGGATGGGCACCGGGGTGAATCGTAAGACGTAATTGGGCTAAACGCTCGACAAGTTGGTTTTTCCAGTTCCACAAATCTTTCTTGCTATTACCAAATAGCAAAAAGTCGTCAACAAAGCGGACATAGGCGGGGCAACGTAGCCCTTGTTTAATAAAGTGGTCAAAATGATTAAGATAGCAGTTGGCCCAAAATTGACTGGTTAAATTACCTATTGGCAGGCCACGAGGACGATTCACAGCCAGCAGATCATCCCCTGCAAAATAGTGCATGTCATATTCATCTTTTAGCACCTGCGCACCGCTCTGCATAATCTTAGTCATCAGCCAGCGCATTTTAGAATCATCAACTTTGCGCCATAGAATTTGCTCAAGAA
>JAHDGV010000559.1 GCA_020631655.1 Chloroflexota bacterium | reverse complement strand
CGGCCGTGTTTTCGAAAATATCGGCCGCTCCCCTGCGCCATCCAATACCGTTCAAGCGGCGCATATTGGCCGCCACTACTGGTCGAGACTGCGTGCCAGATGTGGGCATCCGGCACTAAATGGAGGCTATACCCGGCCTGACGCAGACGCAAAGAAAAATCCATATCTTCGTAAAATAGAAAGAACTCTTCATCAAACAGCCCGATGTCACGAAACGCCTCGGCCGGAATCAGAGCCGCACACAGCGGGGCAAAATCAACCGTGTCCCAGTGGTCAAACTGACCACGGTCAGTCTGATTCACACCATCCTCAGTCACCTCCAACAGCAGATTGGTCATCTGTCCGCCAAAGTGCCAAATGCGATTAGGCTCTTCTAAATAATAAATTTTGGGGGTGATGAGACCCGGCTTTGCCACCGCCCGGGCCTTGGCTACCAGTTTGCTCAGACTCGATGGCTCTAGAATCGTGTCATTATTTATGACCAAAACATAATCACACCCGGCCGCCAGTGATTGCTCAATCCCCACATTAAACCCGGCCGAGAAGCCAACGTTTTGGGGAAGCTGAGTGATCTGTACACCGGGATAGGCCGCCTCGATGGGAGCAACAATTTGCTCATGACTGCCGTTATCAACCACAAACAGTTTTGTGTTGGGGTAATCGAGCTTTTTAACAGATGCCAAGAACTCCAGCGTCACGTCGAGCTGGTTCCAAACGGCGGTGACAATCCCCACCAACGGAGCCGATTGTGTCATGCGTCTCGCCTCCGTTTTTTGGCGATGGTCTCCAAATAAAACGCCTCGAGCCGATCAGTGACAATCTCCCATGCAAAGGTTGTTTCGATCTGGTGACGGCCGTTGTTGCCAAAAATTTCTCGCTGGATCGGGTCGCGCAGAAGATCGGCCGTTGTTTGGGCGATGCTGTTCGCCTCGGGCAATGCCAGCTTCCCAATCGGATACTCTTCGGTAAACAGCCGTTTTGAATCCCCGATGCCGGTAAACACAATCGGCCGACCGCTCGACATGTAGTCATTCAGCTTCATCGACCAGCGCCCCCGATTGGTGACGGTGTCTTGCTGAATAATCCAGTGCAGGTCTGCGGCCGAGAGATAGATACTGAGCTGTTCGGGCGGAATAAATCCGGCTTTGATCGCATGTCCCGTCTGAATATCCCCATCAAACAAGCTGGTTTTGCTATTGCCAAACAGCAACAGTTGCACGCTGGGAATCTCTTTTTTAAGTGCGTCAAAGCTGTCTTTCATCAGCCGTTCGTCGCTGTCCCAAACGTGGCCCAAATGACCGATGATCGGCCTTTCGAGATCCATACCCAGCTTTTTTCGGCTCTCGATTTTGTCTAGCGGCTGAATCTTGTCGGTCTCTGCCCCGTTGGGCAACCACATGATGTCGGCCGGTTTAATGCCCAATCCCACCGCCCGATCACGCAGTTGGGAATTAATGGTGGTGGTTCCGTCGGCTCGGGCTCTAAAGTTTTCTTCAAAATAGTTTTCAAACGGGGCCAGCACCAGCTGAATCATTTTGCTCCGCTCTTCAATTGCGCCGCCACGGCCGAACCAATCACACCAGTCGAGGCAGACGGTGGCGTTATGGCGACGTTGGGTAAACAGCGTAGGGTAAATCACATTCGGCCGAGACTCGAACCCATGCACCAAATCAAACTGATGATCACTGATCCAACTCATGCGCCGCCACGTTTCATACGGGTCCCAACCACTGCGCAACTTGCCAAACAGCACAGACGGCGTTTCAACAATCCGCACCCCATTGTGCTCACTCTCGCTAAATTGCCAGCGATTTTCGGGTGATGTAGACATCAGCGTCACCTCGTGCCCTTTGGCCACCAACCGCTCTGCAAAGCCCAAGGCTCGGTAGAACGTCCCCCCTCCTTTCCAAGCCAGATTCAAATTAACAAAGAGAATCTTGAGCGTCAATGATCCGACCCACCTTTATCAAGATTTGCTTGTTGCACAGCTAAGACTCGGGTAAACCCCTCACGCAACGTAATCGGTGGGAACCAATCGAGCGTCGCTTGCATCACGGTTGGGTCCGCATACCGTGAGTTGACCCCCATCGGTTTATCAACCAGCGGGGTGATTTTGGGGCTGTACCCTTTGATGTCGGCGAACAAAGCGGCCACTTGCAGAAAGTTGGTCAAAATACCGGTCCCCAAGTTAACCCCGCTCCCATCTTTTATTTTTTGTGTTGCCAGCAACATGCCGGTAATACAGTCGTCGATGTGGATAAAGTCTCGTCCCTGCTGGCCAGTTCCCCAGACAATTAGCGGGTCTTCACCACGGGCCACCCGGCCAGCAATGGCCGGAATCGGATAAGTTTGATCTTGATCACCACCGTACCCAGAAAACGGCCGGATGCAGGAGACAGACAGCCCGTACACCTGGTGGGCCAAGCGGCCCAGATATTCACCCGTCATTTTGCTCCAGCCGTAGGTCATGTCCGGTTGCCCTAGGTTACTATCGAAAGAGATCATCTCTTCTTTTAAAGCGACCGCTCCGTCAACACCCTGATGATGGACCGGATAAGCGGCGCTGGAGCTGGCGTACATCACATGCTCAAGCCGGCCGATTTCTTGCACCGCCCAGCGGTAAAATGTGGCGTCGATGGCGAGGTCAATGGCCACCGCCATCGGGTCGTTTTCGATTTTGGCCCGCCCACCCACAACAGACGCCAGATGAAAAATCCGGCCGAATTGCATGTCGCTCTCTTCTTTAATAGAAGGCCAAGCGTTTAACAACCAGGCGCTCAGGTCGCTTTTGCCGAACAAAACCAGCTGGTCCGCTTCATTTTGGTAGATGGCTAACCCACTCACGGTTTCGATTGGCTTAAACGTGCCACCCAGCCATCCCAACGGATCAACGCCGGTTGAAAGATCATCGATGATCAAAAGGCTGTGACCCAGTTCTAGCAGGCGATGGCACAAGTGACGGCCGACAAAACCGCATCCCCCCGTTACAAATTCGAGTTTAACTTGGCTCAGTTTTTGTCGTGTTGTTTCCGATAAATCGTTTGGCATAGTTTGATAATACGAAATGCGACTTT
>JAHDGV010000558.1 GCA_020631655.1 Chloroflexota bacterium | reverse complement strand
CATGACCGATAGGGATAACTTGTGATCGGGAAAAATCGGTCGGTGACTGGGAGTTTCGTGCAGAACTCCCAGTCATTGGCCTGTTAATCTTGGCAAGGCGTCAGTTCTTTGGGCCAAATGACAGGGAGTCCGAACCTATTTTGAAACTCCGAACTCAGGTTAATATGAGTTGATAAGTTCAATCGTTTAATTATCAGATTAGGGTACCCTTAAATAAGTCGCACCAAGTAGGCAAGGTGTGACTTTTTTATTTTATATAACCCAATGGAAAGACTCTCAAAAATTTGGAATCAGGCTCGAAATGCACCCCGAAACGTCAAGCTGTTTATGTTTACAGTTCTTTCGTATGGGATTGCGGTAGAAGGGGTAAGCGCCGTTCTGCTGAATCTGCTATTGCTTCGGCTTGGATATGGAACAGAGTTTATCGGCACGCTTAACTCGGCCGGGCTTTATGTGTTTGCTTTGGTCAGTCTGCCTATTGGCGCTGTTACCCGTTTCAGTAGCCGTAAAATGTTGCAAATCGGGCTCATACTTTCAGTGATTGGGAACCTTGGGTTGCCGCTGGTCCCGCTGGTTGCGGCCGACCCGTCCGTTTGGCTTGTGGCATTCCGCATCTTGGCGATGATTGGCTTGAGCTGTTACTTCGTGCATCAAATGCCTTTTTCAATGGAGATTACTGCTCCCGTATGGCACAGCCGAATCATGTCGGCTACGATGGCTTCGTTTTCGCTGGCGGCGTTTTTGGGCAGCTGGATTGGTGGACTGTTACCCGAATATGTCGGCCGACTATTGGATGTGCCTTTATCTGATCCTTGGCCGTTTCAAGTGGCGATGCTAACCGCGACTTTGGTCGTCGTCCCCGCAATTTTTGCCACCATGTTTATTACGGAAGCCGAGGTTGTTGATGCTGAGTCAACTGATTTAACGGAGCCAACGCTTTCGGGATGGGGCGCCATCCGGCCGATTATCGGGCTTGTCGTATTAATCATTGTAATTCGTGCGGTGCAAACAAGTGGTGTGGGAGTCGTGCTGACTTTTTCAAACGTTTATTTTGATGATGCGTTGAATTTGCCAACCGGCCGGATCGGATTCATTAGCGGTTTCGGCCGCTTGATGGGTGTTCCCATGTCCCTCACCATTCCGTGGATGATGCGCCGTTTTGGTAGCTTTAATTTTGTCTTTATCGCCTTGGGGCTTATTGCCATGTTGCTCATTCCGATGGCCCTGATCCCGTTTTGGCCCGTTGCCGCTGGATCGTTGATCGCCATCAATAGTATGGGGGGCTGGCGCTATCTTTCGTTTTTGACCTTTACGATGTCGCAGGTGTCTGAAAAACAGCGGAGTCTCATTTCGGGGGCGGGAGAAATGGCGATTGGTGCAGGCTTTGGAACCGCATCATTTGTAGGCGGCTACATTATTGCGTGGTACGGATATCGCGAACTGTTTTTGTTTGGTGCAACCATGACTGTGATCGGCATGGCCCTGTTCTGGCTTGCTTTTCGCAAACGGGCGGCCGAAACTGCTCAAGCTCTTGCGTAGTGACCGCATGCTGTCCCGCTAAAAAACAAAGTGAGGTAAACTTTTCGGCCGAACATGACCGAAGAAACCGACCGACCCAAACCAAAAGCAACCGGCCGAAAGCGGAGGCAAAGACGCGCTTCGCCAAAGCCATCAGCCACAGTAAAAGCCAATCCGGCCGTGCCGGGGACGCAGGGCGGCCGCTACCAACCAATCTTGCCAAACGATCTGCCCAAATTAGATGCGGCGATACGCCATGTGCTAATCGAAACGGGGCTGAGTGAAGCCCCATCGATTGTGATTGAAACGATCAAAGCAAATGGTGGATGTGTTACGGACGAGGGGCGAGTTTGCTTTTCGGCCGAGCTGATTGATCGATTTTTGGTTGAATACAAGCGAGGCTGGGAGTTATGCGGGCAAACGGCTGAGCATGATTTATTACTGTCGGGCCAGCGGGTCCATTTGGGGACCGGCGGTGCGGCCCCCCAAGTACTTGATCTTGAAACGGGCAAATACCGTGATTCAACGCTACAAGATTTGTACGATGCGGCCCGATTGTGTGACACGCTTGATCACATCCACTTTTTTAGCCGGCCGCTAGTAGCGCGGGACATGCCAACTTCCCTTTTAATGGATCTGAATACGGCTTATGCCGCCTTGGCCGGAACGCAGAAACATGTTTTCACCAGCATCACAGAGCCTGCCAATGTGGAGCCGGTGGCTGAGCTATGTTATTTGATTGCGGGGTCACGCGAGGCGTTTGAAGCCCGGCCGTTTATTTCGCTCAATATCAATCATGTGGTGCCACCACTGCGCTTTCATGACGACTCGATCGGGGTGATGGTGGAAGCGGTTAAGAGAGACATTCCAGTTCACTGCAATGTGTTCAGCCAAGTTGGGGCATCAACGCCGGTGACGCTGGCTGGGGCGATTGTGCAAAACACGGCCGAGAGTTTGGCCGGAATGATTTTCGCGTGGCTGATTAATCCAAACGCCAAAGCCATCATGGGGGTCCGGCCGATGGTGACAGATTTGCGGACCGGTGGGATGAGCGGAGGAAGCGGAGAACAGGCGCTGGTGATGGCTGCCTCCGCCCAGATGGCGGGCTATTACGATCTGCCAAATTCTTGTATTGCTGGAGCAACCGACAGCAAACTGGCCGATGCACAGAGCGGTTATGAAAAAGGATCAACGGTGACAATGGCGGCTTTGGCTGGATCAAACTTGGTTACGCAGGCGGCCGGAATGCATGCGGGGCTGATGGCGGTTGCTTTTGAGAGCTATGTGATCGACAACGACATGTTGGGTGGGGTGATGCGGTCGCTCAGTCGGTTTGAGGTGGACGAAGTGACGATGGCAACTGACATGATCGATGAAATTGTGCGGGGGGAGGGGCATTTTTTGGGGCATCCGGAAACGTACAAGCGGATGGCGAGCGATTTTTTGTATCCGGAAATCGGAGATCGTAAGTCATCGGCCGAGTGGGAGGAGGCTGGATCAAAAGACATTCGAGAGGTGGCGAAAGATCGGGTTAGAGAGATTTTGGCGAGACATTATCCA